>CADAZW010000066.1 GCA_902792555.1 uncultured Bacteroidales bacterium | reverse complement strand
TATTCTAATCAACGCTGCTATGCAATAAACATACAACTAACGCAGTCAGAATTGGCTGCATTATGAGTAATCTGTGCCAACATCTATATCATTACCAAAAAAAATCTGTAGGCGGATAGGGTGAGGCTAGAGGTGCAAAAAAGCATGAGAGTGCTCCGAAAAGATGGCCGTAAGGGGCTTTATGCGCAATAAATTGGTGTTTTGGGCGCGGAAGTGAGGAATTTTGTGTACTTTTGCAGAGTTATATTTATATATGTATAGTTTATGAATGCTGTGAGAAAGATTTTTGCATTGTTGATGCTTGGTGCGCTGTTTTTTGGTGTTGTGCCGGCGCGTGCGGTGCTGAAGGAGCGCGATCTCAATCAGACTATATCGGTGCTGAGGGCTGAGCTGGAGAATGCTTTCCGCGAGCAGAAGGAGCAGATGGAACGCTATCACAAGCGGGCCGAGATGCAGCACCAGGCTATGGTAGAGACCATGCAACGCAGCGACCAGATAGCGCTGATGCTCTACTCGCAGAAGGAGGACTATACCTTCGACCTCACATATGCCTGCCATGAGGCTACGGAGCAGTACCGTGAGTATAAGAGCAGCCGTGTGCCCTATCAGAAGATTATGGGGCGCATGGAGCAGGAGGTGGTGAGATACCAGTCGTTGCTGGAGGCGCTGAAGAATCTCTCGCCGCTCAGCTTGAATGAAACGAGCCAGAAGTATCGCGACGTGTGCATCAAGCTGGCCACCAAGATGCTCAACAATGTGAGGGAGACCAAGAACAGCCTCGCTGCCGACCAAGCGCATTATGCCGAGATGGGCAAGAAGCTCAAGAAGGTGCACGACTATGCGCAGAAGCGCTACGAGGAGATACAAAACAATATCTTTATCAATGGTGGCCACAGTTACTTCACTGTGCTGAAGCGGTTGAAGTGGTCTATTGATGAAGCTAAGAACGACACCAAGGAGAAATACCGTGTAGAGTCCATCAACACTAAGGACGGTGTGCGCATCAAGGTCAACTCGCAGTGGAGGGGGCCGGGCGTTTTCTTCTTTGCAGTGTTTATCCTATTCTATCTTATTCTTGCGGCTGCGCTGAGCAGCGCCATCATGAAGTGGTTGGTGCCCAAGCGGCTGCGCACTCCCGAGTTTCTGAAGAAGCGGGTGTGCATAGGCCTTGTGGCGGCCATAATAATCTTTGCTGTAGTAATATCCATCGTAAGGATCTCCATGGGACATAACAACTTTATGCTCATGGCCAGCGGCCTGCTAATAGAGTATGCCTGGCTGGTGGGTGTTATCCTGCTGTCGCTGCTGGTAAGGCTCAACGGCAATCAGATAAAGAGCGGATTCCGCATCTATACGCCGGTAATGCTGATGGGCTTTGTGGTCATCGTGTTCCGCGTGATATTTATTCCCAACAATCTTGTCAACCTTGTCTTCCCACCGCTGCTGGCTGTCTTTACGCTGTGGCAGTGGATTGTGGTAAGGCGCCATAATAGCAACATACCCAAGAGTGACACCTTCTATACCTGGATATCGCTGGTGATAATGATGGCGTCAACCGTGGCTGCCTGGGTGGGCTACACCTTGATGGCTGTGCAGATACTGATATGGTGGCTCTTCCAGCTCACCTGCATCCAGACCATCACCAGTGCCTATCATTTGCTGGAGCTTTATGAGGCTCGCAAGCTGGCTGCCAAGGTGGCGCGCCGGCAGAGCTCGAAGATCCGTAAGTCGGAACGCCAGCGTGCTAACTTGTCTCCAGCCCTCGACGCAGCAGCTGCCTTGCAGAAGATAAAGGACAATCCTGGAGACTATATTATCAACACGTGGTTCTTTGACCTTATCTATAAGGCTGTGGTACCGGTGCTGGGCGTGGTGAGTATAATGTGGAGCATATGGTGGGCTGCCGATGTGTTCAACCTTACAAACTCGGTTGTAAACTTCTTCCTGCTGGATTTCATCAAGATTCCCAACGTGCTCTACCTAAGTCTGCAGAAGATAGTGTTGGCCTGCAGCCTATGGTTTGTGTTCCGCTATGTCAGCTATCTGCTCAAAGCTCTCTATAAGCTCAAGACTCGCAATCCCAAGATGCGTAATTCACAGAGGCAGAGAGTTGACAAAGTGATCAGCGCAAGGCCCAATATCACCCTGGCCAACAATGTGATAGCTATATTGGTGTGGGGCTCTTACTTCATTATCTGCATGCTGATGCTCCATATTCCCGGCGGCGCCATAAGCATCATCTCTGCGGGCCTGGCCACTGGTGTCGGCTTTGCCATGAAGGACCTGCTGGAGAATTTCTTCTACGGAATATCGCTCATGACCGGCCGTATCCGTGTGGGCGACTTTATTGAGTGCGACGGCATTCGCGGCAAGGTGGAGAGCATCACTTATCAGAGTACTCAGATAGCCACCCTTGACGGCTCCATCATCGCCTTCCTTAACAGTGCGCTATTCAGCAAGAATTTCAAGAACCTTACCAAGAGCCACAGCTATGAGCTTCTCAAGGTGCCCTTCGGCGTGGCCTACGGCACTGACATCAATAAGGTGCGCAAGGTGCTGATGAAGGCCATCAATGATCTCCAGGCCAAGACTCGTGACGGGCGCGACATAATCAATACCAAGCTGGGCGCCGATGTCCTTTTTGATGAGTTTGCCGACAGCAGCGTTAATCTCATTTTAACCTGCTGGATAATCGTGGAGGAGAAACTCATGATTACCAGCCGCATCAAGGAAACGATATATAACGCCCTCAATGAGAATAACATTTCCATCCCCTTCCCTCAGAGAGATGTGCATATTATTGGAGAGATGGGGAATAAGGAGAAAAGGAGTAAGGAGAAGGTATCCAAGACATAAAGTATCACAGATAACATTTCATAAATCAAAGAGATGCAACCATTACTTATCTACAACACCTTGTCGCGCAACAAGGAACTGTTTAAGCCCATCAACGAAGGACACGTAGGCATGTATGTCTGCGGCCCCACTGTCTATGGCGATGCCCATCTGGGCCATGCCCGCCCCGCTATAACCTTTGACCTTCTTTATCGCTACCTGCTGCACCTCGGCTATAAGGTGCGCTACGTGCGCAACATCACCGATGTAGGTCATCTGGAGCACGATGCCGATGAGGGCGAGGACAAAATTGCCAAGAAGGCCCGGCTGGAGCAGCTGGAGCCGATGGAGGTGGCGCAGTATTACACCAACCGCTTCCACCAGGCCATGGACGCCCTCAATGTGCTGCCGCCAAGCATAGAGCCTCACGCCTCCGGCCATATCATTGAGCAGGAGCAACTGGTGAAGGAAATCCTTGACAACGGCTTTGCCTATGTAAGCGAGGGCAGCGTCTATTTTGACGTGGAGAAGTACAACCAGACTTACCGCTATGGCAAATTGTCCAACCGCAACCTTACCGATGTGATCAACCATAGCCGCACTCTTGACGGACAGGACGAGAAGCACAACCAGGTGGACTTTGCCCTCTGGAAGAAAGCCCAGCCGCAGCACATCATGCGCTGGCCCAGCCCTTGGAGTGAAGGTTTCCCCGGATGGCACTGCGAGTGCACCGCCATGGGCCGCAAATATCTGGGTAATCATTTTGATATCCACGGCGGCGGTATGGATCTTGTTTTTCCCCACCATGAGTGTGAGATAGCTCAGGCTGTAGCTTCGCAGGGCGACGATATGGTAAAGTATTGGATGCACAATAATATGATAACCATTGAAGGCAAGAAGATGGGCAAGAGCTATAATAACTTTATTACCCTCCAGCAGTTCTTCGATGGTAGCCACGAGAAACTGCAAGAGGCCTATAGCCCTATGACTATCCGCTTCTTCATCCTCCAGGCTCACTATCGCTCCACTGTGGACTTCTCCAACGAAGCCTTGCAGGCCAGCCGTAAGGGAATGGAGAGACTCTTCGATGGAATCGCGCAAATTGAGCGTCTTCAGCCCACCGATGGTGGCATTGTTGACAAGGCCTATGCCGAGGAGCTGCGCCAGAAATGCTACGACGCGATGAATGACGACCTCAACTCGCCAATCGTTATCAGCCACCTCTTCGACGCTTGCCGTGTAATCAATCAAGTGGCCGACCATCAGCAGACCATCACTGCCGATGGACTCGAGGCTTTGCGCGACGTGTTCCATACTTTCACCTTTGATATCCTCGGCCTCAAGGCAGAGGCTGACGGCAGCAGTCAGCGTGAGGAGGCCTTCTCCGCTGCTGTTGACCTGTTGCTCGAAACCCGCGCCAAGGCTAAGGCTGCCAAGGATTGGGCTACCAGCGACCTTATCCGCGACCGTCTTGCCCAGCTGGGTTTTGAGGTGAAGGACACCAAGGACGGTGCTACCTGGAAGCTGAATAAATAGCATTGGTGAGAGATTATTCTTCCATGCTCTTCCAAAGGATTAGGTTCTTCTGTCATTATATTTAGAAGCCAACGGCTTTGTTTTTGACAGATTATAATTGTCGAAACATTATCTGCGGGCAGTCAATGACTGTCCGCTTTTTTTTTCAGTTGTTTGATAAAAGGGAAACGCAGCAGGCAAATAGCCTTTTTCTGCGATGACAGATGATTTTTTAGAAAGATATAATGAAATGTGCATTAAAAAGATGTTTTTTTTACTCTATTTAATATTACTTTAAAAAGTTTTCTCTATTTTTGTAGTCAGAATGTGTGCGTGTGCGCATACATTAATTAAGGAAGAAAAGTAAAACAAAAAACAATAACAAAAATGAAACTGAATTTCAAAAAAAGTTTGCTAGTGCTGGCTCTTTTTGCAGTCAGCGCAAGTTTCTACAGTTGTAAGGACGATGTGGACGACTCTGATCTCTACACGTTCAAGGGTAGCACTATTATTTCCTTCTTGGAGGAATCGGAGAACTACACAGACTTCGCCTATGTATGCTCAAAGGTGAAGCTGAGCAAGAAGAGCGAATCCAACATAGCTCAGTTGCTTTCCACACGTGGTAATTATACTGTATTTGCTCCCACTAATGAAGCTCTCCACGCTTACCTGGATTCCATCTACGTAACCCGTGACTACGACATCACCCAGATACCCGACTCCACTGCCGAGTATATCGTCCGCAATGCCATTATTGATAACGGCAACAACGACGCCTATCTCACTACCGACTTCCTTGTCGGCGCACTGGGAAAGACCAACATGAACGACCGCTATATCACCATCAGTTACGACAATGACTCTGTTACAAGCAAGGCTATAACAGTGGTAAACGAACATTCCAGGATCGTCAATCCTGACGTGGAGGTAACTAACGGCGTGGTACACGGCGTGGACAATGTTGTTCAGATGTCTAATGCATATCTGCCCGACCTTATCGAGCAGACCCCCAACCTCAAAATATTCTCCATGCTGCTCCGCCAGACCGGATGGGACAAGAAGATGGAGGTTTACCGCGATGAGGACTACGAGATGAACCATCCCGAGACGATGAGTATAGAGAGCGGCACCTATCGTTGCCCGGAGCATCGCTATATCGGTTTTACCGCATTCGTAGAGCCCGACAGCCTCTTCGTTGCCCAGTGGGGTGTGCCTGAGCCTGACATTAAGAACGGCATTCTGCAGAATGGCGAGGAAATCCTGGCTGCAATCAAGGATAGGTGTGCACAGGTCTACCCCGATGCCACCGGCACCGATCTCAAGCAGGAGGACAACGCTGTCAACCAGTTTGTCAGCTATCACCTGCTGCCTGAGCGTCTAACCCTCGACAAGATCGTTGTTCATCACGCCGAGATGGGCTTTGCCTACAGCAACCCCACACAGCTCTCCATCGACTGCTTCGAGTATTACGAGACTCTTTGCACCAGCCATCGCCGCATGATGAAGATTACTGAGGGCAAGCAGACTGAGGGCAAGCGTATCAACCGTCACTGCAAGCATAAGACCGACGTGGCTGCCGGTGACTTCTTTGAGGAATACGACATTGACCGCCCGGGTATTCTCATCTTGGAGAGCAACAAGAACTATCTCAACAACGCTCTCAACGGATTCTATTATACTATCGATAGCCTTCTCATCTACGACTACGACGTGCCCAACCTAGTGCTCAATGAGCGTCTGCGCTGGGATGTTACCTCCCTGCTGCCTGAGATGATGACCAATGGTTTCCGCCTTATGACTGACAATGAGTGGCACGTGTTCCCCACTGGCTACTTTGAGAATCTTAAGACTGGCAAGGAGTCACGCGTTCGCTATCTGCCCTACTGGTCAAGTACGGTGGATAACTATCAGGGTGATGAGATCAATGTCAACGGTCAGTATGACATGATTTTGCGTCTGCCGCCTGTACCTTACTATGGCACATGGGAGCTCCGTATAGCCAAGCCTACATACCCCACCTTTGGTATGGCACAGATCTATCTCGGCACCAATCCTGAGAACCTGCAGCCTATCGGTCTGCCTGTTGACCTCCGCCTCAACTACACTCTGCCTGTCATCGGCTATGAGACAGATACTGAGGACTGGGATGCTAACTATGAGAACGACCGTGTGATGCGACTCCACGGCTATATGAAGGCACCTTACCACGATGGTATCAAGCGTGGTGGCGGTACAGCCATCACCGAGTCAATGCGCTGCACCAAGACCTATGCCGGCTACGAGCGTATCCGTCGTATCGTAACCCAGGGTACCTTCGGTCCCGATGAGGTATGGTACATCCGCATCAAGTCTGTGCTTGAGAGTACTGCCACCATGTTCCTTTGGGATTACATGGAGTGGGTTCCCAAGTGGGTTTATGCAGGCACTGAGATGGAGGATATTTGGTAAAAGATTTGCCATCTCTTCGCGCGTACCTTATATTATAATATAATGGGAGACAGCGGTTCGAACCGCTGTCTCCCAATAAAAATTTAAGAAAGATATTTATTGTTAACCTAATTATTAACTTAAAAATTTTTTGCGTATGAAAAAGTTATACCTTTTCATTGCAGCGGTGTTTGCTATGCTATGCACCGTGAGCGTTAGTGCGCAGAAGTATAGCCTAGAGACAGAGGCCACTGATGGTCCTGAGCCTGGCGTTACTTATGCCATTATGAACGCTGAAACAAGCAAGTTCATCTCCTGCAAGTACGGCACCAATGGTGGTCTGCTTGAGGTTATGGACGATGAAGATGTCCTTTGGCAGATTGAGGCCACAGGAGAGAAGACCGAAGCCGGCTACGACCTTTGGTATCTTAAGTCAGTAGGTCAGAACCTCTACGTACAGGAGGTTGACCTTGAAGGTCATCCTGGCCTTGACGGCTATGATGTTTACAACTACAATGGCTTCAACTGGGAGCTTACCGACGACAAGAGCAAGGCTGCCAAGATCGTCATCGCTAAGGGAACCCCCGGCGAGGACGTGACTGAAGGCGAGGTTTGGCGTACCAATGGTCCTTCCTCTGGTTTCGTTATCAGCCGTCAGAATCTTCCCATCTGGATTTCCGGCGATGGTATTGAGAGTCCCAAGATGATGAAGATTTCCTATCAGGGCGCAAACGTAGCTTGGGAGCCTTACAATGACGGCTGCGTTTCCTGGCAGTTCTGGACGGTAAAGAAGCTCTCTGCTCAGGAAGAGCTCGAGCAGCTTATCGACAACTACAGCAAGACTGAGTTCGTTGCCGGTAATGACCCCGGTTTCTACCGTGCTTCTGTAGTTGAGGCTTACAACTCCTCTCTCGAGTCAGCCATGATGCTTGTTCTGCAGGCCGCTTCTGAGGAAGAGTATGAGGCCGCTGTTAAAGACCTCCGTGCAAAGCGTGAGGCCGTAGAGGGTGCTCTGATTCCTCTTACTGAAGGTTACTACTTCATCATCAGCGGTTTCGATGATTTCCTCAACAATTTCGGTGTGGAGAAGGCTGTCTATGACAACACCTCCGCTAACCTGATTGCTTACAAGAACCTTGATGAGACCGATGTAAACTTTGTATGGTACATCGCTCCCAACACCAACAGCGATGCTGAAGAGAACGAGTTCTGGGTACAAAACTACGCTACCGGCAACTATGTTTATCACGGCACCCAGTGGTATTCCTCTTCCACTCCGCTTACTCCGGATCCCTCTGAGCCTCAGAATATCCGTCAGTACACCAGCGGTAAGTGGTATTGGGGTAGCCGCACCTATCACAACACTTCCTACACACCGTATGCAAGCTCCAGTCCTGTAGCTAGCGACAGTCAGGGTAACCTTACCTCTTGGGGACAGTGGAGTGATGATTCTACCAAGAACACCCACTTCAACCTCTGGTATCTCCGCACCGTTGACGATGAGAAGATGGCAGACTTCGCTGACAAGAAGGCTCAGGTTGACCGCACGCAGCAGGTTAACGACCTCGTTACCGAGGCTAAGGACCTCTATGCTAAGCTCTTCACCTACACTCCGGGTGAGGAAGACCTGATTACTGTAGCAGGCGGTAACGGTTCCATCGATGCTGGTACTCTTGAATCCAATGTTGAGGGCAACCAGATTGCGTTCTACCACTTCCGCGGCCAGGGCGTTGCCACTTCTGATGACTACAAGTTCCTCATCGATGGCGACGACGAGACTTACATGCAGGGTTCCGGTTATATCGATATCGACATCAGCCAGACTCCGCAGCGCTATGTAACCTTCGAGTACTCTACCCGTTGCGCAAGCATGGAGAAGGGTAATGCCAACCAGCACAAGTGGGGTGTACAGGAGCGTCCTAACTTCATTCAGATCTACGCTGCCAAGGACACCGTTGACGGTGGTGACTGGGCAATGGTAGGCAGCACCAGCCTTGGTGCTCTCAAGCAGTCAGAGCTCACAGAGCCCTTCGATCCTGTATTCTATACCCTTGACCTTGGCGATACCTACGGATTCATCCGCTATGAGGTTATCTCCAACGCCAATGGCGGTAGCTACTTCACTCTCTCTGAGTTCCAGGTTCATCCTGCCTCTGTTGATGAGACCACCTCTCAGTACTACACCACTGAGGGCATGTCAGAGAAAGCAGACGTCCTCTTCACTACTGCTAACGCCAAGATGGCTATTGCCGACCAGGCTACCGAGGCAGACATTGCCGAGCTGAAGGCTGCCCTTGCCGAGGTTAAGGAACTCTATGCCGACACCGCCGCCCTTGCTGCTTTGGCAGCTGAGTGCGAGGTACTCGGTTCCACCGCTATTGTAGGTGAAGAGATTGGCCAGGTTTCCAACCAGGATGTAGCCGACGCTCTCGCAGAAGCAGCAGCAACTGCCAAGGCTATGATTTCTCCCGCCATCACTGTTGACGAGGTTAAGGCCCAGATGGCTGCCCTGCGCACCGCTAAGGAGAACTTCCTCAACGCTCTCAACACCTTCGAGCCCAACACCTTCTACTATCTGCAGTCTCCACAGTTGGGACAGAACCTCTATGCTTCTGCTCCTGACCGCAAGACAACCCTTAAGGTTGGTACCAATGACGGCAAGTATGACGAGTACGCCGCTGAGACCATGTGGATGTTTGCTCCTGCCGAGGGCGAAGGCACCTATTATGTACAGAACGTAGCTACCGGTTTCTATCTTACCGAGGCTTCCACCGACGGCACAGAGGCAACTCTCTCCTACAAGCCCGTTGTTTATGAAATCAACTACAGTGGCGACGGTGCTTACACCTTCGTTCCCACCAATGCCATGAACAAGCAGGGTCTTGCTATCGGTGTTGATGCCGTTGCCGGCGAGGTTGAAGCCAAGGCTATCTTTACTGAGCCTAATCCTGCTGCTACTTCTTGGGTAATCCTGCCGCTCAGCGAGGACGTAGAGGCTATCTCCGCCACCATCACTCCGGGTATCGGCGTTCTGGCTCTGCCTTACAACCTCAGTGATGAGTTTGTTGATCTCAACGAAGGTCTCACCCTCTACGGTGTTAAGAATATGACCCAGGAGGAGGTTGAAGGCGAACTCGAAACCACTATCGATCTTTACAAGAAGACAGAGGTAGCTGCCAACGAGGCCGTTATCTATCAGTATAGCGGTACCGAGCCCATCCAGCTTACCATTCCTCTCCCCAGCACCCTCTCTTCCACTAAGGAGGCAAGCAATGGTATCGTAGGTATGCTCTATGCACAGGCTGTTAAGGCTGGTGTTGCCCGTAGCACTGGCGAGGCTTTTGAGGCCGTTTCCGGCACTCCCACCATCGCAGCTCAGACTGGTGTCATCGACCCCGCAACCTTCAAGGCCGAGGTAGCTGACGTTGAAACCGATATGACCCTTGTCATCACTGGCCTCAAGCCTATGAAGACTGTCACCCAGGGCGACGTTAACGGCGACGGCGAGGTCAACACCTCCGACGTAGTGGCCGTTTACAACTTCATCATCGACGGCA
>CADAZW010000065.1:9018-19761 GCA_902792555.1 uncultured Bacteroidales bacterium | reverse complement strand
TATATTAATTTGTAATTAAAAACAAGAAAAATATGACATTCAAGCACTTTCCAATTAGATTTACCACGAAAACCAGGTCGTCCTATGAACAATTTAAGGTGGGAGATACGGCCTATTACCTGACACCCACCAGGAATATCATACATAAGTCGACAATCACAAAGATAATTGAAAAGAAATGTTTTCTCGCAGAGAAACCAGATTTCGAGTTCAAGTTGGCCAATGGCGAGGAAAAGAAATACAACGAGTTGTTTGATTCCGCAGGAGAAGCCCTGGCAGAGTTGATCGACAGATTAAAGTATGACCTTGAACTCAATCAGTATAGACTGCAGAGGCTACAGAGGGCGATAAATAGAAAAAAACACAAGCTAAGCCAGCTGGAGGCAATACAAAAAAATGCCGCTGCTAAGAAAAAGTAAAATTCTTCGTTATATAGCTCGATAAAATCCTCCAAGAACTATAAACCAAGGAGGATTTTCTTTCTATATAATACTTTATTATTATATTTGTCTCGATAAAACAGGATGATTTTTAAATCTTCCGCAAATAGTAACTATATTAACATCAAGTTTAATCTTATAAAATATGTTTAACATGGATGCTAAAAAGTATTTAAATCAAATTGAAGCTATTGAACAAATGGCCAAAGAAGAAACCATTCAAGTCCTTAAGAATAATGCACAAGGGCATTATATTGAGTTTGACTGTGATGATGAAGAAGAGAATGAGGCATACTGCGAAAGTCTGTTTAATGTCATGACAGGTGATGATGAAATTATACTTATTTGTGCTGTGGGATTGGATGAGAATAACCATCTGATTTTTAAGGCCGAAACCTTAAGTGGGTTCGCTTACAATGATGACGAATGGTTTGAATTTGATGAATTCACCATCGGCTATGCAGATGCGTATAATTTTGTGGTTACGAATCTTCAATATGCTAAAAAGCGTTAGGAAAGGACGAAGATTTTTCCTTCACTACTGTGATTTCGACACCGTGAAAGTATGGTAGAAACTGCGTGAAAAGGTAGGAGTGATTTGAAATTTCCATAATAATTGTCTATATTATTGACGAAAGAAGTATTTTGAAAATAATCCTGTTTGCCAAGAGTTGAAGGCACATTATGGCCAATCAACAATTTTTATGCATTAGGTATAGAGCGCAGTGAAAACTGCCATAGTGCCATCTTTTGTTGGTTGCTTAATCCTAAGTCAGACCTTAGCTTGGCGTATAAGCTCTGAAGAAGTTCTTGGCTTTATATGCTACTGCAAACAGAACTGAAAGATAGATTATCATAAACAGGCCATGAGTTTCAGCGAATACTGGAAAGGAAAAGCATTTAATAATCAAAAACTATAAAAACTATGGGTATATATTCAAGTACGACATTAACAATTAGAAATAAGAAAGACTTTTTGCGTGTTTATGAGATTGTAAAACCGATTGATGAAGAATACTGCGTTTCAGAATCGGAATATAACGAGGCATTAGAATATGCCATGAATCTTCCAATAGAAGACCGTTGCATGTGGATGGCTCCTCATTGTAATAAATTAAGTGTAGATTTCTCTTTCGATGAAGATAAGGGAGAACTGAGTTGGGGCGGACGTGCAACAGCTCCTGCATTCGAGATAGCGGAATCCGTTGTGGCTCATTTCCCAGACGTGGAATTCAGAGTGTTCGATTTCTGCGATTGTGGAGACCTTGAATATGGTTACTCTGATAAGGGTGCCATCAAATGGCTTGCGTTGAGCGATGATGTTTACGAGATGTTTCATTGGGGCATCGATGTGGATCCCTACGAAGGCCCGACGAAAGAGCATTATGAGCAATTGCGCCAATACAGAAGAGAACGAGTTCAGGAAATGATTGATTTGGGTGTTAACATCTCTCCTGATACATGGCCTCCTCTGCCGGAGCATTATGATGAAGAGCGCAGGTTAACCAGACTTAAAAATGGAGATGACAAGGGTAATATAGAGTCCGGAATACATTTAGATGTTGATCTAGATCTTGACCTGCCCTTTTAATACTACCCGTTTGTTCTCATGAGTAAAACTCTACTATAAACTTCCGACTAGAACATAATGGCTAACATTTGCACTACCAAATATGTCATAGAGGGCAAGAAGGAAGAACTCGATGCATTGTATCAAGTCATGGCGAACTTCGAAGTATCGGAACAGTACATGATTGACGAATCCAATTGGCTGGGTTATCTAGTATCCGCTTTAGGAAAGAACCCGGAAGATGTGATGTGTCGTGGTGATTGGACTGGCCTGAAACGCGAAGGCGACACCCTTCGCATGACTTTCGAAACGGCTTGGACGCCTTGCTTCGAGGTGACTCAGTTGATGAAAGAAAAATATCCCTCACTTCGCATCTTCTACAAAGCCGTAGAACCAGATTGCGAAGTCTATCTGAAGAACGATGCCGAAGGTAAGTACTTCCCTGAGACAGAAGCGGACGGTCATCCTTTCTGGTTGATGACAGAAGAAAGCGAGCAAGAGGCAATTCGCCTCATCCGCGGTATCAAGGACGGCAGCATCGAGCTGCAGGTCGGCAAGAAATAGAAGTAGTAATAGTTTCATGATAGAACTAAAGTTTCATTCCCCTGGCTTTGAGGAGCGGGCTCTAAAACAGGAAGAACCTGAAGAATCATTGGAAGAGCTGCTTCAGCAATATGAAGAAGCATGTAATGCGTACAAAAAGGTTGTAGAAGCAAAAGAGAAAGCAGAAGCTCCGTGGCGCAGAACCCGTATCAATAATCAAGGAAAGGAAGAAACCTATATCGATTATGATGCGTGGGAGAAAGCGGACCCAACAGGATTTTGGGATAATGCGTTGGGGGAATTCAATGGTTTCTCGTGCCTTGATATGTTGGAGGAAAGTATTGACGTAAAAATATGTCATTTGAATCAAAGAGAAAAGTAAAAAATGTCTATATTTGCAACGACAACATTATAATTAATTGTCAAACAAAGAACAACTTAAAATTATCATATTATGAGTGAAAGTCATGGAACATGCCTCAGGCTGAAACGTCATGAGGACTTCGAAAAAGTAGCTGCGTATGTAAAGCAGCAGGTGCGCGAGAAAAGTATAGAACAGTTAGGTGAAGATCTTTCTGAATACGACGGAGAATTAGTAGGGCTTCAGATTGAAGAAGACAAAGACGAAATCACCTGGAACGACTATGGACACCACGGAGACCATCTTGATTTCAATCTCATTGCAGAAAGTGTAATCAAGGAATTCCCTGAGGTTGAGATGGAACGTCAAGGCTGGTGGGGTCAGGCAGTGTGGAACTATGTCATCGCCGATGGCAAATGGCAGCAATATAAACTTTGGACATTTGTCGCATATGTTGACGGAAAGGGCGAGGAGGTTCAACTGGAGTATAAGCAACCAGTAGAAGGACGGACCGAGGAAGAAATGCGTGAAGAACGCAACAAGATGTGCAAGGAAATGGCAGAGCGCCTCAGCCGCTCACATCCCGGCGTGGAGATTGCGGTATATGCTTATGATCATTATGAGCCTTACCTGATTGTCGAGGAGTTCTATAGGGCAAAAAACGGATGCGCTACTAAAGAAATCGTTGATCAAGGATTGGCATCCGCAATATTAGATTTCAATTATCCCGGATGGACTGTTGGCCAGGCGCTTCTTCACCCAATGGTCTTTGCTGCTGAACTTCTTAGGCTGGCACGTGAGGGCGAGGACAGTTTTTCTGCAACCGAGATGCTGTTGAATGGCGACATAGCAAAATATTTCAGTCTGATAGAACCCGCCGACAAAGAGTGGTTGATGAAACTGGCCGAGGAGAGAAAAAACGACGGCGCCATCTACTGTCTGCTTCATGGAATGCACCACAAGTATAAGTTCTGGACCGAAAAGGTTGTGGACGAAGACACCAATGAAGAAGTGGAGCGCCTTTGTTATGACGTTATCGAGGGTTCCACTTTCGAGAAGGCCGAAGGCGAGGAAGAGCGTCTGATTCAAATGGCCATGGACTCATGGTCGGGCACATTAAAAGACTATGCTAAAAGCTTGGCATCGTAGTGGAGCCAATGGAATAGTGTAATTTATAAAGTTTCCCCTTCCAGGCCCTCTTACGCTGCGCAGCGTAGGAGGGCTTTTTTGTGTCTGTAAAAAAAAGTTGGGCCGGTTTTTGAATTTTTTAAAAACCGTGACTATATTATGTGTGTAAGAATTTAAAAAAGTAAGTATTATGAACACAACAACGATCACTCCCAACTCAATCAACAAGTTCAACCAAGTAATCAACTACCTCAACTCGAAAAACATTTCTTTTCTTCTCTCCACCACCTCACCCTCTATTATTGTCTTCACCAAATCCTCCCTACAAACCAGTCGCCTTTTAAGGCAACTCACCAAAGGGATTCATCTCAATCTCCTTCAGCCCTCATACGCCCTCGCGGCGTAAAATTTAGCGGTGTGCCCTCAAACGGCACACTTCCTACTTACCTTTGCATTCAAATAAAGATAATAACATTAAAAACACTAGATATTATGACAAAGAAAATTGAAACAAAAGTCGTTAAAAGAACGAAAGTAAAGAAGGAGATGACACTGCTGCGAGCCATAGAGCGCGTGGTGGAAGTGTCAAGGGAGTCCAAGCTGAAGGCTGAGGCCATGGCCGAGATGGCTGAAGAGACACGCTATCTGGCTAAGCGCTACGGCATCACTGAGCATCAGGCAATACTATTCTGCATCTGCATGGAGAAGGGGCCGCGTCGTGTGGACTACGATGACCTGGCCCGTCACCTGGATGTGAACAATATCCGCATACTGAGCTATGCGGAGGATATCGACGCTCTGGTGCGCCGTCGTCTGCTCCGCTACCGCGATGCCAAGGATGAAGACGAGTTCGACATCCCGCAGCCCGTAATCAAGGCCCTGAAGCACAACGAAGTGTATGAGCTACCCCAGCGCACGGGGTTGGATTGCGCCACGATGTTTGAGATTCTCAACCAGTGGTTTGAAGATCTGGACGATGACGCCATCACGCCTGTCGATCTCATGAGTGAAATAGATGTTCTCTTCAAGGATAACCCACAGGTCGAGTTCGTGAAGCAAATAAAAGAAATAGGTCGCATGCGCCTGGAAGACAAACTGCTGCTCTTGTTATTCTGCCACCTGCTGGTGAATAGGGACGATGACGATATCCGCTTCGGACAGATGGAAGACTGCTTCACAACTTCCGCAGATTTCATGCATACAAAAGGCCTGCTGCGCACTGGCGAGCACCCGCTGATGTCGCGCAAGCTCATAGAGCACCGCTGCGATGATGGCATAGCCGACACTTCGCGCTACAAGCTCACCGAAGCCACCAAGCGCACCCTGCTTGCCGAGATGAAGATCAACGCCGTGGAAGAGAAGCTGTCTGATGTTATCAAAGCCAAAGACCTGAAAGCAAAAGAGATGTTCTATGTGGAAGAAAACCGCCGACAGGTAAGCGAGTTGCAGTCGTTCTTCGAGCCCGAGAACTACCAGAAGATCCACGAGCGTATGCAGCAGACGGGGTTCCGTACCGGCTTTGCCTGCCTCTTCTACGGCGGACCTGGCACAGGTAAGACGGAGACCGTCTATCAGCTGGCTCGCACCACAGGACGCGACGTCATGGTGGTGGACGTGCCGCAGATAAAGAGCAAATGGGTGGGCGACTCAGAGAAGAATATCAAAGCGCTGTTTGACCGCTACCGCGAACTCGTGAAGCGGGCCAAGGTAGCTCCCATCCTACTGTTCAACGAAGCTGATGCCATTATCGGCATACGCCAGCAGGGAGCACAGAGAGCTGTCGAAAAGATGGAGAACAGCATCCAGAACATCATCCTGCAGGAGATGGAGTCGCTCGACGGCATCATGATTGCCACCACAAACCTGCAGCAGAACCTCGACAAGGCTTTCGAGCGCCGCTTCCTCTACAAGATAAAGTTTGAGAAGCCCACCGTAGAAGCCCGTGCCAACATCTGGCGCACAATGATTCCCGACCTGAAAGACATGGATGTGCAGACTCTGGCTGCAAAATACGAGTTCAGCGGAGGACAGATAGAGAATATTGCCCGCCACTACGCCATCGACAATATCCTCCATGGTAACACCGGTGATGCCCTCCCCATGCTCATCAGCCATTGCGACAACGAGAAAATAGGAGAGCCAAAGACCTCCTGCATCGGTTTTGTTTCTTCCTAGCTAAATTAAAAGAGAATGGCTCAGAAATATGCTGCTTTCTAGAAAAGTTCTTATCTTTGCTTTGCAAGTAGAGAAAGACCGGCAACCCAGAGGAGAGCTGAAAAGTAAATAGAAAAGGACAAAAACAAGGAAAGTAATGGGGCGAGGAATCCTTTGCCCCATTAATACTAATAAATGAACCATCAAACAAATACTGACAATATGAAAATCAAGACTCTATTATTTCTATTATGCATATTTACATTAGGACTTGTAAAGTCTCTTGCTGAATGGGATGCCGCCACATGCAGAGACCTTTGCCGGATAGTGTTAAACGATGGTCGCAACATTGACGAGATATTGGACACTGGAGGCAAATACACACTGGTAAATAATGCTAACACAAGCGATGAGAGTTTCATCTCGCTCTATGCCCTAAATCTGGTCTGCGACATTTATGGCAACATCGTGCGGCTACACAAAGAAGGAATAAGCAATATGGTTGCCGCCCATATGATGCCAGATGATGTAGAGGTTATCCTGTTTCTGTTTTCACAAACAAATGCCGCAACTTTCAGACAGCAAGCTTTGGATTTGGGCTTTAAGAAGACAAAGACGGTTGGCGGCAAAACAACATACCGCTTGGATGCGTTAGAACTTACGGAGTCTACAGGCAAGATGGGCCGCTACCGTACATATGAGTTTATGGTAAAACTCGTATCTGACTAGAATATACTTATTACCTTAATACGTAACGTATCCGTCGGCCTCGGCCTTCTCTTTCATGTGCTCGATTCGCTCATCGAAGTCGGGATGTGAGGAGAAGGCCGAGAGCAGTTTGTCATATTTGGAACTCTTCTGCTTGGAGAGTTTCTGGAGTTTCTTGAAGGCTTGGCCCATAGCCCATGGGTTGCGCCCGTGCTTTTTCAGAAAGTCGTAGCCATAGTCGTCGGCCTGAGTCTCATGGTAGCGCGAATGCTTGGCCGACAGTGCGGCACTGGTCAGTTCGCCCAGGGAGGAGTCTGACACCCTGGCCCATGTAGTGCTGACGGCTCCCATGGCATCGGAGCCGGCGCTACGCAGCAGGGCGCTACGCCAGGCTTTCTTGGAGTGGCGCAATGCCACATGGCCTATCTCATGACCTATAACACCCAGCAGTTCATTGTCGCTGAGGATATCCATCAGACCTGAAAAGACGCGCACGCTGCCGTCGGGGCAAGCAAAGGCGTTGATGTCGGATGTCTTATATACCTTGAAATTGAGCTTGATGCCACTAGCGTCCTTCATTCCCCTGGTTAGGCGCGCAAGCCTCTTGCCATAGGTGGTGCCAGGACCGTAAATAGTATTCTTGCGGTCCATGTCCTTTACGCCCTTACTGACATACTCAGCCAGCTCTTCGTCGGTGATGGTTGACGCCTGGTATGTCTTGACGGCACTGGAGAGAACACGCCCCCAGCGCGACTGCCCCTGTGCAATGGTAGCATTGCATAGAGGCAGAATCATAAAGAGTAATATACCTAAGGTCAGACGTTGCATCTTCTATCAATATTTACAGACGATTCGATTAAAATAGGCGGACATCCGTAAAAGAATGTCCGCCTTAACTTTTCTTGCTTGGGCAATTAAGCCTCAGCGGGAGTCTCCTCTGCTGCGGGAGCCTCAGGTGCCTCAATGGGAGCGTCCTGAGCGGCGGCGGCGGCTTCGATCTCTGCACGGGCAGCAGCCTCTGCCTCAGCCTTAGCGGCCTCAACGGCAGCCTTCTTCTCTGCTACCTTCTTGGCGATTGCCTCGTTTACCTTCTTCTCTGCATCGAGACGGGCCTTGGCGTCAGCCTTCTTAGCCTCTGCCTCAGCGACAGAAACCTTGTTGAGCTTAGCCTCTTTGTCCTTCTTCCAAGCGTCGAACTTGCTCTGGGCAGCGGCCTCGTCGAAAGCGCCCTTCTTAACGCCTCCGCGGAGGTGCTTCATGAGATAGACGCCCTCACGGGAGAGGATGTTGCGCACTGTGTCGGTGGGCTGAGCGCCTACCTCCACCCAATAGAGTGCACGATCAAACTTCAAATCTACTGTGGCAGGATTGGTGTTGGGATTGTAGGTACCAATCTTCTCAGTAAATCTACCATCGCGTGGTGCGTTAGCGTCGGCGATTACGATGCTGTAGAAAGCATAGCCCTTGCGGCCGCGACGCTGTAATCTGATTCTTGATGCCATAATTATATAGGTTTTAAATGGTTTGATATGCTACCATCTCGTGATAGCGGGTGCAAAGGTAGTGCAAACCGAGTAAAAAACCAAATTTTTTTGAGTTTTTTCTATGCGCAGCCTACCTTGATGCAAAAAAAGCAGCCAAGGTACAAACAAATTAAAAATTGAGAATTACTGTAGCTAAACATCAAACTTTTCACTGGATTTTTCGCAGGAAATCGTCAATGTTGTCGGGGGTAAGTGGCTGCTGGAACAGGCCGAGCCGGTCCTTGAGCACACTGTCGGGCTGCTCCCACCATCGCGAGGCGAGGAGCTTCTGACGCACAGGCTCGTCGAAACGATAGCGGATTACGCGAGCGGGCACTCCTGCCACGATGGCATAGGGCGGCACGTCCTTGGTCACAACGGCTCCGGCCCCCACGGCAGCACCGGTGCCGATGGTCACGCCACTCATTATCATGGCATTGCTGCCTATCCAGGCATCATCGCCAATCACGGTGCGCGGAAAATCGTCGCAGTTCTCTGCAACGTCCTGATTTACCCACGCCTTGCCCGTAGCATTGCGGCGTAGAGTAAAGATGGGCGAGGTGGAAGCATTGCCAAGCGTATGGGAAGCAAGGCCGGCCATCACATTATTGCCAATGGAGCAGAATCTGCCGACATCAATGTTAGTGAGCCACGAATGTGCGGCCACGTATGAGTGAGCACCTATGTTGGAGCTCCTCACCTTGCAACCGCGGTGCACGTATGCCGTAGGCGCAACATTTGAGCCGGCATACACACACGCCGTGAGCGAGATATTGCGCTTAAAGAGATTTCCTATCAGTTGGACAATGAACTTTAGCATTATTCTTAGCCTTTTTTGATTAGTACTTCCTTGAACACCTCTATCTGATGGTCCACATTCCAGCGGGCATCAATCTCCGCAAAGGCGGCAGCAGCCGTCTCGGCACGCTCCTCATCAGTGCGGCAAAGCCATTTGCTCACCACTCGAGCCAAATCATCTGCATCATATTGGTGGAAGAAGTCTCCCGTCACGCCCGGCTTGATGCACTCAAACTCCGGCCCCTGCCACGGCAGGTTGTTGTGAGTGACCACAGGGCATCCAAACGACAGGGCATGGACAGCCGTGAGGCCCACATTGCCGGGCGACACGCAGAGAGCGGCATTGTAGAACAGTTCCGCCAACTTCCTGTCGTCATAACACGGGCCATAGAGCCATACACTGTCGGCTATGCCCGCATCGGCAGCCAGCTTATCCACGCCCACATCCTCTGAGTCCTTGCCCACAAACACCAGATTTGTCTCAATGCCCTGCGTCTTGAGTTTGGCGGCAGCATCCACCATCAGGTCAAGGCGCTTGTACTGCTGTATGCGACCACAATATAGCAACACAGGATTGGTGTTGCCAAAGTGCGAGGTATATATGTCGGTCTTCTCCAGTTCGGCCCGCATCTCCTTGAGTTTGGGAGAGTCGAGCGAGTTGCCTATCACCCTGACCTTACTCTCGCGGATGCCGCCCTCTATGAGCAGCTGTCGCGCGTAGTTATTATAGGTAAGGATATCGTTGAAAAGAGAATAAAACCACCTGCTGATGCACTTCTTTACCTTACCCTCGCGCCCATACCAGCCATGAGTCCAGCACACAGTACGCTTACGCATAATCCTTGCCAGCAGCAGTATAATCCATGACGACAGGCAGTATGCCTCCCCCAGCATAAGATACTGGCGGTAGGGCCTGAACACCTGGCGCACTGCCCCACTCTGCCAATAGAACTTGCCGAAAAGGCGGCGGTTTTTCAGCATCCGGGCAAAACCGGGCAACTGGTTGTAATCAAATGTCTTGATAGACTTGGTGTAAGCTGTATCGGGGCCGAAGCAAAAGTCGATATCGAAGTTATCGGCCAGCGCCTTGAATATAGCCCAACGATAATGCGCTCCGCTATTATATATGCAGCAGATTTTGTTCAATTAGAAATTAGGAATTAGGAATTAAAAATTGGGAATTAGACCTATTGCTTATCTTTCTTCAAGATATCCTTGGCAGCGCCGAGGTCAAGTTTGCCGATATTCTCACGCATGGAGGCATCGGCCTTCACCTGCTGCAATTTATAGTAGTCCATGAAGCCCATGTTGCCGTCGCGAAGGGCCTGGGCGAGAGCCTTGGGCACCTCTGCCTCGGCCATGATAACCTGAGCGCGGGCATCCTGTGCCTTGGCCACATTCTCCTGCTCAAGGGCCACGGCCATGGCGCGGCGCTCCTCGGCCTTGGCCTGGGCGATATTCTTGTCGGCGTTGGCCTGGTCAATCTGCAGCGTGGCACCGATATTCTTGCCCACGTCG
>CADAZW010000065.1:0-8998 GCA_902792555.1 uncultured Bacteroidales bacterium | reverse complement strand
GTAGTACGAGCTTGGAGATAGAGTCGGGGTTCTCCAGCACCATCTCGTGGGTCTCGGCCGAGCCGATGGAGCTGACGATGCCCTCGCCCACACGGGCCAGGATGGTGTCTTCGCCTGCACCGCCCACCAGCTGCTGGATATTAGCCCTGACGGTCACGCGAGCCTTGGCGATGAGCTGGATACCGTTCTTTGCCACGGCAGCCACGGGAGGAGTGTCGATAACCTTGGGATTGACGCTGGTCTTGACGGCCTCAAACACATCACGACCTGCCAGGTCGATGGCAGCGGCCTTCTCAAAGGAGAGCTCGATATTGGCCTTGCTGGCGGAGACAAGAGCGTGAACAACGCGCTGCACATGGCCGCCGGTAAGGAAGTGGGCCTCCAGCTTGTCGCGGGTGACATTGTCAAGCCCGGCCTTGTGGGCCTCAATCAGCGAGGGCACAATCACATTGGGCGGCACATTACGGATGCGCATCAGAAAGAGCTGGATGAGCGAGATGTGAACGCCGCTGACATGGGCGCTGAGCCACAGGAAGAACGGCACGAAGTGAAAGAAGATAGACAGCACGATGATGGCTGCTATCGCAATGATTGCGGGAAAAAGGATTGTTGTTTCCATGTATTTGAAATAATTTGTGATTAAAATTAAATAGGTTTTCGCGCGGAATGACCACGCAACACATTGTTACTCTTTAGAGACGTAGATCTCACCGCCGTTTACCTTGGTGACAACGACAGGGGTGCCTTCGTCGAGGAAGCCGCTGGCGGAGCGCACCTCCACCTCGACGGTGCCGAGGCGAGCAGTGCCCACGAGGGCTAGGCGGGTGAGAGCCGTGCCCTTGTCGCCGACCTTGACCTGCGCCTGCTCAGCAGTGGCCACGGAGGAGTCGATGGTGGCGTCGAGCGACAGGCGCCTGATGCGCTTGGAGTGCATAACCCAGTAGAGCAGCAGGCCGCCCAGCAACAGTACCACAGCGGTGGCTATGGTGCCGACCATGGCACCGTACATGCCGAAGGTGGCGCCCAAGCCTATCAGCGCACACACGGCGCTGAGCACGCCGCATACGCCGAAGCCCGGGATGAGGAAGGTCTCAACCAAACACAGTACCAGCGCAAGAGCGAAGATGATTATTAAGATTGTGAGAGTCATATACTTTTTTATTTGAGATTTGAAATTTGAGATTTGAGATTTATTGCCAAGTCAAGAAATATTAAAATTGAAAAACGGAAAAGTTGAATTTTAATTATTAAACTCTTCAATCCTTCTTTACTCCTTACTCCTTTACTCCTTACTCCTATGTCAATACGCGGCGCGGTACTTGCCCTCGTCCTCGTCGTCGAGCATGTTGAGGTAGGAGTTGTAGCGCGACTGGGCTATCTCGCCTCGCTCGAGGGCCTCGCGCACTGCGCAGCCGGGCTCGTTGAGGTGGAGGCAGTTGCCGTAGCGGCAGCCGCGACCAACGCTGAATATCTCGCGGAAGAAGTGGCTGACCTCCTCGCGCTCGAAGTTGAAGGTGCCGAAACCCTTGACGCCTGGTATATCGATAAGCCTGCCGCCGAAGGGCAGGTCATACATCTCCGAGAACGTCGTGGTGTGCATACCGCTGAGGTGCGCCTCCGAGATGGCCTGAGTCCGGGCGCCGGCGCCGGGCACCAGCATATTGAGCAGCTCAGACTTGCCTACGCCGGAGTTGCCGGCCAGCAGCGCCGTCTTGTCCTTAAGCAGTGTGGGTAAAGTCTCCAGCCCGCGGCGCTCGGTGACGGAGGCCAGCAGGGTCTCGTAGCCTATGCCCCGGTAGAGTTCGGCCAGCTGCTCGGCCTCAGCGAGCTCGGCGGAGTCCAGTAGGTCTACCTTATTTATAATAATGCATTGCTGATTGTCGCTATAAACAGTCTTGTGTTCAGTCTTTCTGACGAGATGAGGCGGCCATCGGTGCAAATTTCCGATGGCCGCCTATAATAAGAGATTAACGATGTTATTGATTATTTCTCATCAAATAGATCATCATCGAAGACGGTGCTGCCATAGAAGGTCTTGGATTCGGCGATGCCGTCACCTTCGTCTCTGTCACCGCTCTGGATGTCGCTGGTACTCTGCATCAGTACCGGGGCATTGAGGACAAAGGTCTCTATTTCGGGTGATATATATGCTTTTTCATATTGCTTAAATCTTTTAATACTTTATCAGCTTGCTAAAATTAAGGCTGAGCCAATGAAACCTGAAGCCGTGCTCGCTGATTTTTGTTGCGAGTGGAGCGAATTTTGTCGCGCAAAGCTTGACTTTTGTCGCGAGAAACCTGAAATTTGTTCGCGAACGAATTAAAGTTTAATCGCGAATGAATTAAAGTTTAATCGCGACTAAACTAAAATTTAATCGCGATTTAATTTCATTGTCTGCGCAGTTTTTTGTAATTTTGTCAGTGAGAAATCCATGCTCCTTGGGCCGAAAGCCGGCCGCCACGCGGTTAGGCTACATGCCCGCGGAGTCAGTAAATGTCTAATCACTAAAAAGTTTATCAAGATGAGTGTTAAATGTGCTTTGAGAAAGGCTACCGGAGTCTTTGACGGGAGGGAAGTTGTTTTCCCAGAGGTGGCCAGGCATTCGCGTATTGACGCGGATAGGTTTGTCGATTATGTGGAGCAGAACTGCCGCGTGAGCAGCGCCCACGTGATGAGTGCGCTCGCTGCCGTGCAGAAGCAGCTGACCACCTTCCTCCTGTCGGGCCATACGGTGGAGGTGCCGTTCCTCGGCACCTTCTCCATCACCGTCAACGGCAAGGTTGAGAAGGACAAGAGCGGCCACTGGCAGCTCAAGGACGAGCGCTTCGGCACCGTCAGGCTGAAGCCTGCCGTCAATTGGATAGGCGAGTTGCAGAAGGCGGAGTTTGAGCTCATTATCCACACTGATGTTGACCGCAGCAGCGTGCCCGAGGGCGAGCCCATCGACGTGATGCGCTATCTCTGCCAGCAGGACGGCTTCTTCACCGTGCAGTCCTACGTTTCGGCCACTGGAGTATCTGCCTACCGTGCCCGCAAGATTATTGCCGCCGCCCTGGCCGAAGGCAAACTGACTGAGAATAGAAGCGGCCACACGCTTGTCTATCGCGTGGCGGAGCAATAATGGAAATAGATAACAGATAATAGAGAACAGAGAACGGATAATAGAGTACAGAAAACAGAGAATATAACAGAGAATGGAGAACAGACAAAAGAAATCGGGAGGCGCAGGCATTGCGCCTCCCGATTTTGTGTGGGAGTGTCCCTTCCTTCCCTTTAGGGGCTTGGGGGACTTTAATTTTTTAACTTTTTAATTTTTTAATTCTCTTATTTAGAGCTGCTCCAGGAATTCTATGCGGCTCTCTGTGGGTGGATGGGTGCTGAACATGCGGCTGAACCAGCTGCTGATGCTTCCTCCCTTGAGTGCCACGGGCTGTATGATGAACAGCTGCTGCACATCCTCGTGTCCCTTCTTGGCGGCATAGGGCATGTCGCTGATCTTGCGCAGCGCCGAGGCCAGGGCCTGGGGGTTGCCGCAGAGCTCGGCTCCGCCGGCGTCGGCCATGTACTCGCGCTTGCGGCTGATGGCGAAGCGGGTGAGCAGGGTGAAGAAGTAGCCTAGGGCGGCCAGCACGGCGGCTATGGCGAAGATCACTATGATGGCCGGGCTGCCGTTGGAGTCACGGTCGCGGCTTCGGCCGCGGTTGTCGCCGCCGAAGAGGAACAGGTTCCACACAATCCTCAGGGCTATGCTCATCACCGTGGCCATGATGCCCACGAAGATGATGCTCACTATCAGCAGTCGCGTGTCGCGGTTGCGGATGTGGGTGAGCTCGTGGCCTATCACTCCCGCCAGCTCGTCGTCGTCCAGGCGGTCGCAGAGACCGGTGGTTACGGTCACTGTGTAGGACTTGCTGTCGATGCCCGAGGCAAAGGCGTTGAGCTCCGGCGAGTCGATGACGTTGATCTGAGGCATGTCCATTCCGCAGGTCATGGTGAGATTCTCCACTATATTATATACGCGCGGGTTCTCGCGGCGCTCAAGGGGCTTGGCCTTGGTGGCGTGGCGAATCATGCTGGTGTTGGCGAAGTAGGCTATCACGAACCATATGCCCACCACGGCCACTGCCCAGGGCACCGAGCTGATGAAGTACTCGGTGGCCAGGGGCATGATGTAGCCCGGGCCGTAGTATTCAGAGTCGCCCACCTCTATATAGGCCAGTATGTAGCATGCGGCAAACACCAGTGCCACTATCACTGTTGGAAAGAACAGCAGTAGCAGTATGGAGCGCGTATTGTTCTTGCGCTGCTGGGAGTATAGTCCTACGTATTTCATAAATGGAAGACCCCCTCTTGGTCCCCCTAAAGGGGGAGGATGGGATGCTGGAACTTGGTGTGTGTAAATGTGGTAAATGCTCCCCTCCATTTAGGGAGGGGATGGGGGTGGGTCCCTTAGAAGCTGATCTCAGGAGCCTTGTCGTAAGTGGCGCGCTCCTCCTTGGGTACCTCAAACATAGGCTCGGTGTGGAAGCCGAACATGTTGGCGAAGATATTGGAGGGGAAGGTCTGCACGGCATTGTTGAGCTCCTTGGTAGCGGAGTTGAAGAAGCGGCGTGTGGCAGCCAGCTTGTTCTCAATGTCGCTGATCTCGCCCTGCAGCTGCAGGAAGTTCTGGTTAGCCTTCAGGTCGGGGTATGCCTCGAGGCTTACCTTGAGGCCTGCCAGGGCGGAGGTGAGCTGATTCTCAGCCTGGATCTTGTCGTTGATGGTGGTGGCGCCCATTGCGGCGGCGCGGGCAGCGGTAACGTTCTCCAGCACCTCCTTCTCGTGGGCGGCGTAGCCCTTGACGGTGGCCACAAGCTGCGGGATGAGGTCGTGGCGCTGCTTGAGCTGAACGTCGATGTTGGCAAAGGCGTTTTCGCGGTTGTTGCGCATGCGCACAAGATTGTTGTAGATGCTCACGCACCAGATGGCGAGGATCACAACGATGGCAATGATGACGATAAGTGCAATCATGGTTGTTTTGGTTTAGAGATTTGTATTTGTTTTCACTTTCAAGGGCAAAAATACGCCTTTTTCCCCTAACGGATGCAATTTTTTGCGCAAAATAAGCGTGAAAAACGAATATTTTAACACTATTTTGTAACGGAATTAGAAATTATGGCTAAATTTGCCATGATTTTAACTTGCCATAAAAGGCGAGCGGAATAAAAATTGAATAGAAATTCAAACCTTATTAATTAACCTTATTAATTAACCTTATTTATTAACCAAAACAATTACTCACATGAAAAAGTTTTTACTTTTGATGCTCTCTGTATTGATGGGAGCAATGATGAGCAGTGTTGACGCCCGTTGGGAACTTGGTGACCAGAAGGGAGCTTCTGACATCAAGGTTGGCGACACCATTGTTCTGGAGTTTATTGACCTCAGCCATTATGTTGCGGGACGCTTCCTGGCAGGTTCTGCGGAAACGCCTGCAGGAGTGATCTCAGATGAGAACATTTATGTTGTTGAGGAAGGCCCGCTGGACATCCGCACCGGCGCTCCCACTGTTTATCTGAAGCACGTGGTTGAGAACGGCTACCTGAAGTACAACGGCGGTTGGCAGACCATCTCCTATGATCCCGACCCCGCCAATGCTGCCAACATGCAGATTCTCAGCTGCGGCGCTGACATCCCCTGGTCAAACACTTACAGCTTTGACGAGTATGAGACCATAAGGGACGAGAATGGCAAGCCTGTCTACCGCGACGACGCTGAGTACACCGAGAAGGAGGTTGCCAGCTGGCGCAATCATGGAGGCGTTAAGAAGGCCTCCGACCTGTCCGTAGGTTTTTGCTACTCTACAGGTGAGAACCTGTATAGTGATGAAGACTACCACTACCTCGGCTCTTGGGACAGTGCTGACAACATCTGGTTCTGGCAGTACACTGATACCAACCAGTGGAATGTCTATGGCGTGAATTACGTCTCCGACCTGCAAGGTGACCTCCAGACCCTCATTGACCTCTACCTTGAAGAGGGCGAGTATGTGGCCGGCACCGATCCCGGTTACTACGAAGAGGATGTTGCCAATGCCTACAACGAGGCTATGCAGGAGGCACTCACTATTTCCATCACCGGTACCACCGATGAGGAGTTCTCTACCGCCATCACTAACCTGAAGACTGCTCACGCTGCCATCCAGGGCAAGCAGATCCCCATCACCGAGGGTTATTACTACTTTGTTATCGCCAACGACGGTTATCTCAACGAGCAGGGCATTGAGAAGGCTGCACGCGTAAATGTGGAAGCCGGCAAGCTCGGCTACAAGACCTTTGATCCCGAGGATGCAGAGTTTGTATTCGAGGTTACCAAGGCCGACGATGAGAACGAGTGGTGGGTACAAAGCCTTATCACCGGCAAGTATGTCGGCCAGCCTTCCAACTGGTACGGAGTAAGCATTCCTGTTACCGACGGCAAGGAAGAGCCGCAGAACATCCGCTACTACAACCAGGGCTCCTGCACCGGCAAGTGGTTCTGGGGCAGCCATAAAGAGCACAACACCTCCTACACCGCAGTTACCGGCACCTCCCTCACCACTAACGAGGAGGGTAACCTCGTAAACTGGGGTCAGTGGAATGACGGCGGAACTGTAGAAGTACAGTATAACTGCTGGTATCTCCGCAAGATTACCGATGAGGCTACCATCGAAGGCTTTGAGGCACAGAAGCAGCAGGCTGAGCGCACTGCTTCGCTCCGCGAGCTCGTGAGCGAGGCTACAGAACTCTATAGCAAGCTCTTTGTATTCTCACCCGACTACAGCAACAAGCTGATCAAGCGTGCCAGCGGCGGTGCAAACGAAGATCCCGCAGAGGACAACCAGATCACCTTCTCCAACATCCGCAAGCAGGGTGTGGCCTTCGCTGACAAGTATGAGTTCCTCATCGACGAGGACGACACCACCTACATGCAGGGTAGCGGCTACATGACTATCAAGCTCGACGAGCCCAAGCAGGTGATTACCTTTGTTTATAACACTCGCGACGCCTCCGGCCACGGCACCAATCCTAACTGGCAGAAGTGGGGTGCTCAGGAGCGTCCTAGGACCATCAGCCTCTACGGTGCCAACACCGAGGTCGGCGACACCGTCTATGGCGGAGCCGTTGCCACTGGCATCGACATGGGTTCCCTGCCACTGCCCGCTACCTACACCTTCGACTTCGGTCGTCCCGTTAACCGCGTGGCTTATCAGGTAAATGACAACGCCAACGGCGGTGATTACTTCACTCTCTCCGAGTTCCAGATGTACGAGGCTAAGGTTGACGAGGCTAGCTCTCAGTACTACACCACCGAGGGCTTGAAGGACAAGGCTGATGCCCTGAACGCCCTGCTGCCCGAGATGCGCGACATCGTTGCTGCCAATACCGCCACCGACGAGAATGTTCAGGCTATGCAGGATGCTCTTGCCGCCGTCAAGGAAATGTATGGCGACACCACCGAGCTTGCCGCCCTCATCGCTGAGAGCGAGGCACTGCTCAACGTTGTTGAAATTGGCGAAGATATGGGTCAGCTCTCCGACGAGAGTCTCAAGACCGCTCTCGAGCAGGCCATTGCCGACGCTCGCGAGAACGCTTTCGTTTCCCCGATTTCTGTAGCTGCTGTCAAGACAGCTGAGAAGGCCATTAAGGAAGCCAAGGCTGCCTTCATGGCTGGCATCAAGAGCTTCGAGGTAGGCAAGTGGTACTTCATCACCAACACGGATACCGAAAGGTCCGGTGAGGCAGGTACCGAGGATGCCTTCTGCCAGGGCAACGCCATCTATCTCAACAAGAACACTGCCGACGGTGAAATCACCAAGTGGGGTCTCTTCGACGAGTCCAGCATGACTCTCAATGCTGACAACAACCCGAGTGCTATGTGGCGCTTCGTTCCCGTTGAGGGCAGTGAGTACTATGCTATCCAGAACCTCTATACAGGTTACTATCTCGGCGATTATGCAGGCGACAACATCAACCTGCCCGTAAGCGAGACTCCCGTACCCTACGAGATTACTATCTCTGGCAATGGTGGCTTCAATCTCTTCCCGCGTGGTCCTAAGAACAAGAGTCACCTCGCTATCTGGCCTGAGGGCGCAGCGAACGATGTTGTTTGCCATCCTTCTGTTGACGGTGCTTCTTCATGGACCTTCGTTGAGATTGATCCTGAAGAGCAGCAGGCCATCTCCATTAGCATTTTTGCTTACAACCTCATCGACGTAATGGCCGTTCCGTTTGCAATTGACGACCTCGCTGACTACAATGATGATGTTCACACCTATGCCATCAAGAAGATGACTCAGGAGGAGCAGGATGGTGAGCTCGTTACCACCGTTGAACTTTATGAGAAATCACACTTCGATGCTGGAGAGCCTTGCATCATTGGTCTCGGCAACTGGCAGGATGACGAGGAAACAGCTCCCTTCGAGCCTTACGACCTCGTAATTCCGTTCCCCGAGGGCGACATTGTTGACCACACTCACAGTTTTGTTGCAAATGGTATCTTTGGTGGCCTTCACAGTATCTCACTTTCCAACGTAGCCGTGTCTACTGGTAAGGACTTTATCCCCTACTCCGGTGGCTTCGGTGCAATGACTGGCTTCATCGATCCCGCTTGCTACCGTAGCGAGGTCGAGGGCGTAGAGACCGCTGTAACATTCGTTATCAATGGCCTCAATCCAATACCTGATGTTACCGCTGGCGACGTTGACGGCGATGGCAATGTCAACACCTCCGACGTAGTAGCCGTTTACAACTTCATCATCGACGGCACCGGCGTGACCAAGGAGGCAGCTGATGTCAATGGCGACGGTGACGTTAACTCCACCGACGTTGTGGCTATCTACAACCTCATCATCTACGGCAACATCAACGGCCAGTCTGCAGGCAGCAAGTCCTTCTATCCCATGGCTGACGGCGACGACACCGAGGTTACCGTCCTCGTGGGCAGCACCGACAACCTGGCTGAGATTCCCGTGACC
>CADAZW010000064.1:10286-35210 GCA_902792555.1 uncultured Bacteroidales bacterium | reverse complement strand
TACCGACAATCCGCTATGCGCCACCTCTCGCTTCGTGGATATGGAGATTGCAGACACCGGACTGACAATATCCCGGAGCTAGGGAGAAAAAAGGAAAGAATAGCTTAGATAGAGCCAATAGTGCCTATAGTTCCTATAGTATCTATAGTTCCTATAAAAAATAAAAAGATGATCAAGCAAGACCCGCTACAGCTGCTCGCCGATCTCACCCTGCGCCTGCAGGAGGATCCCGACAATGCCGACCTGCTGATGCAGCGCGGACAACTGCGTTACCAGATGGGTGACAAGAATGGCTCATGGCAGGACCTGCAGCGAGCCCTGGAGCTTAAGCCTGCGCTGATGGCCTCTATCAACGGCGAGGCCAAGACGCCGGAGCGGAAAGTGTTTAAAATGCCCAAGAATTGATAGTTGTAAAATTTTAAAGATATATAGCATGAACATCGTAGAAAGATTCCTTAACTACACAAAGTTTGATACCCAGTCTGCCGAGGACAGCCAGACTACTCCCAGCACCGACAAGCAGTGGGCTTTTGCCCGCTATTTGAAGGGAGAGCTGGAGGATATAGGTCTGGACGATGTGGAGCTTGACGACAACGGCTATCTCTATGCCGTGCTGCCTGCCAACTGCAACAAGAAAGCTCCGGAGATAGGCTTCATTGCCCATATGGATACCAGTCCCGACTGCTCGGGAGCCGACATCAAGCCTCGCATCGTGGAGGCTTACGACGGTGGCGACATAGTGCTGGACGCAGAAGCCGACATACGCATCTCTCCTGCCACATTCCCCGAGCTGCTCAGCCATAAGGGAGAGGACATTATCGTAACCGACGGTCATACCCTGCTCGGCGCCGATGACAAGGCCGGCATAGCTGAGATAGTGCAGGCCATGGTTTACCTCAAGGAGCACCCCGAGATTGAACATGGCAACATACATGTGGCCTTCAACCCTGATGAGGAGATTGGTATGGGCGCCCATAAATTCAATGTGGAGAAGTTTGGCTGCGAATGGGCTTACACCATGGACGGCAGCGAAGTTGGCGAGCTGGAGTTTGAAAACTTTAATGCTGCTTCCGCAAAGATTGCTATCACCGGCATGAGTGTGCACCCAGGCTATGCCAAGGGCAAGATGCTCAATGCTGCGCGCATAGCAGCAGAGCTGGCTGCCATGATGCCTGCCGACGAGACTCCCGAGGCTACCGACGGATATGAGGGCTTCTACCATCTCACATCAGTCAGCGGCAATGTGGAGCGTGCAGAGCTCAGCTATATTATTCGCGACCACGACCGCAAGCGCTTTGAGGAACGTAAGCAGTTTGTCGCAAAGGTCTGCGAGCAGATCAACGAGAAGTATGGCAAAGCCGTGGCCAAGGCCGAGGTGAAGGACCAATATTACAATATGCGTGAGAAGGTGGAGCCGGTGATGCATGTGATTGACATTGCCATTAAGGCCATGGAGAAGGCTGGCGTGCCTGTTAAGATCCAGCCCATACGCGGCGGTACCGACGGTGCGCAGCTTTCCTTCAAGGGACTGCCATGCCCCAATATCTTTGCCGGTGGTCTCAATTTCCACGGCCCGCTGGAGTATCTGCCTATCCCTTCGCTGCACAAGGCTATGGATGTGGTGGTGCAGATATGTGCCCTCACTGCCCAGTATAATGACTGATAAACTGTAGTTTTGATAGTGGCTATAGTAGCTATAGTTCCTATAGTATCTACAGTTCCTACAAAAAACAATTTCTAATTTCTAATTCCTAATTCCTAATTCCTAATTCCCAAAAGACAATGGCAAAGACAACATCTGCAGCTCCCTCCAGCGGAGAGGACAAAATGAAAGCCTTGCAGACAGCAATGGCTAAGATAGAAAGAGATTTTGGCAAGGGTTCCATCATGAAGCTTGGCGATCAGCCCGTTGAGAAGGTGGAGGTAATCCCCACCGGCAGTGTGGGTCTCAATGCTGCCCTCGGCGTGGGCGGCTATCCGCGCGGAAGGATAATTGAGATTTATGGTCCCGAGTCATCAGGTAAGACCACCCTGGCTCTCCATGCCATGGCAGAGGCTCAGAAGATGGGCGGTGTGGCAGCGTTCATTGATGCAGAGCACGCCTTCGACCCCTATTATGCCGCAGCCCTTGGCGTCAACAACTCCAACCTCCTGGTGTCGCAGCCAGACAATGGCGAGCAGGCTCTTCAGATAGCTGATCAGCTCATTAGCTCGGCCGCTATTGACATCATCGTCATTGACTCTGTAGCAGCTCTTACCCCAAAGGCTGAGATAGAAGGTGACATGGGCGACAACAAGGTTGGCCTCCAAGCCCGACTGATGAGCCAGGCTCTGCGCAAGCTCACTTCCACCATCAGCAAGACCAAGACCTGCTGCATCTTTATCAATCAGCTCAGGGAGAAGATAGGCGTGATGTTCGGCAATCCTGAGACAACCACCGGCGGCAACGCCCTTAAGTTCTACTCCAGCGTGCGCATCGACATCCGCCGTGTGACTGCCATCAAGAATGGCGATGAGGTGGTAGGCAATCAGGTTCGCGCCAAGGTGGTGAAGAACAAGGTGGCACCTCCTTTCCGCAAGGCAGAGTTTGAGATTACCTTTGGTGAGGGCATCTCCCGTCTGGGCGAGCTGGCAGACCTCGGCGTGCAGTATGGTATCATTCAGAAGTCGGGCAGCTGGTTCAGCTACGACGGTTCCAAGATTGCTCAGGGACGCGAGCGGCTCAAGGGTGTGCTAGCTGACAATCCCGAGTTGGCTAATGAGATTGAAGATCAGATAATGGGCGTAGTACAGGGTAGCAAGCCCCAGCTTGATTCCCCAATCACGGACGATGATATTGACGCCGAAGAAGGCGAAATCTAAAGAAAATACCTCTGTTTTGCTGAGATAAGGTAGCCTGAAGGCTTTCCTTACGCCCTCTAAAACTGCTGCTTCACTTTCTGTTGAGAGTGAGGCAGCAGTTGCCATTTTTGGTATGCATATTTTCGCTCTTCGTTGACAATTGTCGCAAAAATGTGGTATTTTTTAAGGTTTTTTGCAGATTTTTTACATAAGACGTGGTCGTTTGTGAAAAAAGTTATACTTTTGCAAGGTTTACTTATAGTAAACTATTAAACTGTGGTGATCTGTGGGCACTATGGACGGCTATATGGGTAACATAGTCACTGTAGATACTATAGGCACTATGGTAATAAATAAAAATGTACGCACACGCGAGAGTGTGGGCTGCAAATATAAGAGAGAATACAATATGTTTAACTTAAATTTTGTGATCATGAAGAAAATCTTATTTCTCTTCGCGCTCCTTCTCTGTATAGGGCAAGGAGCCTGGGCACAGACTAAGGTCACCGGCACAGTCATGTCGGAGGACAGTGTGCCTATCGCGAATGCCATTGTGGTGGTTACGGGTACCAATATCGTAGCTGAGACAAAGGCTGATGGAAAGTTCTCCCTGAATGTTCCTAAGGGCAGGACCCACCTCTTTGTCAGTGCAATGGGTTACGAAACCCAGCAGCCGGCTGTTAAGTCGGTTCTGGACATCGTGCTTCGCAAGAACCAGGTTAACCTCAACGAGGTTGTGGTTACCGCTATGGGTGTGAAGCGTGAAGCCAAGGCTCTGGGTTATTCCGCGACTGCCGTGACTGCCCAGGAAATTACCGAGGCTCGTACTAGCGATGTGATGACAGGCTTGGCCGGTAAGGTTGCCGGTGTGCAGATTGCATCATCAACAGGCGACCCCGGTTCGTCCAATTCAGTCATCATTCGTGGTATCAGTTCGCTTTCAGGTTCCAACCAGCCGCTCTATGTAGTGGACGGTGTGCCTTTGAACAATGCTGCCATCATCAGTAGTAATGGCCTTGACAACGGCTTTGACTTTGGTAACGGTGCCAATGTGGTGAACCCCGATGATGTGGAGAGTATGACCATTCTTAAGGGTGCTGCCGCTACCGCTCTCTATGGTAGCCGCGCTGCCAATGGTGTAATTATGATTACTACCAAGAGTGGAAAGAAGCAGACTAAAGGTCTGGGTATCGAGTACAACGGCGGCCTGCAGTGGGAGAAGGTAATGCGCCTGCCCCAGATGCAGAACGAATTTGGTATGGGTTGGAACGGTGAAAAGACAGACATTGAGAACGGTTCCTGGGGTCCGAGATTCGACGGTTCCACACTCAGGTATGGTAATGTTTACAACAACTCCCAGCAAATCAAGTCCTATGTGCCCATCAAGGATAACATGAAGGACTTCTTCCGCACCGGTTTTCGCTACACCAACAGCTTGTCGTTTAACGGTGCAACTGATGCCAGCGACTTCTTTGTTTCTTTCTCTCAGATGAAGGATGACGGTATCATTCCTACCGATGCCGACAGCTACAAGAGGTACACATTCTCTGCACGTGGTTCTCACAAGGTAAAGAACCTGACCTTCAGCACCTCGCTCAACTATGCTTATCAGAAGAACAACTTCGTGACGACGGGTCAGAAGCTAAGCAATATGTACAACTCCATCATGCAGACTCCGCGCGACATCTCCATCGTGGAGCTGAAGGACTTGAACAACATCTTCAACACTCCGGGTTACTACTACACTCCTTATGGTGTGACGAACCCGTACTACATCCTGAACAATCACCTGAACGAGAACGAGAGTGAGCGTTTCTACGGCAAATTCCAGGTTGACTATGACTTCCTCAAGTGGTTTAAGTTCACCTATCGCTTAGGCTTCGACACCTCCACTTCCCACAGTCATTTCGGTTCACCCAACTATTCAATCTTGTACCCAAACACACCTAACTGGCCTTCGCCGCCTGGTAGTCTGCAAAATGAGACTGGTGGCACCTCCAGAAGCACAGTCCGTCGTCGCGATATCGACCAAGACTTTATGCTGACCTTTGACAAGCCTTTCGGAGAGTACAATGTCAATGCCATTGTCGGATTTAATGGCAACGAGCGCACAGCGTCCTCTATAGGCGGTGGTGTTACAAACCTGACCATTCCTACATTCTTTAATATTACAAACTCTGCTGAGATACCTTCCATAAGCGAGGATCAGTGGAAGCGTCGCTTGTATGGCATATACGGCCAGGCTGAGTTCTCATGGAGGCATATGCTCTATCTTACTCTTACCGCCCGTAACGACTGGTCGTCAACTCTGCCGAAGGGCAACCGCTCTTTCTTCTATCCAGGCTTCACTGCAAGTTGGATTTTCTCAGAGCTGCTTAAGGAGAAAGCTCCCTGGCTAAGTTTCGGTAAGGCTCGTTTTGCCTATGGTAAGACTGGTAATGACGCAAGCGTGTATATGACTGATCCCTATTATACTCAGGCAAGCTTCTCTTCGTCTGGCTGGGGTAGCAGTTCATTCCCATTCTCTAAGACGGGCACCAACGCCTACACCGCAGGCAACGTGCTTGGTAGTGCTTCATTAAGTCCCGAGATGACCACCGAGACTGAGTTTGGTGTGCAGGTGGCATTCCTAAAGAACCGCATCTCTTTGGATGCAACCTACTACAATCGTAATTCTGACAAGCAGATTACTCAGTTGAGCGTAGATCCTGCTTCTGGTTATACTGCACAGAATGTCAATCTTGGAAAGATCCGCAACCGCGGTGTCGAATTGTTGATGACTGTTGTTCCTGTTCGTACCAAGGACTTCGAGTGGAGCCTGAGTTGGAACTACACAAAGAACAAGAACAAGGTGATTAAGCTGCCGAAGGAGATGAACGGACGTGCATCCATCTATGGCTTCCAAGGCGGTACCGGTCTCTATGCCATCGAGGGCGACGAGATGGGTGTGTTTGAAGCCTATGTAGCCAAGAAGGACGACCAGGGACGCATCATCGTTGATGAAAATGGTATGCCGCAGAACACCGACGGGCTGGCAAGGATTGGTACCATCAATTATAAGTATATGATGGGCATCGGCAACTCTCTGCGCTATAAGAATTTCTCGTTGTCATTTGACTTTGATATCCGTCAAGGTGGCTTGATGTTCTCGCGTACCAAGGACATTACCTATTTCACCGGTAACGCAATGCAGACGGCTTACAACGACCGTAATCCGTTTATCGTGCCCAACTCTGTATATGAAGACGGTACTGAGAACACTACCCCTCTCTACGGCGAAAACCTCTACAACTACTGGAACAATGGTGCTACAGATATGGGTTCCTCCTCTTTGATCAGCAAGTCGTATGTGAAGCTGCGTCAGGTAGTGCTTGGCTGGGATCTGCCCAAGAAGTGGCTGGCAAAGACTTTCCTCACTGGTGTACGCATCTCTGTATATGGCAATAATCTGCTTATGTGGACTCCTTCAGGCAATACATTCGTAGATCCTGAGGTTTCATCCTTTGGTAATGACCTGGAAGGCAACTTTGGTGAGTACAGTTCTAACCCAAGCTGCCGCAGGTTCGGTTTCAATGTGAACATTAAATTCTAAAAGAAAGGAGATAATAATATGAAAAAGATACATTATCTGTTAATGGCCCTGGGTCTCGTGTGGGTTTCCAGTTGCGAGTTGGATATCAATCAAGATCCCAATTACCCTACAGGTTCGGATATTACTCCTGAATTGCAGTTTCCGTCTGTTATTAATGCCGTGGCTGACGCCACTGGCGACCAGATGTTTAACTATGCTGGTTTCTTCGCCCAGTATTTCGACCAGATGCCTGAGGCTAACCAGTACAATGACCTTGCTGAGCTGAACCTTGACGAGTCGAAAGACCTCTTCAACAGATGCTACAGAAATATCTATGCCGGTGCTTTGACTGACATTGAGGATATCAAGACTAAGACCACCAACACGGCTAACATCTTTGCATGTCAGGTTATGCGCACTCAGGCATTCCAGCTCTTGGTTGACAACACCGGCGAGACCCCTTACACCGAGGCTCTGGGTGGTGGCGGCAATTCCTCACCCAAGTATGATGACGGTAAGACCGTATATGAGGGCGTCCTGAAAGAACTGGATGATGCCGAGAAGGCTCTGAAAGACGAGGATCTGATAACTATGACCGATCCTATGCTTAAGAAGGACCTTGCTCAGTGGAAGGGCTATGCCAACGCACTGCGTCTGCGCATGTACCTCCGCCTGATTGACGGTAACGTAAGCAAGGACAGCTATACCCAGAAGGTTAAGGACCTGCTTTCCGCAGACGAGTTCTTCAAGGGTGACGTAGCTTGGGATGTGTACTCTGACCAAGAGGGTCAGTTCAACCCTTGGTATGATTGTGTGTTTGGCCTGTCGGCCAGCAACCATTGTGCCGCCTATCCTATAGTAAGCTATATGTCTGAGACTGGCGACCCACGTATTTCCTATGCCATCAAGGCTCGCGCCAGTGACAATACTTACGTTGGTCAGCTCCCAGGCAGCAAGCAGGAGTCAAGGATTGTTGGCGCAGCCTACAAGAACCAGGAAGTGAGCACTATCGACTATGGCGTTACTCACTCTATGCCTGTCTATTTGTTCACCCAGAGTGAACTGCAGTTCCTCATTGCTGAGGCCCAGCTGCGTTTCAACAGCAACGATGCTGACGCCCAGGCTGCATACGAGGCCGCTGTGGAGGCAGACTTCGATTCACGTAAGATAGAAGGTGCTGACGCCTTCCTTGCCAACGACGGTAAGTGGACCGGCTCCAAGGATGAAAAGCTGAATTTGATTTATATGCAGAAGTGGGTTGCCCTCTTCATGCGTGACCATATGGAGGCTTGGTCGGAGATTCGCCGTACCGATGTTCCTGCATTGTCTCCCAAGACTGCTTTCGACATCAAAGCTGATGCAACAGTTTACACTCCTGGCGACCTGATTGCCCCTGCCATTAACAAGAAGGGTGGCAAAAACATCGCTATGAGTGTGCCTTACAGCAGCGACTCTCGCAAGTTTAATGTGAATACACCGGAGAAAGCTCGTCAGATCACTGACAAGGTTTTCTGGGATGTAAAATAATAACCTTTAACCAGAGCAAACAAGTATGAAAAGAATATTTTTATATGGACTGATGATCTGCATGACCTCCATAGGATTCATGTCATGCAGCGGCGACGATGAGTTGACCGATACTCGCGTCACCAATTTTGCCAATTTCTTGTTAGAGGGCGATGAGTTCATGGTTGTTAACGTAGGTGAGCCTTTCACCGACCCTGGCTTCACAGTTATGGAGGGCACCGAGGACATCACCGACAAGACAGTCGTGACTGGCAAAGTGGACACCAATACCTGTGGTTTCTACACAATCAGCTATTCCGCTGTCAACAAGGACAACTTCTCTGCTTCCGCAGAACGCACCGTGATGGTAATTAACCCCAACAGCCTCGCAAGCGCATATCTCAGCGAGACCGAATTTGGCACACGTCACTATTATGACCTTCCCGTTTTTATAGAAGAGAACGAAGATGGCACCTTCACCATCGACGATATCGCTGGTGGTTTCTATGCTTACGGACGCTATCCTGGCTATCCCTATGATTTCTCGCTCGAGACAGTCCTTAAGCTGAATGACGACAATACCATCGAGGTGGTTGATCAGGATCCTAAAGACTGGTTCTGGGAAGAAGCTATTGCCATTACCTCCGGAACTTATGATCCCGAGACTGGCACCATCAAACTGGAGCTTGACTTCGCCGGCGATCCTATGAAAGTTACATTAACAAAATAATAGTAGACAGTTATGAAAAAGTATATTTCAATAGCATTCGTCGCTATCGTCCTCTCGCTAGGGTTTATCTCCTGCGACGTTGATACCGACGAGAAACCTGGCGGTACCAAGGTCGAGAAGATGGCTGGTCGCTGGGATGTTACCCTTGATCTATATGATACAGACGGCAACCTGCTTGCCGAGGATCCTTATCATATGGGCGTCTTTGAAATTCAGACCTACAGCACTGCCGACAACAGCGCCAAGCTGATGTGGCTGGACGATCTCGAGAATTTCTGGAATTTCAAGTTCAAGGTTGATGTTGACTACAACAATCGCACCTTCTCTGCTGATACAGTAGACTACGATGCTGATGGTACAGGTCAGGCAGTGATAACCTATGGCGAAGTTCTGGAAGGAAAGGCCATCAACCTGCACGGTATGCCTAACGATAGTATCGTATTTGATATTGCTTTCAGCGACGATGATCCTGCCTATGGCTGTGTATATCGTATCTCCGGACAGCGTTATACAGGTTTCTACGAGTAGGATAATTTGAATTATAGTATCTATAGTACCTATAGTATTGTATTATTCTTTATCGCTGATGCCGTGCTGTGACAGTAGGGCTTTGAGTCGTGCTATCTCTTGCTTGAGCAGGGGGACCTCATGCCTCAGTTGGGCCAACTCAGCATCTTGCGCTTGACGATAGCCTGTGCGAGCTGCGTGCATGCGCTCTTTGATACCACCAGATGTTACAAATTCTTCTTCCAGTGTCTTCAGGTGGCTGTTGAGCATGGCATCTGTCATATGGCATAGTGTCAAGGCGACATTCGCAAGTTCCTCGTCGCTCCATTTTTGGAAAAAGGGTTGGTAGTCTTCCACGCGGTTGTGTGTGCGGCAGAAATGCTGCATGCTTTCATACCGATTGTGGGCTGTTGTCCAAACAGGCAGGCCGCGTGATAGCAGGTAGTCGCGGTAGTCCTCGCGTAATTCTTGCAACGAGCTGCGCGCTACGTTGAGTAGCTTGATATGCATCTCTGTAGAGGTTTCCCCGTCCTCCGTTCCTTCCACGATATTTTGCTTGCCGCTACGCGCAGCCTGCACCATTTGGTCAGTGGTGCGGTCGCCGTGGGCGGGTAGAAAACGCTGACAGAATACAAATGTCATCTGGTAGAGCGTGTCGGCTTTCTGATAGTAGTATGCGTCACGCCAAGGCTTCTGCCGCTTGAGGACATGGTATTTCTTGTCTAGCATGATTTATGTTCTTTTTTTTGATGGTGGAGATTTAGTGACTATAGTACCTATAGTGCCTATAGTGCCTATAGTATCTATAGTTCCTATAGTATTTATAGTTCCTATAGTTTTTCTAGTGTTCTTTTTACCAGCCGGTGGCTTTCCAGTTGGCGGCGGTGTACCATGCTGTGGTTTGGAACTGGGTGTTGAGGGGGTATCGCTCGTAGGTGTCGTCATCGTAGATGTCACTGGGCACGAACATGCTGACGCCCACCATGTGGTCGGGATCATCAAGTGTGGCGTAAACTTCTTGGTCATCCAGTAGATATAGCAGGTATTTTTCTGAGGCGTTGTGGCAGAGAATGCATTTGTCGGCCTCAGCACGCCAAGCCTGATAGTCAGCGTCGGTGAGCAAGTGGCCCAGTGCGCATCCCATATCGTAATGCGCCGGGGAGTAGAAGTATTCATTGTCGCTATAGCGCTGCACGCCCTCCATGTCGGGGGAGAAGCGGTTGGTGATGACCTTGTTGATGTATTGCCCTGTCACTTTGGCGAGGTTTTCCAGCTCGCTGGTCTTGATGACGGAGTTGACGTTGCCCACATCACCATAGTAGTCATGGAGTGACTGGTTGGTCACTGCGTCATAGAAGTATTGGTTGGCTATACGCATGGCATTGGCGTCATTCATGGGATAGGCAAAGAGGGCTTGCGGAATCAGGTCGGTGTAGTATGCTCCGTAGGCCGAGGTGGAGGTGGCGCTGGCTATCACGTAGTCGGTCACATCCTTGAGTTCATAGGCCACCTCGATGTCTTGCATTGAGCATGCATCGAAGAAGATGTAGTCGAGGTAGATTCCGCTCTTGGCTATTGCCGTGGCCATGTCAGCGATGTCCATCTGTATGCCCATGCGGCCACGGGAGTTGGTGTCGTTCTCCATATCGCCGTTAAAGCCCACGTCAATGCCGAAGGACTTGGTGGCAAATTTGTCCTTGAGTGTATTCTGGACATTGGTGCTGAGCTGCCATCCGCTGCCGTGGCTCCATAGCACAAGGCCATAGCTCTCGGAGGGATAGTTGGTGTTGACATAGCTGAGCACTTCGTAGAGTGTGGCAGGGTCAGAGGAGCATATATCCAGCGACCATGTCTTGAGCAGGCTTGTCATGGTGCGCAGCTGCCCCTTGCCGCCATAGCGATAGATGCGGGAGAGGCGCGGATGCTTCTCGTCGTCAATAAAGAGGAAGACGTTGTCGTTAGTGCTGGACAGCTTTGATACGCCCTTCATAATATCCAGCGAGTCGAGGTAGCTGGCGCTGGCCCAGCCTGGTTCAGCATAGCCCAGCGAGTTCTGGGCTGCCAGATAGATGATTACAGAGCGGCGGTAGGTCTGCTGCTCGTCAGGGGAGTCCTTGTCGTCATCGTTGCTGGAGCAGGAGGCCAGAGCAAGGATGCCAAGGGAAAGAAATAGAATCTTAGTAAGGAATTTCATAGTGTTTAGTCTTAGTATAAATATAAGATGTATGTCAGTTTTCTTTTTTTCCGAAGGAGGGGTCAATCTTGACTATGCGTGCCACTGCCACGGTGAGTAGGCAGCATACCATCACGAGGATGAAGAAGGCTGTGTAGCCCAGCCATTGCTGCAGGTAGCCTGCCACCATTCCCGGCAGCATCATGCTCAGGGCCATGAAACCCGTGCAGATGGCATAGTGTGAGGTCTGGTTTTTGCCGGAGTCCTGACAGAAGTAGAGCATGAAGAGCATGTAGGCAGTGAAGCCGAAGCCGTAGCCGAACTGCTCGATGAAGATGGCGGAGGAAATGAGAATGATGTTCTGCGGTAGCATGATGCTGAGCACCACATAGATGAGGTCGGGCAGGGTGATGGCCCACACCATAGGCCAGAGCCATTGCTTCAGTCCTCCGCGCGAGGCTGCTATGCCGCCCAGTATGCCGCCAATGGTGAGGCCTACCACTCCCACCGTGCCCTGGGCTATGCCCACGGCTTCGGTGCTGAGCTGTAGCCCCCCGGCGTCAGCGCCGTCAATGAGGAACAGAGGCGCAATCTTGGTGAGCAGCGCCTCAGGGAAGCGGTAGAGCAGCATGAATACTATGGCTATCCATACGCCGGGCTTTGTGAAGAACTCCTTGAATACGGAGAGGAAAGCACCGTAGCCGGCAGCGCGCTGCCTATCCTCCACCCGTGGCAGGGCCACTGCATGGTATAGGAATATGGCAATGAACACAACAGCCACAATCCCCATGGTGTAGGTCCAGGCCAGGGGCTCGTCGGCCAGATTCTTCTCCAGCGTGCCGGCCAGGATGAGGGTAAGGCCTTGCCCTGCAATCATTGATATGCGGTAGAAGGTGGAGCGGATGCCCACGAACAGCGACTGCTGGTTGGAGTTGAGGCCAATCATGTAGAATCCGTCGGCGGCAATGTCGTGGGTGGCGCTGCTGAAAGCCATGAGCCAGAAGAACGCCATGGTGTACTGCACAAACTGCGGAGCCCTGATGGTCAGCGCCACTCCGGCTATGGTAACGCCCACCACAAACTCCATCACAACTATCCACCACCGCTTACTCTTGAACATATCCACTATCGGGCTCCACAGGGGCTTGATTACCCATGGCAGGTAGAGCCAGCTGGTGTATAGGGCTATCTCGTCATTGTTAAGGCCCAGGCGCTTGTACATGATGGCGGCGATGGTCATGACCATCAGGTAGGGGATGCCTTCGGCAAAGTACAGCGAAGGAACCCATGCCCAGGGGGAGCGGAGCCCCCCTCTTATCTCCCCTTTAGGGGAAGGTTTGCTATTTTCTGTCATATATTATCTGTTATCTGTTCTCTTTTATCTTTTCTCTATCACAGTATCGGGATAGTAGTGGGCCAGTATCTCGCGATAGGTGTAGCCCTTGGCTCCCATCACGGCGGCTCCAATCTGGCAGAGGCCCACGCCGTGGCCCCAGCCCTTGCCGTGAAGGGTAAATGTGGTAGGAATGTCCTTCAGGGTGGGGGAGTATGACACTTCTACCTCGAAGGCGGAGCTGTAGAGGTGGCTCTCGCTGAGTGCTGAGCGTATGGTGAGCTCCTTGCCGATGGTGAGGCTGGCTTTTGTGCCCACAATCTGCAGCTCACAGATGCGGCCGCTCTTGCCGCGCTTCAGCGGCTTGAGTTCCACTATCTGGCCGAAGTTGTGGTCCAGCTTGCGGCTCAGCAGGTCGCTCAGCTGCTCTTGGGTGTAGGTCACTGTCCAGCGGTAGAAGTCGGCAGTCTCCTGGTCGTAGTCGTTGAGCACCTGCGAGAGTATGGCGGGGTCGCTGGTGTCGCAGAGTATGGTGCCGTCCTTGGGGTCGCGGTCCTCCAGGGCTTGCAGGTAGGGCATGTCCTTGTCCTGCCAGCAGGTGCTGAACTCCTCCATCCTGCCGCCGCAGCACTTCGAGAATCGGCAGTCGCATACCTCGCCCTGATAGGTCAGCACTTCGCCGCGGGTTTCCTCCACGGCTCTCTTGGCGTTGGGGTTGGTGGCCTTGGTCACGCCCTGGTAACGCTGGCAGTGGTCGTCGGCGCACACATCGTAGAGGGTGTGGTCCTCGTGGTCCTGCCAGGTGATGAGGGAGGGCTCAAGCTGTTCAGTCCCCTGCTCCTTCCTTGCGGGAGGGGGAGCGGTCGTCATCCTGGTCGCCGTCTTGGACCTGCCTGTTATCTTCCCTGTCACCCATGAGCGGCTGATGACCGCAGCGGCCTTCAGAAACTCCAGCGAGGCGTTGGGCGACATCTCACTGCTGATGACCGAGACGAGGTAGTCCTCGATGCTGATGATGTTTACCGCTGTCATCTGGCCGTCGGGCTCGCGGATAATCTTCAGTTTGCCCATGAAGGTCTGGTCCTCCTTGCGCTCCCAGTGGTAGTCCTTGCCAATGGTCACGCCGTGGAGGGTGAAGGTGCCGTCGGCATTGTTGGTGACGTCTATCTGCGGCGCGGTCATAATGCCCACGCTGAGAGTGGCGGGCAGCTTATCCATTTTCCTTCAGTTTGTTTACTACCATATTTATTTCTTCCTCTGAGAGGGTTACCTCTCGCAGTATGCTGAGGGCCTTCTGGCCGTCAAGGCGGCGGAAGTCCTCCTCCCTCGGCGTGATGATGAGGCCGGACATGTCCACCGAGCCCGGACTGATGCAGAAGTTGTCGTCGCCCTCGGCAAAGTAGCAGTCGGGGCGCAGCTTCTTGCGCGGGATGATAAGAGAAACACAGTCTTCAAGAGAATAAGTATTGTCAATATCTTTACGCCATGCAATGAGGTTGAAGCGCGGTTCCGGCTCACCGTCCACCGTGGGCAGCGCGTTGATGACTTTCTTTACCGAGTCAATCTTGCCGCATGCAAACAGGGGGTAGGCAAAGGTCCTGATGAGCTTGATGTCATCGTCAATCTCCTGCGCATCTTTTACTAGGGTGTCGTAGTCGCGCTGCAGGGGCAGCTCGTCTATCGCTCCCATCTGGAAGTGGAAGTGGTCGGGCGCCGAGGCTCCGCATTGCGCTCCATTGTAGAAGAAAACATGGTTGGGCACAAATAAGATAAGGTCAAACAGGTCGTAAAGCCTGTCGCCCAGCACCTGCGGCTTGTGGGCCATCAGGGGGATAGTGAAGTGCCGGTGTAGGATGGGGTAGGGATTGATGCAGAACTGATACTTGCCGTAGTGGTTGAAGTGCATTTGCACCTCGGGCTGGTTGTCCTGGCAGAGGAAGCAGCTGCGGTTGGCTATGCTGGCCTTGTCCACCTTGGCGCCGGTGGAGCGTATGCGGGCGGGGTTGTACTGCACGGCAATCTTCATGTCGCTATCGGTCTCCAACTGGCGTGTCAGCACCTTGGTGTCCAGCTCCTCAAAGCGCTGCTTCACCTCGGGCCATGCGGCCAGTTGCCGCTCTATGGCTCTGTCCAGGTCCCTTCTATCAACGAATTGTCTTATAATATCCTCGCGTTTCTGTATTTCGATGGTGCGCAGACAGTCCTTGTAGGCATTGTTGCGGTTAATCTTGTCGAGCGGCAGTGCGGCATCGGAGTTTCCCTCCCATCGGCGGCAGAGGTAGAGGCTGTCATAGATGCGCCCAATCTTGTATTGGCGCGAGATGGCCAGTCCCACGGCATAGTCCTCGCCGTAGCTAGTGTTGGGAAATCCAATCTTGCGCAGCACAGGCACATAGAAGGCCCTCGGTGCGCCGAGACCATTGATGCGCAGGGCGTTGTTCATGCCGTTGTGGTCGGTCCACTCGCGGTGGTCTATCAGCCCGGGCGGCAGGGGATTGAGGTTGAAGTCCACCAGGCTGTAGGAGCCGATGACCATGGCTGCCTTGGTCTCGTAGAACTTGTCAACGATGCGCTGCAGGGTGTCGGTGCCGCTGTAGAGGTCGTCGCTGTCCAGCTGCACGGCAAACCTGCCGCAGTGCTCCGAGCGCACGGCGAGGTCCCAGCATCCGCCGATGCCCAGGTCGTTGCGCTCAGGGATGAGGTGGACAACTCTGCTTTGAGAATCACTGATTCCTAATTCCTCATTCCTGATTTCTTCAATCGCAGCAGTGGTGCCGTCGGTGGAGTGGTTGTCCACCACAATCACATTGAAGGGGAAGTCCGTCACCTGGCTGAGCGCCGAGCGTATGGCATCGCCGATGGTGCGCTCTCTGTTGCGCACGGGTATAATCACGCTGGCGGTGGCCTCGCTGCGTGGGCCGAGGTTAGCATCGCGAATCATGTCGGGAGTCAGCAGGCAATCAATGGCGGAGAGGTGTCGGGTGAAAGCCTGCTCCATCTCTACCTGCACCTCGCGCATGGCGGGGTTGACATAGTCAAACTGCTTTGCTCCGCTCTGGCGCAGGTCGCTCTCCTGCTCGGTGTAGAGATATTCGGGCAGGTGGATTTTTACGCGCGAACATATCTCGTCCTTGTCGCAGAGCTGGTTATAGTAGAGGGCTGCATACTTGTAGTCGGTGCTCACCATCGGGCCGGCGTAGAGCTGCACGCTGCCGAAGTCGAAGTCGTTGCGCACCCCGCCCAGCTGGCAGTCTATCAGGGGGTGGGCCACGGTCTGCCCATCCCTTATCTGGTAATGGTCGGCATACACCATCTCCATCCCGTCGCTGCACACGCTGACCATGCGGCTGACGGCGCGGTAGCCCATCAGCAATGGCGTGGTCTTGGTATATATAAAGTTGTAGTCGGCCCCGTAGGCGTTGATTCTGTCTATCACCTTGCCGGTGAAGAAGGTGTCGGCCACTTCCTCCACCACTACGAGTCCGTCTTGCTGGTCGTCAATCTTCTGCTTGGCGTCAAGGGCCGAGGGCTGCAGCACCACAATCTTGTCCAGCCCCTCCTGCTCGCGCAGGCTCTGCAGCGTCTTTAGTGTGTCGGAGCGCCGCTCGTTGAATAAGAAGAATATTGTCATTGTCGTTGTATGTTTATCAGCCTCTCCCCAGCCAAAGTTCCTCTCATCCCCTAAAGGGGAGGCCCCTGGCGTCAGAGTTCTCCCCTTGAGGGGGGAGTTAGAGGGGGCTTCGGTTCTTCCCCGGAGGGGGCAGGGTAGGCTTTCAGTTTTCAATCATATTTCTTTTCTCGCCCACTATCCAGAGGGTGTCACCCTCCTTGATTACGCGGTCGGCATCGGGCAGGGCTATCTGGCCGCTCTCGTCCTCAAAGCCCACCAGCATGCAGTCGTAGTCCTCTCTCAGGCGGCAGTGGCGCACAGCCTTGTTGCACAGCACCGAGCGGGTGTTCACCGTCAGGCTGCGCAGCACCAGGTCGCGCTCATCGACGTAGGCGGTGGTGGGGAACACCTCCGACTGCACAACCTGCGAGAACACCTTGATATCCTCGTCGCTGCCTATTATCTGCAGGCGGTCGCCCGGAAAGAGTACCGTCTCGCCGCCCGGTATGTGGATGCGCCTGCCGCTCCTCACTATGGCTGCCACCTGCACTCCGGCCTTGTTGGCCAGGTCCATCTCCCTGAGCGAGCGGCCCGCCAGCCGCGTATTCATAGGCAGCTGCACAATGGCCAGATGGATATCGTGGCTCAGCAGGCGCGCGGCATAGCTGGGCGCAGCCTGCCCCGTGCGCTGAGCGTGCAGCTCACGGCTCTTGAGATTCTTCAGGAAAAGATCCTCCAGACCCTTGCTACTCACCTGGATGCGGTGCGACATCAGCGTGCAGCCCACCAGCACGAAGGCTACCACCCAGTGGAGCAGCGACGAGAAGGGCGACAGATAGTTGATAAGGTAGAACACAAAGGCCGACGCAATCACATAGCGCACCAGGATGGTGAACACCAGCGGCGGCCTGTTGTAGATGCTGGCAGCCCAGAGGGCGCGGAAGTCGTCGCTATGGTTCTTGCGCATGACGATGGCCCTGAGAAACACCGACATCGCGCCGAAGGTCACCACGCCGCACACCGCGTTGCCCGGCCAGTGGCCCAGCAGTCGGTTGCACAGCGGCAGCAGCCACGACAGGCAAATAGTCAGTATGGCTATGCACAGAAATCCGTAGGCCACCGTCTGCTTCAGCAGTGTGCCCGCCAGCCGGCGCCACACATTGTCGGAGCCCGCCGCTGCCACGCTGTGCTCAGTCCGCACCGCCTGACGTAGGCGCTGGGGCAGGAGGCGCTGCACCCGGCCGTAGACCGTGGGCGCAAGCTTAATCATATAGGGAGTAAAGAACGTGGTGATGACCGATACCGCCACCACTACGGGGTATAGGAATCCCTCCGTCACGCCCAGGCTCACGCCCAGCGAGGCTATGATGAAGGCAAACTCACCAATCTGCGCCATCGAGAACCCGCACTGCATGGCCACCCTCAGCGACTGGCCGCTGAGCAGGAAGCCCATGGTGCCGAACACCGCCTGACCCACCATGATCAGCAGCACCAGCACCACTATCGGCACCCAGAAATCCATAATCACCGCGGGGTCAACCAGCATGCCCACCGACACGAAGAAGATGGCTCCGAACAGGTCCTTGACCGGAGCCACCACCTCATTGATCTTGTCGGCCTCTATCGTCTCGGCCAGTATGCTGCCCATTATGAAGGCGCCGAACGCCGCGCTGTAGCCCGAGCTCACGGCCACCACCACCATCATGAAGCAGAGCCCCAGGCTCACTATCAGCAGAGTCTCGCGGCTCATCAGGGGGCGAGCCTTGCGCAGCAGCGTGGGAATGAGGAAAATGCCCACGATAAACCACACCACCAGCACCAGCGCCAGCCTGAGCAGACTGTTCACCAGCTCGCGGCCCTCCAGCTGATTGCTCACCGCCATGGTCGAGAGAATCACCATCAGCAAGATGCCAAGGATATCCTCCACCACCAGTGCGCCCAGCACCGATGAGGCAAACTTCTGCTGCCGGAGGCCCATATCGTCGAGGGCCTTGAAAATCACTGTGGTCGACGACATGGCCAGCATGCCGCCCAGGAAGAGACTGTTCATCTTGCTCCACCCGAAGAAGTGGCCGGCCACCGAGCCGAGGCCTATCATGCAGAAGATAATCGTGCAAGCCGCCACCACGGGCCCGGGGCCCATCCTGACCAGCTTGCGGAAACTGAACTCCAGGCCCAGTGTGAACATCAGGAACACAACGCCGATGTCAGCCCACACGCTCACCCTCTCGGCGTCGGCCACCGAGGGGAAGATGCTCAGGTGAGGACCGCACAGAAAGCCCGCCACTATGTAGCCAAGTATGAGCGGCTGCTTCAGGCGCTTCATCAGCAGCGTAGCCACCCCGGCAATCATCAGTATCAGGGCCAGGTCTTTTACTATCGTCGGCAGTTCAGACATGCTAAAGTAACAAGTCCAGATTTCAGTGATTAAGGTTCAAAATTCAGTGCTTAAAGCCCAGAGTGCTGTGGGCTCGTCCTGATTATGCGCAAAGATAACCATTTTCTCGCCAACGGGCAAGAAAAGGAAGGCAAAGACGATAGATTTTTTAATTTCACAATTTTACAATCCCTTGTCATCTGACAATCGCTTGTGATTTGACGATTTCACAATCCTTTTTGATTTGACAATCCCCTGTGATTTGACGATTTCACAATTTGACGATTTTACGATTTCGGCAAGCCGGCAGGCAAACATTTCTGATAATTTTGCCGTTGCGCTCTCAGGCTCTTATTCGTCTAATTTTCTTTCATCTGTTCTCTGCTCTCTTTTCTCTGTTCCTTGTTGTTTTTCATTTGTTTTCTGTTCTTTTTTCTCTGTTCTTTACTCTCTTTCATCTGTTCTCTGTTCTCTTTTATCTTTTCTCTTTTTTCGCTGCCCGTAAACACGGGCAGACGAAAAATAAGTGTGCGTTCCCGAATTCTAAAGCTGAGTCCGTGAAATTTAATTGCGTAGAGGTGTTATTTTCTTAGCTAAGAAAACGTCTTTTCTTAGCTAAGAAAAAGTCTTTTCTTAACTAAGAAAATGTTTAATCTTAGCTAAGAAAATGACGGCTCGACGGGTTTATATTTCATTTCTGCTAGGAAAAATCCCGGCTCCACACTGATTTTTTCCGGCTTCACACTGATTTGTTGCGGCTCTTCGCAGTTTTATTTCAGTTCTTCCCGTTTAGATCCCGGCTCCACGCATATTTGTTGCGGCTCCTCATATATAAATAATGTTCGTGCGCGGAGGGCCTGAGGCATGGCTGCTCTCGGTCGCCTTGGCGGTGGGGGCGTGTGAAAGTTATTCCCAATTGCTGACAATCTTCTCGAGTGGGCGGGAATTATATGTCTGCGAATCAAAAAAAAGGGGTGCATATTTGTGATTATTGAGGATTGTTTGCTATCTTTGCCCGTGATAATAGAGAACAGATAACAGATAAAAGAGAACAGATAAAAGATAAACCAACGTTTCGATTAAGCCGAAAGGAGACGCAAAGCTCGCTTTGATTTTCCTAAGGCGGAGAAAAGTCTGTTGGAGAAATTAAAAGAACTAATCATAATGAAACAGAATATCCTGGCCATTAGCGGCAAGCCCGGCCTCTTCCTTATGTTGGCCCGCGGCGGCAACACCATCATAGTAGAAACCCTCGATCAGGACCGTATCACCTCGCTCAACGATGTGTCTATCTACACTGACGACGGCGACGATATCAAGCTGATGAAGGTCTTCGAGTCGATGAAGGAGCACGAGCAGGGCAAGGCCGTGGCAATGGACGTGAAGAAGGCTACCAAGGAGCAGCTGGCTGAATACGTTGGCGAGGTGCTGCCCAACTTCGACCGCGACCGCGTTTATCCCAACGATATGCGCAAGCTCATCTCGTGGTACAACATCCTGGTGGAGAACGGACTCACCGACTTTGTTGACCCCGAGGAGACCGAGGAAGAGTAGGGGAGTCAGTTCCTTCTCAGCAAGCCCCTCCCAGAGCCTCTCCCCAGCCCTCCCCTCAAGGGAGGGAGTTCTCCCCCCTAGGGGGAGTCAGAGGGGGCTTTGGAGTTTGAGAGGGGGCGGAGTCTGAGGTGGTTTCGTATATCCAAAACACTAAATGATATGAAACGCTTATTTTTGTCATTGCTTGCCTTGATCAGCATGTTTGCCGTGACTGTTCAGGCCGACCAAGTATGGAAAGTTGGTGATGCCCTGCTGACCGAAGGGTCGCAGATTACCTCCAACAACTCTCAGGACGGTTTCCCGCCCAGTAATCTATTGCGCCCCGAGAGCGAAGGCTACGGTACTAATCAAATCATCTGGCACAGTGCGTGGACACCGGCCGCTCCGGCAGGCACCGACACCTACCTGCAGACGTCGTTCGGCAAGCCCGTGCAGCACATCATCTTCACCATGATAGGCTCCATGTGGCAGCAGACCTACGACACCCCCACCGAGATGATAATCTACGCCACTAATGATCCCTCCGGTGAGTGGACCGAGATAACCCATCTCACCCATATGGAGAACGACTACACCGCCTTCCGCCCCGACCGCTACACCTCGCCCCATATCGACCTCGGTGCCGAGTACAGCTATGTGCGCTTTCTGGTTAAAAAGACCATGAACGATGGCGCCTCCTACCGTCAGGACGGCAACGGCAATTATTACGTGTCGCTCGGTCGCTTCCAGGTGTATGAGGCATACCTCGGTGAGGAAGATCCTGTGGAGCCCACGTGGGTGAAGGATACAGCCCTTCTCACAGAGGACTCGCAGATTACCTCCAACAACTCCCAGGACGGCTTCCCGCCCAGCAATCTGTTGCGCCCCGAGAGTGAAGGCTACGCTACCAACCAAATCATCTGGCACAGTGCGTGGACACCGGCCGCTCCGGCAGGCACCGAAACCTACCTGCAGACCCACTTCGCCTCAGCCCAGCAGCATATCATCTTCACCATGATAGGCTCCATGTGGGCGAGCACCTACGACACCCCCACCGAGATGGTGCTCTACGCCACCAATGACCCCTCCGGCGAGTGGACTGAGATAACGACGCTCACTGAGATGTCTGCCGATTTCACCAGTTTCTCGCCCGACATGTATGAGTCGCCCCACATCGACCTCGGCGCTGAGTACACCGACCTCCGCTTCGTGGTGAAGAAGACCATGACCGAAAGCTCCGCTGTCCGTCATGATGCCAACGGCAACCCTTACGTCTCACTCGGCCGTTTCCAAGTGTACAGTGCCAAGGAGGCAGGCGATGACCCCATCGACCCCAAGGACAATATCAACCTGCTGTTCATAGGCAACAGTATTACTTACGGCGCCACCCTCGGCTCACCTGCCAGCCAGGCACCCCCCATCCTGTGCCGCGCGATGATACAGGAGGCCACCGGCGTCACGACCAATGTCTATAACGGCGGCCATTCAGGCATCACCACTCTGGGCTTCCTGCCTGGACGCACCGACTTCACCATGGTACTCAATAGCGCCCGCACCTTCTTCAAGCAAAACGGAGGCCTCACCTACTTCTCCATCATGCTTGGCACCAACGACAGCGCATGCAGCGGCCCCGAGGGCTCGCCCGTGTCACCTGCCACCTATGCCGCCAATATCCGCAAGATAATCAACGCCCTCATCGAGGCAATACCCTCGTGCAAGATAGTGCTCAACTATCCTATCTGGTATAGCCCCAACACTCACAACGGCGCCGTCTATCTGCAGGAGGGCCTCGACCGCTTGCACAGCTACTATCCCGTCATCGACGAGGTGGTGGAGGAGTACGACCAGGTGTATGCCGGCGACCGCGGCGTGTGGGAATATTTCGAGGATAACAAGACGCTCTTTACTGACGAGCCTGGCAATTCGGGCAACTTCTGCCTCCATCCCAACCAGTACGGGGCCAAGCGCCTCGCCGAGATATGGTCGCGTAGCCTCCTTAAGATTATCGAGGCTGACGGTGTTGAGATAAAGAATCCCATCGCCGACTGGCCGGAGTTTAAGCCCGCCGCCGACAAGAAATACACCATCTCTACCCCGCGCGGCACTTATGGCACCAAAGACGGCCTCCTCACCAACACCGTGCGCCAGGGCATCGGTGCCACCGAGGGCGAGTTTGCCTTCATCACCTACGAGGGCCAGACCTACCTCTATAGCGTTGCCGACCGGTCGTTTCTGTTCCGCGACCCTGTGCCCTATCAGGACAACTGGAGCAACATGCTGCTCTCCAATCAGAACTTCGTGCCCATCAAGGTCAACTACACCGGCATCAGCAGCGCCTATCCCTACACCATTGCTTCTGAGGGCTACATAGCCAACACCGCCAACAACACCCAGACCGGTGTATGCTTCAACACCTATATCAGCCCTAACGACGGCGGCAACCAGACAGCCATTACCGAGGCAGGCGACTTTGACACCTCCGAGGCGTATGCCATGCTCGAGAACTTCTTCACCAATCAGGTGGAAGTGCTCTATTGCGTCGTTGACTCAGACGGCAACGCCCTCGACTCCGTCTACCTCGCTGGCGCAGCAGGTACCCTCATCGACCAGGCGCCCTCTGCACTGCCCCGCAAGGCCTACACCGACTACTCCGTGCCCGAGCCTGTCACCCTGCAGAAGGAGGGCGACAACGTGGTCAATGTGCTTGCCACATGGCGCCTGCCCTTTGAGCTCTCACCCGACCGTGACAATGCGCATTGGTACAACCTTGCCCTGCGTGAGGGCTGCGACTACGTGACCACTAATAACGCCTACAAGTGCAACCCCGATGCCACTAAGGAAGACCTGGAGAGCACAACTTACCAGTGGGCGTTTGACGGCAACCCTTACGAGGGCATCGTCGTCTATTGTCGTGTCAACCCTGCCATGACGCTCACCCGCGTGGGCAACAAGGCCTTCCTGCGCAATGGCATCTTCCGTTGGCAGATAATAGAGAGCACACAGGGCTTCCTGCTCGCCACCGACGACAAGACCTATCCCTACATGAATGAGTACGGCGGCGCCGGCGGCAGTCTCGGCTTCTGGAACAATATCAGCGACGTGGGCAGCATCTTCAGCGTCTGCGAGGTTGGCGTGCCCAACGTCAGCAACATCAAGCTCTCCACGGGCGGCAGCCTCAAGATATTCAGGGCACCTGATGACAAGGCCAACGGCCGTGCTATCCTCGTCTTTCCGGGCGGCGGCTACGGTTTCATAGCAGGTCCCAATGAAGGCAGCGACTGGGCACCCATGTTCAACAACCTCGGTTACACCGTGGGCGTGCTTACCTACACCGTACCCCCATCGTCGCCCGACCAGCCGCTCACTCAGGCACGCGCAGCCATGTCCTATCTGCGCAGCCATAGCGACGAGTGGAATGTCAATACCGGCATCATTGGCGTGATAGGCTTCAGCGCCGGCGGCCATCTCGCTGCTACCGTAGCCACCCATACCAGCGGTGGCGAAGCCCCGGCCTTCCAGATACTCTTCTATCCCGTCATCACCATGGACGCCAGCTACACCCACTCTGGCTCGCGCCAGAACCTCATAGGCGACAACCCCACCCTTGAGCTTGAGACTCTCTACAGCAACGAGAAGCAAGTCACCTCCACCACGCCGCCCGCCTACATCTGCTGGGCAGACAACGACGGCACCGTGCCGCCCGCCAACAGCATCAACTATGCCAGCGCCCTCACTGAAAAGGGAGTGCCTGTGCGCACCCGCAACTATCCCAGCGGCGGCCACGGCTACGGCTACGGCATCGCTTCGGGATGGGAGTACCACGATGACATGGTGGCAGACCTCACCGCATGGCTCCTCGGCCTCGAGGACGACCTCACCGCCGTCAACGGCATCCCCCGCGCATCAGCCATCAAGGCCCCTGTCTACTATAACCTATATGGTCAGCGAGTGAGTGAGCCGCACCACGGCATCTACATCACCGAAGGGAAAAAGATCAGAATCAAGTAACTGCTACCGAATAATCGTAAAGTAACTTGACTTTCCCAACCAGTCAAAAAGCCGCTGGCACTCCTTAGAGTTACAAGCGGCTTTTTGCTATCAAATTGAAGCATGAAATATTTTATCTTAGTCCAGATTCTTTTCCTTACCAGATTGGTGGGATTTGCCCAGCAAGTTATGTTGGCAGACAGTATAACCAAGTTCCCGGTTAGCTGTGCCACTGTATATGATGCTAATGGAGATGTAATAGGACGCTCAGACATGGGAGGATATGTCAATCTTCAGAGGGGACTTGAATATCACATCTCTCATATAGGCTATGAGCCCAAGAGTCTTGTTTATAATGATAATAGCATCATTCTTCTATCTCCATTATCTTATAATATACCGGGGGTAAAAGTTACTGCCAAGAAAAAGAAGTATTACCATTGTAAAGTGTTCTTTAGGAGTATAGAACATGTAGATTCATGTCTGAAGTATTATATGGACGGAATACGGGAATTCTATATCGACACCAAAAGCAAAAAGGTGCATTGCGGCAATGTCGTAACGAATTACTTTATGTCGAAGAGAAAAGACATTGCGCAGAAGAAGCGAAGCATGATGATGGGCGACAAGTACACGGCTCTTCCTTATCTTGACAAGAATACTTTATACGAGGAGATAATGCGCGACAAAAAGAGAAATATCGAATCGGGTATCGTCTTCGCTGATTCTGCTTCAATAGGCAGTTGCGAGGTTTCT
>CADAZW010000064.1:0-10235 GCA_902792555.1 uncultured Bacteroidales bacterium | reverse complement strand
TGTCCATAGATGCCTTGTGGCCCCGAAATGCTCTCGTGATAAATCTGTTCGGGTACACACAAGTATTATCGAAACACAACAAGACGGAATTATATCGATATGATGAATTTCATGCCCCTTCCGTTTTCAATTTGAAATCTGCCAACAGCTATCGACATCTGACATTGACTCATAAAAAAGAAAATATCGTAAGGGACATTGATGTCGAAGATGTATTTTACGTTGTCGAATATAAATATACAGACACAAAAGAATTATCTTCGTCCAACGTGTTGCAGGAAGATTATAAGAAGTATTCAGAAATGTTCCCAGCTATCGAACGCATAAGGGAACAGTTGGTTCAGGAAGAATAGCTCACTAGGGTAGGGCCCTTGTAAACTTGACAAATCAAAAGTTTCAGTGTTCTCAGATATAACACAGCTTTTTATTCAACTTCTTGGGGAAAAGACGCCTCTAACAATAAAGAAAAGAGGTTAACACTGGACTGTTAACCTCTTTTCAACAAGGAGATTTATGTGCGACAGGGGTTACCTGATGATTATCTTTCGCGTTTTGCCGTCTGAATGGCGGATGATGTAGAGGCCCTTCTCCAGTTGCATCTCATCCTCTGAACCTGAGTAGATGAGAGCGCCCGTCAGAGTATATACCTTGACATCACCTGTGGCAGGAGTTTCTACCTCGGCAGTCTGTATGCCTGTCGGGTCATCAATCTTAAGGCTCTGCTCCTCGCCATAGTATGTCTTGCCGTCGGCACTGGTGACGAATGCCACGTAGCGATACTCCATCTCATATTGCAAGTCTTGTAGCTCTGCGGTCATCAACTGACCGCTGGCAGTCACCGTTTTTGCGTATGCTGGAACTTCGGTTGCTTGCGGATATTCCGGAGAGCTACTGCTCGGAATAATCTCCCAGTACTTGAAGCCTTGCTCTTTTACCTCGTCTGAACCACCGAGGGCATAGCCTTTCACTGTAGCAGTGTTGCCTTCTATTTCAGTCCTTGCGTATGTATGTACGGTAGGTTCAAAGTAAGAAGTGTTACTCGGGTCAGTTGTCAGCCATTCACCGTAATAATGTGTGCCAGACTTAGAGATGAAATATGGACGTATCTTCCAGAATTTGTCAGCATTGAGATTGCGGATAGAACCCTCAATCTTACCTTCGTAGATGAAAGCTGCACCAGTGCTTGAGGCTATCTCGTCGGGCCAGTCGTAGCGTCGCCACTCAAAGCCGACGTTCACATCCTCGTCCTCTTTAATGTTGGATTCTACAGAAACAAGCAGATTGCCAACAGAAACCACTTTCGCCTGTGTTGTCTTCAGTTCGAGTGGTTCTGTAGAGAACCGTGCAGTATAATTCACAGTTCCGCCTTCCTCTGTAGTAACATAGTAGGTGTAGGAGTATGTTCTATTGGGTTCAAGTCCACTGGCTTCGATTTTGCTTACCTGGTTTTCTGCATCGAAACTTGCGCTGGTCAACGTAGCATCACCAACATCATAGCTTGCATTGATTTCAAGTGTTGTAGCAGCAGCTGTGAAATCAAAATCTACGGTGATGTTTTTGGTTGTAAATGTGATTTCAGAAGATTTCCTATAGTCGCCATCTGTCAATACTGCATACTCGTAGGTATATTCAGTGTTAGGAACAAGTCCTGTCAGGGTTATATCTTCGCCTTCCACTGTTATACTACCAACCTCACTGCTCACTAGCGTTGCATCGCCCATTTCTGCATTGAGGTGTAGCGTTGCTGTCGTCTGCGTGGTGTTAGTGACTTCGCCTGATATACTTATATCTTTGGTTCTGAACGCAATGTCAACCGATTTGGTGTAATTATCACCTACCTGTACTGCATAGGTATATGTGTAATCCTTGTTCGGCGTCAGGTTTGTCAGCACTACTTCGTCACCCTCAAACTCCTCGCCGTTAACGGTTCGTTTCGCATTGGTTGCATCACCTAAGCTTGCGGTTAGTTGCAGCGTGGCTTTAGTCTGCGTGACATCTGCCACATTGCCTGTGATACCGATGTCACCAGTTGTAACGACAATAGCTTCTTCCCACCTATATTCTCCTATATCAACAGATGCTGTCAATTCATATTCATTATTGGGCGTTAAGTCTGCTATGTTAATGATACTGTCTGTGGCATTATAAGTTTTGCTTCCTACGACAACCTGCATATCCTTTAATTCAGCTAGAGAGTCTATCCCAGAAACAGTCTTTATGGTTATCATCGTTTGTGTGGCATTGACATCAAAAATGGTGGAGAAACTTCTTCCTGAGAAATTACGCACATACGCATTTATTGAATTAATAGGGACAAAGATAACTGTTCCTGCATTTGTCGGAAGAAAACTAAGGTTTGTCGGAAGAGACTTATGCGGATTCTTATGCGGATAAAAGACTGTTTCTAGGCCTGTGCAGCCCGTGAAAGCATAATATCCTATGCTCGTCACGGATTTGGGGATGGTTACCGAGGTCAGGCCTGTGCAGCCCGTGAAAGCACGCTCTCCTATGCTTGTCACGGAGTTGGGGATGGTTATTTCTGTCAGGCCCGTGCAGCCAAAGAAAGCCCAATCTCCTATGCTCCATACGGAGTTGGGGATTTCTATGGAGGTCAGGCTCGTGCAGCCAGAGAAAGCCCAATCTCCTATGCTCCATACGGAGTTGGGGATTTCTATGGAGGTCAGGCTCGTGCAGCCAGAGAAAACACGGCTTTCTATGTCTCTCACGGAGTTGGGGATGGTTATTTCTGTCAGGTCTGTGCAGCCATTGAAAGCACAGCTTCCTATGCTCGTCACGGAGTTGGGGATGATTATTTCTGTCAGGCTTGTGCAGCCATTGAAAGTATAGGTCTCTATGCTCGTTACGGAGTCGGGGATGGTTACCGAGGTCAGGCCTGTGCAGCCATTGAAAGCGTAATCTCCTATACTAGTCACGGAGTTGGGGATGGTTACCGAGGTCAGGCCTGTGCAGCCATCGAAAGCATAATCTCCTATGCTAGTCACGCTTTCGCCAATCGTACATTCTTGAATGCTATCGCCGAATATTTTTCTTAAATTAGAATCAGAGCTATAAGCTTTAGATACGATTGCGTTACTGTTAATAGAAAGTTTTTTAATTGGGCAGCCACGGAAAGTTTCACTTTCGATGCTAGTCACGGAGTTGGGGATGGTTACCGAGGTCAGGCCTGTGCAGCCATAGAAAGCGTACCGTCCTATGCTCGTCACGGAGTTGGGGATGGTTACCGAGGTCAGGCCTGTGCAGCCATCGAAAGCATAATCTCCTATGCTAGTCACGGAGTTGGGGATAATCAAGTCGGTAATTATCTCGCCATTCAAATAAAGACTGTAATTTGAAAAATATCGTCCAAATCCTTTTTCGCACCATACAGCCAAGTCGGAGATACCTATCTTAGTCAGACCAGAGCAGCCTTCGAAAGCAGAGGATCCTATGCTAGTGACGGAGTAGGGGATTTCTATGGAGGTCAGGCCTGTGCAGCCATAGAAAGCATAGGATCCGATGCTCGTCACGGAGTTGGGGATGGTTACCGAGGTCAGGCCTGTGCAGCCACTGAAAGCACTGGATCCGATGCTCGTCACGGAGTTGGGGATAATGGTGTTATTACATCCGCTAACCAATTCGTTGGTGGCTGTCTTGATAATAGCATTGCAATTGTCACGGGAATCATATACACTATTTCCCGTTTCAACAAGTATGCTACTTAATCCACTACAGCCACTGAAGGAATTACCATATATACTTGTCACGGAGTTGGGGATAGTTACCGATGTCAGCCCCGTGCAGTTTCTGAAAGCGTACCGTCCTATGCTCGTCACGGAGTTGGGGATGGTTATTGACGTAAGGTCTGTGTAGCCCCTGAAAGCCTGGTATCCTATTGATAGCACTGAGTACGTCTTGCCATTATAGTAAACACTACTAGGAATACTAACATTTCCACTATAATAACTTCCAAGTACAGTAACTCCTAAATAACCTGATGTAACACCAGTTTCATACTCTATTCCATTTTGTGTAAAAGTGTTAGCATTTGTACAGACGCTATATCCTGTCAATAACAGGACAGTCAGAAAAAGTTTAAATAATGTGTGTTTCATGATTATAATATTGTTTTAAAAGTTATAACATTATAACAGAGTTCGAATTATTTACTATTACATATATACTCCTTGCTTCGGCAGCAATATTTTGATTTAGCCCTTTTTAGAGTATGAGCTAGTGTAAATATCCATACAAAGATTATAAAAATTAGAAATCCTATCTCTATAGCCATCGGCCATCCAAACTGCCATGTTTTTACAATAACTATTGACGCCACAACCTTCAATAATACACTAGAGACGACAAACCAGGAAAGAATATTAAAAATCTTCACAAATTCTCCATAAAGACCTTGCACTATATTTAATTCCTTCGCACGAATACGGGTAAAAAACCGTATAACCGTGTTGTTTTTGTTTTGATGGACACATCTTATCACAGGGATCATCACATATGCTATTCTTAAAAATAGCCGGGCTTATTACCAATCCTGACTTGTATCTGATTGCATACGTGATAAACTGTTCCATTCTTTGTGCTAATCCCTGACAGATACAAATGTAGCTCAATATGGTGAGGATTATTATCGTAACAGATGCCACAATAAAGACAGCATCAAATGAGAATGTGTCATTGTTCCCATAGTACAAATAATTGAAATCAGGAGAAAATTCCAATGTGGACTTTAGATATATATACCCATATACTGCAATTATTGCCACTGCTGCGACAATCAATGCGATAACATTGCTCAAGTTTGCATTATTGTTAATAGCATACTGCTCATGTAGTTGGCCTAACAACTTGCCTTTTTTTACTTCCCCACAATGAGAATCAGGATTATTTGCTCCGTCTTCAATTGCTGTATTTGTGGTGGTTGTTGTTTGACCTGAAGTCGTTGTGGTTTCTGTCTCAGCATGGTTGCTCCCATCTAAAATCGTAGTGGTTTCTGTTGAAGTGTTACCACCATTTGTAACTGTTGTAGTAGTCGTTTTGGTAATTGTGTTCATAGATTTATCAAATTTATAATTAACATTCATGTATGAAATGTAAAACAATCTATCCTTCTATTAATTAAGAGATAACAAAAGATGATATTCTCTATTATTTGTTACAATCCACCAAATCAGGTGTTAGTATTAGAGTACACGAAAAAAGCGTAGGGATTATGTCCTTACTCATCTAATTCTGGGTATCGCCAAACACCTTGCTTGAAATGAGTACAACTATCACCTACGCCGTATGCTCGGAGCAACGGCGTAAGTGCAGCCGTATGCAACGTTGACATACAAACTAGGCGAACCGTATTTCTTCATCCTTCAAGCTTGAAATTGGCGATTTCAGAATTAAGGATAAAGCGCGGAACGCTTCTTCGGTCTCGGGATTTGTCTCCCCAAGACGGTGCAAAGATAAAAATAAAAAATTAGGCAGCAAAAAATGCTACCTAATTTTAATTGTTTTATTAGTGGGTGATTAGGAATTGACCGCTCTGTGTTTTTATTCGCAGGAAACATAAAGACTTATTCATCCATGCGCTTCATAACATCACGCAGATATGTGTCATTTATGTTTTCAAAGTTAGACTTATCATATATATAGAGGAGTTGCAACTCATCGGCCATAATTCGGATGCGGATTATTACTCGTGCGCCGCCACTTTTGCCACGGCCCTTAGAGCTGATGGCAAGGCGGACTTTACGGGCGCCGCCTTCTAATTCTACACCTTGTAATGGGTTGATGAGCAGTGAGGCAAGAAGGCGTTCAAAGTCGGCTTCCAATGACTTGTGTCTTTTCTTCAAGCGTTTATATGCCGCACGAAAGTCCTCAGACATCCTAACTTTCATAAAGCCCTTAGTGCTGCAATGGTTTCTTCTGGAGTCATTGCTGACTCAGATTCTACCTGTTTCATACTGCGCTTGATAATGCGGGCTAACTTGTAGGTTTCTTCCAATTGTAACATTCTGTTCCACCGCCGAGTACTCATACTAACCGTGACTGTGTTTGGCGTCCTTTCAATAATTGTTGTCATAGTTGTAATTGCTGTTAAAATCCACTGCAAAGGTATAAATAAAAAATTAGGCAGCAAAAAACGCTACCTAATTTTAATTGTTTTATTGGTGGGTGATGGGTCATAGCGAAGTCGTTCGTAAAAAATGGTATGCGTGTACATTATTTATATATACGCGCGACTTGTGATGTATGTATAAACTTATAAACTTTGATTGGAATTCTTCTTTTTCTTCTTCCAGCGACGCCAGCCCAGCCAGCCGAGAAGGCCGAGGCCGATGACTACCAGCAGTATTACTACGACAGGCGTACCTCTCTTGCGATAGAGGTAGCTGCTATCACTTTCGGGTGTGTCACCGGGGTTGCTGTATGCGCCGTATATGTCCTGGCTCTCGCTCTGAGGCGGCTGGCCATGATAAAGAATCTCCTTGGCTCTGTGTATCAGCTGTTCCTTGTTGGGGTTGTCCTGATAGCCCACGGTCATCCTTCCCGCTCCGCCGCAGGTTATGCATACGCCCGAGCCTCCGCAGACACGGCATAGGTCATCGTCGAGCGAGACGTTCATGTAGCCGCCGCACATGCTGCAGTCGCCTGTGCCGTTGCACGCAGAGCAGGTCTGATAGACGGGCACCTGCTCCATGGCTTGCTTGATGAGCTCCTCGTAGGCGAAATATTCCTCGGGGGTGAGGTTGTAAGCCTCCATCATGTCGTTGGCGCTGTTTGCGTAGTTCTCGCGGTCGCGGGCTTCTCTCATCTGCTCGGCTGCAGTGGATGCCTCCTGGCCTGTGCCATTGCACGCTGAACACACGATGTCGCTATGCCCGAAGGCGTGGCCTAGCCCGCCACACACCCTGCATGTCTTGGCCTGTGTTACGATGGATGCGCTCAGTACGAGTATTAGGGCAATCAGTCTTTTCATGGCTTAAAGGGGTTCAAGAAGTTTGTCTTTTGCACTACATTACGGTAGCTTTTTCTGCAGGTGGTATGTTCCGCTGGTGTAGCGGGTGGAGATGGTGTCGCCGGGAAGGGTGACTGTGGCGGTGGCGCCAGCTGGGATGGTGATGTCCCAGTGCCAGGTGTCGCCCTTGTAGTGCCATTCGCTGCGTATGGGGCCTGCGGCTGACTGATAGTGGGCGCGGAGATGGCCCAGTCGCCTGTCGGGGACGGGGCGCATGATGATATGGCGGAAGCCGGGCTGGCGCGGGTCGGCAGAGATGCCAGCTACGGTCTCCCATATCCACTCGCACACGGCGCCGTAGGCGTAGTGGTTGAAGCTGTTCATGCTGTTGGGGCCGAGGCCTGTGTCGCGGCGGTAGCTGTTCCACCGCTCCCAAATGGTGGTGGCGCCATTGTCGATGGAGTAGATCCAGCTGGGGTTGTTGCGCTGGAAGAGTAGTTGGTAGGCGATGTCAGCCATGCCGTGGTCGGTGAGGGTGGCCATGAGGATGCTGGTGCCGAGGAAGCCTGTCTGCAGGCAGTTGCCGTGGTCGGCGAAGTTCTGGCGCAGGCGCCGGATGGTGAGCTCTTCGGCTTCTCCGTCAACGAGGCCACATTTGAGGGCGAAGAGGGCAGGGGTCTGCATGGTGTTGAGCACGGAGGTCTTGAAGTTGCCGTCGGGGAGGAAGAATTGCTGCTTGAGGTAGGCGCGGGCGCTGTCGGCCATCTGCCGATAGGGGGTGTCATCGCGTGCGGTGGCGGCTGCCATGTCACGCATCATCTCGGAGTCGATGAGCCAGTAGCAGGCGCTGAGGTAGTTCCAGTAGTCGATGGCTTCGGGACGCGGGCCGTGGTCGCTGAAGGCGAGGCCGGTGCAGCTCTCGAGGGCTTCGCAGCTGAGCCAGTCGGCCCACTGGTAGTTGACATTCTCGCTGATGAGGGCCTGATGGTTGTACTTGACTGAGTTGATGTGGTCGATGAAGCGGACCATGGAGTGCCAGCTTTCGTTGATGATGGCGGTGTCGCCGTATTGCTTCCATGTGGTCCAGGGCACAATGATGCCGGCATCGGCCCAGCCGAGGCGCATCATATTGTTGCCATACTGGGCGGTGGGGGACACGCCGGGGTAGGCGCCGGTGGCGCTCTGCGAGTCGCGCACATCGCGCATCCACTTATGGAAGAAACGGTCGGTGTTGGCGAAGTAGGTGCCTGTCTCGGCAAAGACTTGGGTGTCGGCCATCCAACCGAGGCGCTCGTCGCGCTGTGGGCAGTCGGTTGGCACGGAGAGGTAGTTGGAGCGCTGGCCCCAGAGGGTGTTGGAGATGATTTTGTTGACGAGGTGGTTGCCGGTGGTGATGGTGCCTGTTTCGAGGTGGCGACCTATGGAGGTTACGGGCAGCGACTCGACGGAGCGTATCTCGACGTCGCCAGTGGAGGTGACAGAGATATAGCGATAGCCGAAGAAGGTGCAGCGGGGGTGGTAGCTGACGTAGCTCTTGCTGTTGGCAAATGTGTAGCTGATTTGTATGCAGTTGGGTGGAGTGCGCAGGTTGCGGCGGTGGATACTGCCTTCGGGGCCGTCCATGCCGCGGCGCTCGGCTCCGTTGCCATCGTTGAGTATTTCGCCTGGCAGACAGGTGAGCTGGGTGCCTGCTTGTGCCTTGAAGGTGAAGGAGGGCACGCCGGAGCAGTTTTGTCCGAAATCGACTATGAGTGTCTCTCCGGGGTGGAGAGTGATGGTTTTGCCAGGGGCATAGTGGCGCAGTATGCGGACGGTGCCGTGCTCTACCTGAGTGTGGTCGTCGGAGGCTTTGTCGCCAGTCACACCTTGCCAGACGTAGGTGTTGATAGGCTTGAGGGCGAGGTCGCGACGCAGATAGACTTCTGCTCCCTCGGAGGGCAGGATGTCGCCTTGAAACTCGCTGTTGACTTCGGGCTTGCTGAGCAGGTAGGGGGTGGCATAGCCTGGCAGTACGCGGGCGTCGTACTCTTCGCCATCAAAAATGCCTGCATGCTTGACAGGCCCCGCGATGCCTGCCCGCCAGTGGGTGGTGTCGGTGCCGTAGTATTGCTTGGTGCCGTCGGCATAGGTGAGCTCGAGGACTCCGCGGAAGGCGCACTTATGTCCGCGCATGCCGTTGAGATGGCCGGGGGTGACAATCTTGTCGGCCCACCAGCCGGGGGTGACCTGGACAGCGAGGGTGTTGGCTGCGCCGCGCTGACGACGGAAGGCGCGGGTGATATCGTAGGTGAAGGAGCGCTTAGTCTTGGCATAGTGGGTGAACCCGGGCTTGAGGACTTCGTCGCCCACGGGCTGACCGTTGAGGTATAGCTCATAGATGCCGAGACCCGTTGTCATCCACTTGGCGGAGGTGACGCGCTGCCGGTTGGTGACGGTGGACATAAACCAGCTGGCACCGTCGGCGGCACGAAAGGCTCTGTCGGCTTGCTCTGTGACCACAGGAGCGTCGACGGCGGAGAGCCATACTGACGTGGACCATGCGGAGGGGTCGAGAGTGGTGGTCTTTTGGCCGATAGCTGATAACCAATAGCCATTGGACATTAACAACGCTAACGCTAACGGGAGTATTTTCATGGCAGGTGTGTTTACATGAGCCCGTCGGCCTCGAATGGGATGCGCTTGCGGTAGGCGCGGCCTGTGGCGGTGGCTATTATCTCGCCATTCTGGTTGCGTACGGTAATAATGCACTGCGGCATCTTGGGGTGGTTGACAGTCTCGGTGGCCTCCGCAGTGAGGTGGTCGCCGAGGCGGGCGGAGGTGAGGTAGTCGATGGTGTTGCTGATGCCGAGGGTGAGCACTCCGTGGCTGTTGCACACAGCAGCAAAAGCCAAGTCGGCCAAGGTGAAGATGGCTCCACCTTGGCAGACATTAGCTCCGTTGATATGGCCTGGACCGACGGTCATCTCTGCCTTGGCATAGCCCTCGCGCACCTCAGTGAGCTGGATGCCGTTTTCACGCGCAAAGATGTCGGTCTGGTTGAGTTTTTCTAATAAAGTCAAGACAATTACAATTTACAATTTCACAATGTACAATTTAGCTATTTACAACTTTGCGACTCTTGACTCTCAACTATTAATTTGCATCAGAAACAAATCTGGGTTTGGAACTGCAGCATGTTGTAGTTTTTCTTCCATCGGGAGTCGGGGTCGCAGAAGGTCCACTGCGCCTGGATGCGGCATTTGTTGAAGAACCAGTACTGCAAGCCGAGGGTGTA
>CADAZW010000063.1 GCA_902792555.1 uncultured Bacteroidales bacterium | reverse complement strand
TCCACAAGGCAGACATCCAGATTAACCGCAAGGTGCTGGCTGACCTCGCTGTCAACAACCCCGAGGCTTTCAAGGCTATCGTGGCTAAGGTTAAGTAAAGTTGCAAGTAATTATTTACACCTTATTATAATAAAAACGGTGCGGATGCGTCCGCACCGTTTTTGTTTGCCGTGCAGGCACAGCCTACAGCGAACATGAGTGCTGTTCAGATAGCTGCCTCAATCCAACAGGGCGGAGCGACCAGGCGCCCGGGAGCTGTTGAAACACCTTACCTGCCGCAAGAAGCAAAAGAACAAAAACTGCCCATGTAATTGCGCGTGGGTGGAGAAGGTGGAGTTGTTTCTAAGGAGTATGACAAATAAATCCCTAAATAGCCTGTTTCCCGTACAAGAGATATATGGATTTTTTTAAGCATCTCTATAGAAACAACTCCACCTTCTCCACCCACCTATATTTTTGCGCGCGTCAATAACTGGAGAAACCGCGTCAAGGCAAGACTTTTCCGCGTCGGGACAGGAAAAAAGCGTGTCGGCGCGGCAGAAAACCGCGTCAAGAGCCGAAATAACCGCGTCAAGACGGGTGGTTCAACGCAGAAAAGCGTCGAGTGAGCGGGGTTGCGTATGACGGTGTCTGTAATGACGACAGGGAATAGCAGATTATCGTTTCTTTCCCCCTTTGCACTAGAGGAGAAAATACAGTTAACCGCCGAAAGAAGTCTTCGGCGGTTAATTGTGTCCTCCCCTTATAGGGAGATAATAGAGGTCTGTGCCAGGGCTGACGCTTCGCTCTCGAACTTTCTGGTGTCAGTCCGCGCCTAAAAAGCATCCTTGCTCTTTCGAGACGCAGCGACCATCGATGAAGTTCTCGCGACCCGCTTATGCATGGGGTTGCCGCTTCGCTCTCGAACTTTCTGGTGTCAGCCCGCGCCTAAAAAGCATCCTTGTTTTTTCGAGACGCAGCGACCACCGATGAAGTTCTCGCGACCCGCTTATGCCTGGGGTTCGCAGAGCTCGGTGAGGATGCCCACGGTGCTCTTCGGGTGAAGGAAGGCAATGTTCATGGAGTCAGCGCCCTTGCGGGGAGCCTTGTCGATAAGGCGGATGCCTGCGGCGTCAGCCTCAGCGATAGCGTTGGCTACGCCGTCCTCAATGCGGAATGCCATGTGGTGCATGCCCTGGCCGCGCTTCTCGAGATAAGCAGCGATGGTGCTCTCGGGCGATGTGGGCTCAAGGAGTTCCAGCTTCACCTCGCCAACCTTGAGGAAGGCGGTCTTCACTTTCTGGTCTTCAACTACCTCGGTCTTGTAGCACTTGAGGCCGAGTACGTTCTCGAAATAGGGGAGAACTTTTTCAATGCTTTCAACGGCGATGCCGATGTGTTCGATTTGGGAAATCTTCATTGTTTATTAGTTTTTAGGTTTGTAAAATTTGTTTGTGACGCGAAGTTACTTCTTTTCTCGCAGAAAATGATTATTTTTGCAGTTAAAATCGTACTTATGCAATATCTTGAGACAGAAATAAAAGGTGTTTGGGTTATAGAACCCAAGGTTTTTAAGGATGCCCGAGGCTACTTTATGGAGACCTACAGGCAGGAGGACTTTGATGCCAACGTCGGTCCTACAGTGTTTGTGCAGGACAACGAGTCGCGCTCATCCTATGGTGTTGTACGCGGCATTCATTACCAGAAGGGCGAATGGAGCCAGGCCAAGCTGGTGAGGGTGCTGCAGGGCAAGGTGCTTGACGTAGCCGTTGACCTGCGCAGGAGTTCGGCTACCTTTGGCAAATATGTGGCCGTGGAGTTGAGCGACGAGAATAAGCGGCAGCTGTTTATACCGAGGGGCTTTGCCCATGGCTTTGCCGTGCTGAGCGATATTGCCGTGTTCGCCTATAAGGTTGACAACAAGTATATGCCGTCGGCTGAAGCTGGCATCCGCTTTGACGACCCCGCCATAGGCATTGACTGGCCTATTGCCAGGGAGGATATGCTCCTCTCTGAGAAGGACAGGACGGCCGTAAGCCTGAAGGATGCGGAGGTGTTTTGAAAGGTTGGCTATAGTGTCTATAGTTCCTATAGTATCTATAGTTCCTATTAATTATTATAAGAGATGAAGAATATTCGCAATTTCTGCATTATTGCCCATATTGACCACGGCAAGTCCACGTTGGCCGATCGCCTGCTGGAGTTCACTAAGACTATCGAAGTGACGGAGAATCAGGTGCTCGATGACATGGACCTTGAGCGTGAGCGCGGCATCACCATTAAGAGCCATGCCATCCAGATGGACTATGAACTGGAAGGGGAGAAGTATGTGCTCAATCTTATCGATACTCCGGGGCACGTGGATTTCTCCTATGAGGTTAGTCGCAGTATTGCTACGTGTGAGGGTGCACTGCTGGTGGTGGATGCCACTCAGGGAGTGCAGGCGCAGACTATCAGCAATCTCTATATGGCTATTGACCACGACCTGGAGATAGTGCCCGTAATCAACAAGTGTGATATGGACAATGCCATGCCCGAGGAGGTGGAGGATGAGATTATCGACCTGCTGGGCTGCAAGAGGGAGGAGAAGGGTGACCCTGAGGCCCCGCTGCAGGCACTGATATTCGATTCGGTGTTCAATCCCTTCCGCGGTATCATCGCTTATTTCAAGGTTGTCAACGGCACCATCCATTCGGGCGACAGAGTACGCTTTGTCAATACCAAGAAGGAGTACACTGCCGATGAGATAGGCATCCTCAAGATGGAAATGAAACCGCGCAAGGAGATTGGCTGCGGCAATGTAGGCTATATAGTCAGCGGTATCAAGACAGCCACTGAGGTGAAGGTGGGTGACACTATCACCACGGTGGGCAATCCGTGTAATAACGCTATCGCCGGCTTTGAGGAAGTCAAGCCTATGGTGTTTGCCGGCATCTATCCTATAGCAACCGAGGATTTTGAGAACCTGCGCAGCTCGCTGGAGAAATTGCAGCTCAATGATGCCAGCCTCAGCTTCACTCCCGAGAGCTCGGTGGCCCTGGGCTTCGGATTTCGCTGTGGCTTTCTCGGGCTGCTGCACATGGAGATTGTGCAGGAGAGGCTGGACCGCGAGTTTGACATGGACGTGATAACCACGGTGCCAAACGTGTCCTACCAGGTATTTACCAAACACAAGGAGGTGCTGGAGGTGCACAACCCCTCCGACATGCCTGACCCCACGGAGATTGAGCATGTGGAGGAACCCTATATACGCTCCAGCATCATTACCTCGGCCACCTATATCGGGCCCATCATGACGCTATGCCTCGGCAAGAGGGGCGAACTGGTGAAGCAGGAGTTTGTGGCCGGCAATAGGGTGGAGATAATCTTCGATATGCCCTTGGGCGAGATAGTGATTGACTTCTACGATAAGCTGAAGAGTATCTCTCGCGGCTATGCATCGTTTGATTATCATCAGAGCGGATTCCGCAAGAGCAACCTTGTGAAGCTTGACATCCTGCTCAATGGCGAACCCGTGGATGCCTTGTCCACACTTACTCATGCAGATAATGCCGTGAGCTTCGGCAGGCGAATGTGTGAGAAATTGAAGGAGTTGCTGCCGCGGCAGCAGTTTGACATAGCAATCCAGGCTGCCATCGGCGCCAAGATTATTGCCCGCGAGACAGTCAAGCAGGTACGCAAGGACGTAACGGCTAAGTGCTACGGTGGTGATATCAGTCGTAAGCGCAAGCTGCTGGAGAAACAGAAGCGCGGCAAGAAACGCATGAAGCAGATTGGCAATGTGCAGGTGCCGCAGAAGGCATTCCTGGCAGTCCTGAAATTGGATTAGGTAAGGAGTAAAGGAGTAAAGGAGTAAAGGAGTAAGGAGTAAGGAGTAAAGGAGTAAGGAGTAAAGGAGTAAAGGAGTAAAGGATGCCGCCTCTAACTCCCTCAGGGGGGGACTCCCTTTCTTGAGGAGAGGGCTGGGGAGGGGCTAAGCAAAGGAGTATGAAGAGGCTATTGTTTATAGTGATTATGCTTTGCTCTGTTGCAGCTGCAATGGCGCAGAACGCTAAGTATCAGGCTTATATCAGTAAATTTCGCGACCTGGCCATCGCTCAGATGCGTGAGCATAACATACCGGCAAGCATCACTATGGCGCAGGGGTTGCTGGAGAGTGGTGCGGGCACCAGTCTGCTCGCCGTGAAGGGGCATAACCACTTCGGCATCAAGGCTCATAATGACTGGACGGGGCCGGTGATGCTTCGCGACGATGATGCGCCCAACGAGAAGTTTCGTGTCTACGCACGCGATGAGCAGAGCTATGAGGACCATTCGCTTTTCCTGCGTCGCGGCAAGCGCTATGCCTCGCTGTTCAATCTCTCCATCACCGACTATAAAGGGTGGGCCCATGGCCTCAAGGCCGCTGGCTATGCCACCAGTCCCACCTATGCTGCCAAGCTGATACAGATTATTGAAGATTACAATCTTACCGAGCTAGACCAGGCGGCCCTTGGCAAAAAGCATCATGCCAAACCAGTGCAGGCCGTTACTACGCCGTCAGTGCCGCAGGCTCTTAGCCATGGGCAGCACAACATCTGCTTCAATAATCGCAACTATTATATTGTTGCCCGCCCTGGCGACACCTTTGAGTCGCTGGCCAAGGAATACGGGGTGAGTGCCCGCAAACTGCGGCGCAACAATGAGGTGGACAAGCACCATCAGCTCAGCGCCGGTGATATAGTATATTTTGAGAAGAAGCAGAAACGCGCCGACAAGATATACAAGAAGAAATACCATGCCTTGCAGGCAGGCGAGTCGCTCTACGGTATTTCGCAGAAGTACGGCATGCGCCTTAAGACACTTTATACAATAAATAAGCTGGAGCCCGGCTACACCCCCAAGGTGGGCGACCGCATCCGGCTGAGATAACAACAGATATATGCCACGTAAGATAAAGAGAAACTGGATTGTTCCTAAGGGCCAGGCGCTCACAGAGATGGACGAGATAATCCTCGAGTGGCAGGCCCGCGGTTACCTGGTGCCCAGCCGCGACCTGATAAAGACGCCTGAGCAGGTGGCGGGCATCCGCGAGAGTGGCAAGATTACCAATGGAGCCCTTGATCTTGTTGCACACGAGATAAAGGCTGGCATGACGACTGAGGATATCAACCGCCTGGTTCATGAATACACCCTTGATCATGGCGGTATCCCTGCTCCGCTCAATTACGAGGGCTTTCCTAAGAGTGTCTGTACAAGCATCAACGATGTCGTTTGTCATGGCATACCTAGCGAGGAAGAGATGCTTCTGCCAGGTGATATAGTCAATGTGGATGTTACCACTATCTATAAGGGCTATTATGCCGATGCCTCTCGCATGTATATCATCGAGGACACCTACCCCGAGTGGAAGCGCCTGGTGAAGGTGGCCAAGGAGTGTCGAGATCTTGGCGCAGCAGTCACCAAGCCCTATACCTTTGTGGGCGATATGGCTAAGGTAATCACTAAGCATGCCCATGCCAACGGCTACACTGTGGTGCGCGAGTTGTGTGGCCATGGGGTAGGGCTCGATTTCCACGAAGCTCCTGATGTCGATCATTACGGAGTGCGCGGCAAGAGCGGCATGCTGCTTGTGCCAGGCATGGTGTTCACCATTGAACCGATGATCAACATGGGCAGCCGCGATGTCTTTCAGGACGAGGATGACGGCTGGACCATCTGTACTGAGGACGGTCAGCCTTCGGCGCAGTGGGAGCATACCTATCTGCTAACCGACAAGGGCCTTGAGATTTTAGTATAGTAAGCTATGCAAGACATAACAATTCTCGGAATAGAGTCCAGTTGCGATGACACTTCGGCTGCCGTCATTCGCAATGGCTATCTTCTCTCCAATGTAACAGCTTCCCAGCAGGTGCATGAGGAGTATGGCGGTGTAGTGCCCGAGCTGGCCTCACGCGCTCATCAGCAAAACATCCTTCCCACGGTGGACGCTGCTATCAAAAGGGCTGGTGTGAAGATTAGCGACATCAGCGCTGTTGCCTGTACCCTTGGTCCGGGACTGATGGGCTCGTTGCTCGTGGGAGTATCGTTTGCTAAGGGACTGTGTGTGTCACTTGGCTGCCCGCTAATTTCCGTCAACCATCTGCAGGGGCACATACTTGCTCATTTCATTCAGGAGGAGGGCAAGGAGCGGTCAGTGCCTGAGTTTCCTTTCCTCTGCCTATTGGTGAGTGGCGGCAACTCGCAGATTGTCAGGGTAAATTCCTATAAGGATATGGAGATTATCGGCAAGACTATTGACGATGCTGCCGGTGAGACCATAGATAAGTGCTCCAAGTTTATGGGTCTGGGATATCCTGGCGGTCCTATAATTGACCGCCTTGCGCGCCAGGGTAATGCCAAGGCTTTCTCTTTTAACAAGCCTCATATCCAGGGTTTTGACTATAGTTTCAGCGGTCTCAAGACCTCGTTCCTCTATTATCTCCGCGACCGCATGTCTGAAAATCCGGACTTCATTGAGCAGAACAAGGCTGATCTTGCTGCATCGCTGGAGCGTACTGTGGTGGAGGTGCTGATTGACAAGCTTAGCAAGGCCGTCAAAGCTACAGGCATCCGTCGTGTGGCTGTGGCAGGCGGTGTGTCGGCCAATACCGCATTACGCCAGGCGTTCGTTGCCAGGCATCAGAGTCGTACTTGGCAGACTTTTATCCCGCCTTTTGGCTACACCACTGACAATGCTGCCATGATAGCCATGGCAGGGTATTTCAAATATCAGGACGGCGATTTTTGCCCGCTTGACAAACCTGCTTTTTCGCGCATAGCTATCTAAAATATTCAGAATAGGCGCAAAATGTAGTCATGGCGCGGTAAAAAACGCCTCTGAAAGCGAAAAAATACATCAGATATTTTGTCCGTTAATCAAAATTGACTACCTTTGCACCTCGAATTGGCGTAATATAATGCGTAATAAACAATAAAAAATATACAGCGATGGCAAAAATCTGTCAAATCACAGGTAAGAAAGCAATGATTGGAAACAATGTTTCCCATTCCAAGCGTCGCACAAAGCGCACTTTTGATGTTAATTTGCTTACCAAGAAATTCTATTATGTAGAGCAGGACTGCTGGATTCAGCTTACTCTTAGCGCAGCAGGCCTCCGTGTAATCAACAAGCAGGGACTTGATGCAGCCCTCCGCAACGCCGTAGAGAAAGGCTACTGCGATTGGAAGGATATTAAGGTCATCGCTTAAAAATCACACCCAACCATGGCAAAGAAAGTTAAAGGCAACAGGGTGCAGGTTATCCTTGAGTGCACCGAGATGAAAGATAGTGGTCTGCCCGGTACTTCCCGTTACATCACTACCAAGAACCGCAAGAACACTACCGAGAGATTGGAACTGAAAAAGTACAACCCCATTCTCAAGAGAATGACTGTACATAAGGAAATCAAGTAAACACTATAGACTATGGCAAAGAAAGCGGTTGCAACCCTGCAGACAGGTAATACCTCCGGACGTACCTATTCCAAGGTGATCCGTATGGTAAAGAGCCCCAAGACTGGTGCGTACATCTTCGATGAGCAGATGGTGCCTAACGATGATGTGAAGAAGTTCTTCCAGAACTAAGACTTTACTGGCCTTTGGCCACAATATACAATAAGGTCGCGCGCGTAGGAAAAAATACACGCAGACCACATGCCAGCGAATGACGGCGGCACAAGATGCCCCTCTGTTCATTTGTTGGTATGTTTTTTATTTCCCTGGCCTATGCATTTTATTTGCTATAGATGAGGGGATAAACGGCAGAAATTATGTAAATTTGCAGACAAAATATATAACGCTATGGGCTTTTTCAAGTTTTTTAAGAAAGAAGAGAAGAAAGAGGAACAGCAGCAAAGTCTCGATAAAGGACTGGAGAAGACACGCACAGGCTTCTTCGACAAGCTTACTCGCGCCGTGGCCGGCAAGTCAACTATTGACGACGAGGTGCTTGACAACCTGGAGGAGACCTTAATGGCCTCCGATGTCGGTGTGGATACAACTCTTGATATTGTGGAGCGTGTGCAGGAGCGCGTGAAGCGTGACAAGTACATCAAGACTTCTGAGCTTAACGCCCTGCTGCGTGACGAGATAGCCCAGATGCTGCAAGACAGCACCGACCCTACAGCCACAGAGTTTCTTGCGCAGGACAAGCGCCCGTATGTCATTATGGTGGTCGGTGTGAACGGTGTGGGCAAGACCACCACCATCGGCAAGCTGGCCCACATGTATAAGCAGGAGGGGCTCAAGGTGGTGCTTGGCGCTGCCGACACTTTCCGTGCCGCTGCCATTGAGCAGCTTGAGGCATGGGCGAAGCGCGTGGACGTGCCGGTGATTAAGCAGCAGATGGGCAGTGACCCAGCGTCTGTGGCTTATGACACCCTGCAACACGCTATACATGAGCAGGCTGACGTGGTGATTATTGACACCGCTGGCCGCTTGCATAATAAGGTTAGCTTAATGAACGAACTTTCTAAGATTAAGAAAGTTATGGGTAAGTTGTTGGACTATGCTCCCAATGACGTTATGCTTGTGCTTGACGGCTCGACTGGCCAGAATGCCTTTGAGCAGGCCAAGCAGTTCTCTTTGGCTACAGAGATCAGTTCACTGGCTATTACCAAACTGGACGGTACTGCTCGCGGTGGCGTAGTGATAGGCATCAGTCACCAGATGCAGATTCCTGTGAAATATATTGGTGTAGGTGAAGGCATTGACGATCTTATGCCATTTGACAAGAGGGCTTTTGTTGACAGTCTCTTCAAAGCCTGATGCAATAGAGAAAATAAAACTCACTTTTGAACTCTCGAACTCTAAATGTCAGTTGTTGATTTGATAACGATGGGTTGCTCAAAGAATCTGGTTGATTCTGAGCGTTTGCTCTATAGGCTCAGGGCAGCAGGATTCCGCGTGTATCATAATCCGCAGCGCATACATCGCGACGTGGCCATTGTTAACACCTGCGGTTTTATCAACGACGCCAAGGAGGAGAGCATCGATATGATACTGCAGCTGGCTGCTCTCAAGGAGCAGGGACGACTTAAGAAAGTTCTGGTGATGGGGTGCCTGTCGGAGAGATTCTATAAGGAGCTTAATAAGGAAATCCCGGGAGTCGACAGATACTACGGTAAGTTTAACTGGAGGCAGATGGTCAGTGACCTTATGCAGGAGAAAGGACTGACCCCGTGTGCCACGCCTGAAGATGCACGCATTATTACCACTCCCCGCCATTATGCCTACATAAAGATTTCCGAGGGCTGCGACCGCCATTGTGCCTATTGCGCCATCCCCCTTATCACCGGTCGTCACAAGAGTCGCCCCATGGAGGATGTGCTGAATGAGGTGCAGAATCTTGTGGCTGAAGGCACTCGCGAATTTCAGATTATTGCTCAGGAACTTACTTATTATGGTCTTGACCTCTACGGCGAGCGCAAGATTGCCGAGTTGGTGGAGCGCATGGCAGAGATAAAGGGAGTCAAGTGGATAAGGCTTCACTATGCCTATCCCAACGGTTTTCCTATGGACTTGCTGCGTGTGATGCGAGAGCACGACAATGTGTGCAAGTATCTGGATATTGCTTTGCAACATTCCAGCGATGCTGTGCTGCAGCGCATGCACCGCAATATTACTGCCGCTGAGCAGCGTGAGCTTATAGATGCCATACGCCGCGAGGTGCCTGGCATTGCTCTGCGCACTACTTTCATGGTTGGCTATCCGGGAGAGACAGATGAGGATTTCCGCGATCTGCTGGATTTTGTCAGCCATGCACGCTTTGAGCGTATGGGAGCCTTTGCCTACAGCGAGGAAGAGGGCACCAAGGCCGCCGAGTGCTATCCCGACGATGTGCCCGAGCAGCTTAAGCAGCAGCGCCTAGACGAGTTGATGGCACTACAGCAGGAGATTTCAGAAGAGATAGCAGCTGCCAGGATAGGGCAGGTGTTGCCCGTTATGATTGACGGCAGAGAGGATGACTACTATGTCGGCCGCACTGAGTATGACTCGCCCGAGGTGGACGGAGTTGTTTATATTTCCGATCTTGAAGGCCGTCGCCTGCGCAGGGGGTGTATATATAATGTAGAGATAACCGATTCCAACGAATTTGACCTCTACGGTGAGTTAAGTGAAAGATAATCAAAGATAAGAGAGTATGAATAACAAGGAATTCATTGCAGATGTGGCAGGCAAGGTGGCCGTTGCTCCATCGCAGTGCCAGAAGATGGTTAACGAACTGGCTGACACGCTGGCCAGTGCATTGGAGCTCGACAATGAGGTCGTGGTGGCCGGACTGGGTAATTTTGAGACCAAGCAGAAGAAAGAGCGGATAATGGTCAATCCCTCTACGGGCAAGAAAATGCTCGTGCCGCCTAAGATTGTGATAAATTTCAAGATGTCGTCCACATATAAGAACAAGATCAACTGATACGGCTATGGCAAAGGGAAAGATTACACTCCAGATGCTGTCAGAGATGATGGCCAACAACAGCGGACGCAGTAAGTCGTCGGTTGAGGCGTTTGTCAGGGTTTTCTTCACTACGCTCAAGGATGCCCTGCAGACTGACAATATTGTCAAGATTAAGGGTTTCGGCACCTTCAAGCTCGTGGTCGTCAGTGCGCGTGAGAGTGTCAACGTCAACAATGGCGAGCGCGTAAACATTGCCGGCTACAACAAGATAACCTTTACTCCCGATAAGACTCTCAAGGACCGTATCAATAGGCCGTTTGCTAATTTTGATACTATGGTGCTGGAGGATGATGATGTCCGTCTGATTGAGGGCACTCCTTCTGACAGGAGTGAGATGGCAGTAGAAGAGCCCGTGACTGTAGAAGAGCCTGCATCAGTTAAGCCGGAAGAGACTCTTGCCACACCGGCGCCTGCCGCATTGGCAGATTTTTCTGAGGCCAAGGAGGAACTCCCGCAGGCTGAGGAGAAGTCGGAAGAGCCTGCTACTGTTGCCGAGGAGGAGTCTCCCTCTGCTGTGGAGAGCGAGCTGCCCAAGGATCAGCAGAGTCCTGCTGACGATGAGCCGGAGCTGGCAGAACCAAAAGCAGAGCCCGCGCAGTTAGACTCTGAGCCGGCTAAGGCGGTAACTGCAGAGTCTGCCGAGGCAAAGTTCAAGCGCGGTAAGCGCAACGGGGCAATAATTGCCGTCCTGCTTGTCGCATTGCTTGCCGTGGCAGCTTTCCTGCTGATTCCGCGACTTACCGGTGGCGAAGAGCAGAAGGAGACCGAAGCCAACAAGGTTGCCGTTCAGGATTCCATTGCCAAGGCTGCCGCTATGCAGGCCGAGCAGGATTCTGTTGCTCAGCTCAGGCTGGAGGCAGATAAGTATGAGCAGGTGGATGACGGCGACTATGTTATAGTGGGAGTGCAGGCACGCCGCAAGGTTAGGGGCGGGCTGACTCTCCAGCGAATGTGTCGCCGAATTTACGGCACCGATGAGTATGTGCCTTACGTCCTTAAATTGAATAACATGAAATCTCCCAGCGAGGCATGGGCTGGCAGGATAATATCGTTCCCTAAACTTGAGAAGAAAGACAGACTATACGGCAACAATCATTGACGTTCAGTCTGACCAGACAATAAATTCCAAATATTAAACTCTAAACATTATAATATTTATGGCAAAGAAAAGTACATTACAGATTGCAAGAGCTGCCTACAGCCCCAAGCTTCCGCTCGGACTGCAGGGCAACGTAAGTATCAAGGAGGGTGAGCCCACTCAGAGCGTGGCTGACCAGGAAGAAGTGAAGAAACTCTTTCCCAACACCTACGGCCTCCCCTTGGTGGAGTTCGTGCCCGGTGAGCAGAAGGCATACGCACCGATGAATGTCGGCGTAATCCTTTCCGGCGGTCAGGCTCCTGGCGGCCACAATGTCATCAGCGGTATCTTTGATGGTATCAAGCGTCTCAATCCCGCCAACAAGCTCTACGGATTCCTCCTCGGCCCCGGCGGCCTCGTTGACCACAAGTATATGGAGATTACTGCCGAAATCGTTGATGAGTATCGCAATACCGGCGGCTTCGATATGATCGGCTCTGGCCGTACTAAGCTGGAGCAGGAGGAGCAGTTTGAGAGCGGTATCCAGATTCTGCGCGAGCTCGGCATCAAGGCTCTTGTCATCATCGGTGGCGACGACTCCAACACCAATGCTTGCGTGCTGGCTGAGTATTATGCTGCCAAGAACTATGGCGTGCAGGTGATTGGCTGCCCCAAGACCATCGACGGCGACCTCAAGAATGACCAGATTGAGACATCCTTCGGCTTCGACACCGCCTGCAAGACCTATTCAGAGGTTATCGGCAATATCCAGCGCGATGCCAACTCCGCCAAGAAGTACTGGCACTTCATTAAGCTGATGGGCCGCTCTGCCAGCCATATCGCCCTGGAGTGCGCCCTCGAGGTGCAGCCTAATGTATGCCTCGTTTCTGAGGAGATTCAGGAGAAGGGCCAGTCGCTTGACGACATCGTCACCTATATCGCAGAGGCCGTGACTGAGCGTGCCAAGGACGGCAACAATTTCGGTACGGTTCTTATTCCCGAGGGACTTATTGAGTTCATTCCAGCCGTTAAGCGTCTTATCGCCGAACTCAACGACGTGCTCTCCTCTGAGGCTTATCTCAAGGCACAGCCCGAGGATAATGTGGCATGGTTGCTCGATGGCAACCTCTCCGCAGAGAATGCTGCCACCCTCGCTTCGCTGCCCGCATCCTTCGCTGCCCAGCTCACCGGCGAGCGCGATCCTCATGGCAATGTGCAGGTTTCCCTTATCGAGACCGAGAAACTGCTCTCGTCAATGGTTGCTGCCAAGCTTGCAGAGTGGAAGGTCGCCGGCAAATTCAATGGTAAGTTCTCCGCCCTCCATCACTTCTTCGGCTATGAGGGCCGCTGCGCTGCCCCGTCCAATTTCGATGCCGACTACTGCTACTCTCTCGGCGTGAGTGCCTCACAGCTTATCGCCAACGGCAAGACTGGCTACATGGCCATCGTGAAGAATACCACCAAGCCTGCGGCAGAGTGGGTGGCTGGCGGTGTGCCCATCACCATGATGCTCAACATGGAGAAGCGCAACGGCCAGATGAAGCCCGTTATCCGCAAGGCTCTCGTGGACCTCAACGGTGCTCCCTTCAAGGCTTTCGCCGCACAGCGCGACGAGTGGAAGAAGCAGACGGCCTACGTCTATCCCGGCCCTATCCAGTACTTCGGTCCCTCCGAGGTCTGCGACAAGACTACCGAGACTCTGCGCTACGAGCATCAGTAAGACAATAACCATGACCCGCAGTTACAGTTCGTGACTGCGGGTCATGTTCTTTATGAAAACCATAAGGGATAACGCCAGATGGCAAGCAACGCCGATTTTGTGCAATACATAGTTGACCAGTGCTCGGATGCCGGTGAGATTGTGGCCAAGAAAATGTTTGGCGATTACGGCATCTATTGCGATGGCAAGATCTTCGGCCTCATCTGTGACAGCTGTTTTTTCCTGAAGCCCACACAGGCTGTCGGGGCGTTTCTTGATGAAGTGGTTCTCCGTCCGCCATACGACGGAGCGAAAGACTATTTCTTCATT
>CADAZW010000062.1 GCA_902792555.1 uncultured Bacteroidales bacterium | reverse complement strand
TACTCCTTATTTTCTTTTTTAATTACTTTTCCTCCTCACTCCCATGGCTTGCCAAATTGTAATTTGTAAATAGTCTAATTGTGAAATTACTTAATTCCTAATTGCCGCTTCGCTCTCAAAGGCTCATGCAAGTTTCGCTCCGGCTTCGCCGACAGCGAAAGAGCCTTTTCGCGATGCCTGCGGCATTCCTAATTCCTCTCGCCTCTTGACTCACGACTGAAAAAATCGTCAAATTGTGAAATCGTCAAGTTGTGAAATTAAAATGGCTCGGCTAAACCTCAAACCTCAATGCCGCAGGCATCGCGAAGACTTTTGTCGGCTGTCGGCGAAGCCGGTGCCGACACAGAAAGAAAGTCTGAGAGCGAAGCGGCTAAACCTCAAACCTCAAATAATTAACGGTTAACGGTTATTGGTTATTGGTTCTTGTTTAAGCCTGCAGCATTGTACTCCTTGCCGTCCTTAACGATGATGACTGTGCCGTTGCGGATGGTTTTCCTTGCGGCTTGGGCCTTGTCGGCGGAGGCCTTGCCCCTGACATTCTTCACTGCGGTGGTGGCTTCCGGAGCATGGCTGGCAGTCTGTGTAGCGTAGGTGTTGCCGTCCACTCCCAGATAGTCTGGCAGGTAGAAGCCCAGATGTGGGGGCTGGTTGCACGAAGAGTTCTGGCTTGCTACTGCCATGCGGTACATGTGGTCCTCCATGAGGCAGGGCACCTTATAGTCGGTAGGCTCCGGCGTGAAGAAGATAAGTAGTTCGCAGTTGAGGTCGCTCCAGTCGGTCTCATACTTTGTCATGATGATCTCCTCGCGCCAGTCGCCCATCAGGTCGGCCTGCAGACAAGGCGTAGCCTTGGCGTTGTTGCACGTCTGCGGCATGTCGTATTCCGCAAACTCCTGGAATGTTATAACGGCATTGCTCTGAGTATCCCATGAGCAGATGCGCGGTGAGCAGCCGTGTACCTCGTCATACCGTCCGTCGAAAGTCTGGTCGTAGGGGTCGCCGGTCCAGTAGATACGGAAGCCGGTGTCAGGCTTCTTCTCGCTCACTGCATTGCCGTCGTAGCATGAGCGTATGATGTCGTCGGCGGAAGACCAGAACTCTGAGCCTCGCTTGCCGGGAACGAAGTCGCATGCCAGTCCGCTGCCGTTGGCGCCATCGCCGTTGGCGCTGAACAGCACCTCGCCGGTCGTGGCGTCATGCACATCCCAGCCGAATGGGCTCGTCGCGTGAGGCATCATCACCTCAAGCCCCGGGCGGTCCGGGCAGAGGTCTGCCAGGGTGTGGGTCTCGCCATGACCGAGGCCTGTTGCGCAGAGCAGTATGCCGTCGTGGCGTATGGTGGCGCCGCCGATGCAGATATCATCGAGTCCGTCGTCATCGACATCGCCTATGCTGATGCCGCCGGCTCCCTGTCCGTAGCATGACTTGCCCTGTGATGTCACGGGATTGGTGGTCTGATTGGCCAGTTCTGTATCCGCGAAATCGATGACATGCCATTCTGTGGCGGAAGTGCCCTTGTGCAGCCACCGCGTCTTCAGGGCTGTGCCATTCCAGTCGACTGCCCAGATGTAGCATGCCGTAAGGCCGCCGCGCTGCATGATGGCTGTAGGGAGTCTGTCGGTGCCATCAAGGTATGCCACGGCGGCATTGTAGCGCTCGCCGTAGTTGTAGGTGTAGGCATCGCCCCAGTCCCTGCTGTAGGATGTGCCTCCGGAAGGGAAGTCCGCCATGGAGCGGCTTGGAGAATAGAATATCGTGTGCATGGCGGCGCCCGTCTCTCCGTTGAACACGGTGAGGAACTCGGCGCCTGCCGTCACGCGGCCGTCGGTGTTCACGTCAAAGGCTGAAGGCTCGATGGCCTGGATGGTGGCATTGCCAGCCTGTGTGACGTAGCTGCCCAAGCCGTCCTTGGAGTCGGGAGCGGTCTTTAAGATAACCTCTGCCTTGCCGTCGCCGTCGAAGTCATAGACCAGTAATGGCGTGGTATGGTGGCCTGAGCGCACGCCGTCGCCCATGTCGATGCGCCATATCTGCGTGCCGTCCATCTCATAGCAGTCTATGTAGGTGGCGCTCGTGAAGCCGTCGGCATCAGAGCCGCGCTGGTTGCTGGGCAGCCATTTCACTATGAGCTCATAGTCGCCGTCGCCGTCAACGTCGCCCACGGAGATGTCGTCGGGACGGTATTCGCCTTTCAGGTCGCCGATTTTTGAATTGCGCGGTGCGGGACGGGAAATACTTATCTTGATAAACATATTGTCCCATGCGACGCAGGTAGCCTCGTCGCCGTTGCTGCTCACCACCTTGTATTCGGCGCCGGCACGGCCATCTGCATCGAGGTAGTTGGTAACGTCGGTAATGTGCTCATCCAAGAATAATCCATCGCGATATAGCGAGAACTCGGCATTGCCGTCGGCTTGCAGATAGCGCCATGACACGAGTACACCCTGCGAGGTCATCACTGCCACAGGGGCGCGGCTCAGCTTTTCCTTCACCTGCCCTTGGGCGCTGGCACTGGCGCACAGTATCACGGCCAGCAGGCTTAGCAGCATCTTCTTCATACGATTGGTCTTTTTGTCGTTAGTAATCACTGCGACAAAGGTACATACATTTTCGTCAACAGCAAAAAAACAGGGGATAAAATATACCCGTCGGCACAGAAGTGATTTCACGATTTCACGATTTCACGATTTGGCAAGCCCCGTGGACATAAACGAACTACGAATTTCACGAATTAAACGAATCATTTTTTTTGCTGTCCGGTAAAAGTTAGTATCATACGCCCCCGGCAGCTAGCTGCCACCCCCTCTATCTTAGAGGGGGAGCCGTCTCCCTGATATCCTTACACCTGCAAACAGAAGAATGGCGTGTCAGCTCCCCCTCTAAGCGGAGCCCCTTTGGGGAATCCAATATGGATATCCTCGCGGAGCGAGGGGGCGGCTGCGGAGCTTGCGAAGCAGACAGGGACGTATGAGAGTAACTTCTGTTGAGGGACGTATGATTTAATCGCAATACAAGCAACAGCTGCAAAAAAGTAAGCGCGGAGCCGTCGGCTGGCTGGGCTGACGGCTCCGTGTGGGGTGTCGGTGGGGGGATGAGTGATGTGCCGCGCTGCGGCGGTGCTACTCTTCGTCGTCGGGGCTGGCGGTGCTACTCTTCGTCGTCGGGGCTGCGCGGTGCTACTCCTCGTCGTCGGGGCTGGCGGTGGGCAGCACGAGTCCCTTGGTGGCCTCGAAGGCTATTATGTCGGCCTCGCTGCGTCGGGAGCGCAGGGCGCCGTCCACGTCCATGGCGGGTGAGGCCTTGATGGTTCCGGCATTCCTGACATAGACGTAGTCGCCGGCAATGGCGGCCGACTTGCCCTTGAGGTCCTCGTCGGCGGTGAGGCTGACTGTGCCGGTGTGGAAATAGAGTGAGCCCTCCACCTTGAGGCAGACGCTCTTCTTAGTCTTGTCGCCTACGGTGACGTAGGTGCCGGTGTTGACGAGAGTCACCTGGGGGCTGGAGAGTAGGTTGTAGATAGCCATGTCGGTGCCTGCGCTGATGCACTTGGAGAACTTGCCGCTGCAGTTGACCTGCTGCGTGCCTCCGCCTATGCATAGCAGCGAGTCGCACTTGAGGCCCTCGCAGCTGTCGCCCTTGATGGTTATGCTGATGTCGCCGCCATTGATGAACATATAGCCGTTGTACTCCTTGGTGGAGTCGCTGTTGCACTCGGCCTGCACACCGTCGCCCTTCACTCCGTCGGCGATGGTCAGCTTGCCGCCGTTCATCTTGAAGTACTGGTTGACGTGCATGCCGTCGTTGGGTGCCGCCAGGATGTTGATGGTGCCCGCCGTCTTCTTGAGCTTGGTGTATTCGCCGCTCTTGAAGGCATGCTTACCGCGTCCGGTGATGTTGATGGTGCCGGAGCCGGAGAACTCGGGGTGCCCCTTCACGTGGAAGCAGGCGTCGTGTAGCGTGTCGGCGTGGTCCACGAAGTTGTTGACGGTGCCCTCCACGGCCTCTATGTCGATGCGCTTGCCGTTCTTGACGTGGAGGGCTGATCCGCGCTGCGAGGTGATGCTTACGCCGTTGAGCTGCACGGTGCACTTGTAGGAGCCCTCCTGGCGGAAGCAGCCGTCGGCTGTCGTGCCGCTCAGGCTATACACCACCTCCGTGCCGCCGGTCTTGGCGGAGATAATGTTGACGTATGCGCCGTCCTGCTCCACCTGCACGGAGTCGGCGAGTGCCAGGGGCATGCTGACGCGGCTGCGGCTGCCGGCGTAGCTGACGCTTACGGTGAGGGGGTCGAAGTCCCCGGCGCTGTAGCTGAGGCTGTCGATGGTGGTCACGTCGATCACCGTGTCGCCGATGCTGAGCATGCCGCCGCTGAACATCATCTCACCCACCTCGTCGGGGGTGGCCAGCAGCGTCAGCGCGTCGGTATGGATGGCCAAGGTCTGGCCATTGACCATTGACCATTGACCATTGACCATTAAAGCGGTCAGCAAAAGGAAAAATATCTTTTTCATCAAATTAATTTACAATTTTACAATTTACTATTTACAATTTATGTACTATTTGGCTATTTAGCTATTTAAGCCACCTAAGCCATTAAACTGATTAAAGTTTTCGTTTTCGTTACTTAACAAGTATCTTATGCCTTTCGTCGCCAGCCCTCAGAATGAAAATCCCCTGCTGGAGGTTGCCGATATAGACGGGCACTCCCTCCTGGCCTATGCGTGCCGTGGCGCACAGCTTGCCCTGCATGTCATAGACTCGTGCCAGTGTGCCGGCCGGCACGTTGAGCTGCACCCTGGCGCCCTGCAGCGAGACCACGGTGCGCTGGGTGGCGGCGCGCTCCACTGCCGACGGCAGGTCGGTGAAGAGCATGGAGCCGAGCTCGCTGATGGGATACACCACCGTCTCCTGGGCGTTGGAGAGCGTCATCTCGTCGTTGGAGAACGTAATCTTCAGCCTGTCGAGGGCGTAGCTCGTCCAGGTGCCGGAAGTCTCCTTGACGGTGAACGATGTGTATTGAGCCAGCGCCCCCACCGTAGCAAGCAGCAGCGCCCCCGCCAACATTATAATCTTCTTCGATTGTATCATAAAATTAAATTTCAAATTGCAATTCAATCTGCAAAAGTAATCATTCGCAACCAAAAACGCCCCATTCCGTCCGTTATTTTTATCTTTTTCCGCCCAACGGCCATATTTTCATCCCATTTCATTAAAAAAAGCAACAATATAGATGTTGGCACCGGCAATAACTAAATGCAATCTGCCTGGTCGCACAAGTCAAGAGTTTTTTTCTGTCAAGAATTAGAGAATGCCGAAGGCATCGCGAAGACTTTCGCTGGCTATCGGCGAAGCCGGTGCCAACACACAAAGAAAGTTTTAGAGCAAAGCGGCAATTAGAGAATTTATGTTATTTGAAATTTGAATGCCGAAGGCATCGCGAACTGCTCATCGGCCGTCGTGCCGGGGTCCCCTTTGGGGAATTAAGAAAAGATCTCGTTGCAAGGCAACGGTGCCGATATCAAAGAGCAGTGAGAGCGGAGCGGCAAGTTTGAAATTTAGCCAAGTCCGGCTGCAGTCGTGCAGTAGTTAAAAGTTAACAGAGAACAGAGAACATATGTGCTAACCTAAGTATAGGAGTCCGCGAAATTTGAAACTCACGGACTCCTATTTTGTTTGAGAAATTGCCTCTTTTTTTGCACATAATCAGTATCAGATTTGAGAAATTTGAGAAATTTGATGTAAAAAAAAGTAAGGGTTACCAAGGGAATACCCCGTAATTGAAGATTATTGCGTAACTTTGCAGTCAATGCATAGTGTGTACACACACGCGAGCGACATAATTATGAGCAACGAAAATCTACGCATAACCGAACTGATAAGCCAGGACCAGGGCACGGCCTTCTCCTTCGAGGTGCTGCCGCCGCTGAAGGGCGCGGGCATCCGCAAGCTGCAGGATGACATCCAGAGTCTGATGGAGTTCGGCCCCAAATACATCAACATCACCACCCACCGCAGCGAGATGGTGACCAAAGACCTCGGCAACGGTCTGCTGCAGCGCACCCCGCTGAGGCGCAGGCCGGGCTCGGTGGCCGTGGCCGCCGCCCTGCAGCAGGAGTTCGGCGTGCCTATAGTGCCGCACATACTGTGCAGCGGCTTCACACGCGAGGAGACGGAATATGTGCTCATCGACCTGCAGTATCTGGGCATCACCAATCTGCTGCTGCTGCGCGGCGACAAGGCTCCGGAGGACAAGGAGTTCCGCCCCAGCCCCGACGGCTACAGCCACACCACGGAGCTGCAGAAGCAGGTCAACGACTTCAACAGCGGCCGCTTCATGGACGGCTCGGAGATGAAGGAGCGCGGCCCGCTGTTCAGCTACGGCGTGGCCTGCTACCCCGAGAAGCACGAGGAGGCTCCCAACATGGCGAGCGACGCGGCGTGGTTTAAGAAGAAGGTGGAGATGGGGGCAGAATACGGCGTGACGCAGATGTTCTTCGACAACAGCAAATACTTCAGCTTCGTGAGCAGGATGCGCGAGGACGGGGTGACGGTGCCCATCATACCGGGCATCAAGCCGCTGGTGAGCAAGAAGCAGCTCAACGTGCTGCCGCGCCTGTTCCACTGCGACCTGCCGGAGGAGCTGGCTGCCGAGGTGCTGCGCTGCAAGGACGACGACGCGGTGAAGGAGCTGGGCGTGGAATGGTGCGTGCAGCAGTGCCGCGAACTGATGGCCGCCGGAGTGCCAAGCATACATTTCTACATGACGGGCAACGTGAAGAGCCTGCAAAAGATTGCGAGGGCAATCTATTGAATTTGAAATTTGAAATTTGAAATTTAAAATTTATGCGAAGTCCCGACATTTATGCCAAGTCCCGACATTTATGCGAAGTCCCGATTGAATAAACGAATTAAGTAATGACCACCCACAATATAGAAAACAACATCTACGAAATTGCGAACAATTTTGCGATTAGGATTGTTAACCTTTATAAATACCTAAAGGAAAGCAAGAAAGAAAGCGTGATGTCTAAACAACTTCTGCGTTCCGGCACAAGCATCGGAGCCAATGTGTGGGAAGGTAAAAACGCACAAAGCAGAGCAGATTTCACACATAAGATGAATATTGCCTTAAAGGAAGCTTCCGAGACCGAGTACTGGCTAAACCTTCTATATCAGACAGAGTTTCTGGTTGAAAGCGAATTTGAATCAATCATTGCTGACTGCAACCACGTCACAGCCGTACTGACTAAGATAGTTAAATCAACAAAGCCCCAGGATTACAATACATCCGGACTTGGCTAAATTTCAAATAAAGCCAATAATCCGGACTTGGCTAAATCTCAAATCTCAAATTTCAAATTTCAAATAAAAACAGGATGCGATTCGCAGATGTCATAGGGCAACAAGAGGTGAAGGATGTGCTGCTGGCTCAGGTGAGGGCAGGACGTCTGCCTCATGCGCTGCTGCTGACGGGTGACACGGGCTACGGCACGCTGGCACTGGCGCTGGCGCTGGCAAGCTACGTGATGTGCCCGCAGCAAGGCGACAGCGACAGCTGCGGCGAGTGCAGCGAATGCATTAAGACCGACAAGCTCATCCATCCCGACCTCCACTTCTCCTTCCCCGTAATAAAGAAAAGCAGCGGCACAACGACCAGCGACACCTACCTCAAGGAGTGGCTCACGCAGCTGACAAGCGAGAAATACTTCGACCTCACCGACTGGCTGCGCACGATTGGCACTGAGAATAAGCAGGCCATCATCCCCGACGACGAGGCCGACAACATCATCCGCAAGCTGAGCCTCAGCGCCTACGAGGGAGGATGGAAGGTGATGGTCATCTGGCTGCCGGAAAAGATGAACGGCAGTGCCGCCAACACGCTGCTCAAGATGCTGGAGGAACCGTCGCCCAAGACTCTCTTCATCCTCTGCTCAGAGCACCCCGAGCAGCTGCTCGACACCATCGTGAGCCGCACCCAGCGCATCGACGTGCCGCCGCTCAGCGTGGAGGACCTGACCAAGGCCCTCATGGAGAGGCGCGGCCTGGACCGCGACACTGCCGTAAGCGTGGCGCGGGTGGCTGGCGGCAGCTGGCTGAAAGCCCTCAAGCAGATATGCGACGCCGACGACTCAAAGGCGATGCTGCAGTGCTTCATACAGCTGATGAGGCTGGCGTATATGCGCGACCTCCCCGGCCTGATGAAATGGAGCGAGGGTATGACCACGCTGACCCGCGAGCAGCAGAAAGCATACCTCAGCTACATGCAGCAGATGCTGCGTGAGAACTTCATCTACAACTTCGGACGCTCGGAGCTAAACTTCATGACGCCGCAGGAGGCCGACTTCGCCTATAAGTTCGCCCGCTTCATCAATGAGCGCAACATCATCCGCTTCGCTGAGGAGTTTGCCCACGCCCAGCGCGACGTGGCCGGCAACGTCAACGGTAAGACAATATTCTTTAATCTCGCCCTTCAAACGATCATACTATTAAGAAAATAAAATCATGATTGACAAGTTTATTTGCGGCGGCGGACGCGGCCTCAGCGCCAAAGGATGCTGCCTTCACGACAAACAGCTAAATACCTACGACTACCTGGCCGATGTGCCGGGAGCCCAGCAGATGACCGACCTTGTGGAAGTGCAGTTTAAGAACACCCACAAGGACTACTATGTCAACAGCAACCATCTCTCCCTGCAGAAGGGCGACATAGTTGCCGTGGAAGGCACACCGGGCCACGACATCGGCACCGTGAGCCTCACCGGCCCGCTGGTGCCACTGCAGATGTCGAAGCAGAGACTCAAAGCCGATGCCGGCACCAAGCGCATCTACCGCCTGGCACGCGAGGTGGACATTGAGAAGTACAACGAAGCCAAGGCCCGCGAGCAGGACACCATGATCAAGTCGCGCGCCATAGCCAAGAATCTCGGCCTCGACATGAAGATTGGCGACGTAGAGTATCAGGGCGACGGCAACAAGGCCATCTTCTACTACATTGCCGACCAGCGAGTGGACTTCCGCGAGCTTATCAAGGTGCTGGCGCAGGAGTTTGGCATCCGCATAGAGATGCGCCAGATCGGCGCAAGGCAGGAGGCAGGCCTCATCGGCGGATTCGGTCCCTGCGGCAGGGAGATGTGCTGCGCCACATGGCTCAAAAACTTCAACACCGTCAGCACCGGCGCTGCCCGCTGCCAGGATGTGTCGCTCAACCCTCAGAAGCTGGCCGGACAATGCGCCAAGCTGAAATGCTGCCTTAACTACGAGGTGTCGGCCTACACCGAGGCTACGCAGAAGCTGCCCCGCCGCGATATCCACCTCGAGACGGAAGATGCCACATACTACTTCTTTAAAGCCGACATACTGGCCGGCCTGGTCAGCTACTCCACCGACCGCCACCTGGCAGCCAACATAGTCACGCTGACCGCCGAGCAGGCCGCCGAGGTGATTGAGATGAACCGCCGCGGCGAGAAGCCAGCCTCACTTGCCGGCATTCCTTCAGGCAGCGAGAAGCCCATAGTGATGGACCTGGCCGAGCAGGACAGCCTTACCCGCTTCGACAAGAGCAAGCGCAAGAAAAAGCGTAAGAACAACCGCAACGGCAGGAACAATCAGCCTAAACCCCAAAATGACGATTAAAAAAAGTCATACCCTCGTGTCATGGATGGCTGTGGCCGCTATGCTGCTAACCGCCTGCAACGGCAACGACAAGAGGGTGGTCAGCCTGTTTCAGCATGTGGACAATGCTACCTGGAACTCGCAGGACAGCATCGTCTTTCCCATTGACAGCATTGCCCAGAGCGGATGCTACAGGCTCAGCGTTGACATACGCACCACCAGCAAGGTGCCGTTTCAGAAGATTTACGTAACCGCAGAGCAAGACTACTCCATGCCAGCCCTCCACCGCAGAGACACGGTGATGATACAGCTTACCGACGAAGCCGGCAAAATACAGGGCAAGGGGTTCAACCATTACTGCTTCACCGCGCCCGTCAAGGCCGCAGTACACCTGCGCAAGGGGCAAAGCGGACAAATCAGTCTCTCCCACATTATGCGCCGCACGCAGCTCAGCGGCATCAGCGACATAGGCATAACTCTCTCCCATGAAGATTGCAGCCATTGACATCGGTTCCAACGCCCTAAGGCTACAGATAAAAGACTGCAGCCAGCCCGACTTCCTACTCTCGCTGGAGTCACTGCGCGAAGGCGAGTATTATGAGAGGGTGCCGCTGAAGAGCGGAATGGATGTGTTTGCCGCCGGCAACATACTGCCGCCCACCAAGATCAGGCTGACCCTGGCGTTGCAACATTTTGCCGCCGTTATGCGGCAGTATGGCGTGAGTCGATACCGCGCCGTGGCCACCTCCGCCTACCGCGACGCCCGCAACGGGCAAGAGGTGATAAGCAGGGCTGGTAAGGACAGCGGCCTGAACATCGAGATAATCCCCGGAGATGAAGAGGCCCGCCTGACGCGCCTCAGCTTCATGCCGCCGCAGGGGTGGAAAGACGACTATTTCCTATTTGTTGACGTAGGCGGCGGCAGCACCGAGATTAGCGTAACGCGCCAGGGGCAGCTGCTCTACGGCCACTCCTTTCAGGTGGGCTCCATGCGCTACCTCTGCAACAACCAGAGCCCCGAGCAGGAGCGAATGCTTGACGACAAAATCAAAGAGATACACCACGACTGCACCCCGCTGCACTATATCGCTGCCGGCGGTTGCGTGAAGTTTATGGATAAGTATCTGGAAAAGGAGAAAAGGAGTAAGGAGAAAAGGAGTAAGGAGAAAGGAGTAAGGAGGGGCATTATCCCTGTATCAGACATGGAGGCCGTCTATGCCGACCTCCAAACTAAGACCGTGAGCCAGATAGTTGAGCATTACGACATTGCCGAGGAGCGCGCCGTCATCCTCACCCCCGCCTGCTCCATATTCCTGCGCATAGCCGCCGGCATAGGCGCTGAGACCATCAACGGCTCAACCACCGAGAAACAATATCACAATGATGAGAGAGCAGAGAAGCAGAGTCATCAAGGCCTGGGTGCTGTTGTCGGTATTCGTATCGATGACTGCCCTGTCGGCTTTGCACCACCATGAGACCGTGGCTGACACTACCGCTGACTGCACCGAGTGCGCCCACCATGTGCACCACTCTCACCTGACCGCAGGCTTCAGCAGCATCCACGACTGCCTGCTCTGCCAGTTTCTGACACTTAACTACATTGCGGCAACGACAGTTGCCCTTGCTCCGGCAGCATCAAATGTCAGCGCAATGATTCGCCGCCAGGCCAACGCCCTGCGCAACCGCATTGGCGGCAGCCGCGACTCGCGCGCCCCACCCTGCCTTGAAAATTTATCAGAGCGAAAGACAATT
>CADAZW010000061.1 GCA_902792555.1 uncultured Bacteroidales bacterium | reverse complement strand
GAACGAGGTAGTCTTGCCGGCGCCGTTGGGGCCGAGCAGACCGACTATCTCGCCCTGCTTAACATTGAAGCTCACGTTGTTGACCACTGTGCGTTTGCCGTATCTCTTGACGAGGTTCTCCACGTGCAGCGTCATCTCTCCTTGAGCCCTGCTGTTGATATCAATATTGTTTTCAGCCATTAGTCACAATAGTTTTGCAAACCGCAAAGGTAGCAAAAAAAATCGACAAACCGCCCTCTCGGAAACCAACTGAAAGAAATTATCGGAAATTTAACAAAAATTATGGTGTTAAGGCCAGTATGGCTAATTATACCAGTCAATCTAGTCAGGCTAGTCAATCTAGCCAGTCTAGTCGTCCTAGCCAGTCTAGTCATGCTAGTTCGGCTAGTCTCCCCTTTAGTTTTTAATCACCAGCAGCCTGCATCCGTGCTTGGGCAGGCTCAAGCTTTGCTTAAGGTAATTAATATTGCCAGCCCCTACGGAGAAAGATAAATAACAAGACTTACGAGGCCTGAAAATCAGCGATTTTCAGGCCTCGTGTGTTTTTTATCTGCACTGAGCAGGATATTATTGCGAGAAGAATTGTTCTTATTGTGAGAAGAATTTTTCTTACTGCGTCAGTATTTTTTCTAATCGCGCTGAGGTTGTCGGTTTCGGCGCGATTAGTTTTGACTTCAGCGCGATTAGATTTGGTTTCGGCGCGATTAGATTTGGCTTCGGCGCGATTAGTTTTTCTCTTTTCGGATTAAAAGTCGGGGAAGTCGTTGCTGGCAGCCTTGACGGCGACGCACTCCATCTCCACCAACCATGTGGGACGGCATACGGGGGCGAGGGTGATGACATAGGGGATGCGGGGGAACCGCTCGCGCATCATGTCGCTAACGAGCGAATAGTCGGCGCCGTCGCGCAGATAGACTACTATCTGCATCACGTTGTTATAGGTCATGCCGCCTTCCGCCAGCAGTTTCTCTACGTTCTCCCACATGCGCAGCGTCTGCAGTCGTATGTCGCCCACGTGAAGCACCTCGCCGCGGTTGTTTATCGAGGCTGTGCCCGAGATCAGGACTTGGTTGCGGTCGCCATACTGTATCAGTGTGCCGCGCTCAAAGGTGACGCCGTAGTCTGACGTGCGGTTGAGGTGGGTGGGCGCGTAGAGGTAGCGCTGCTGTCCGGTGCGGAGGCCGGTGATGGCGTAGGCGCCCAGCTGGATGATGGCCTTGGGGTCGGCTGGCGTGCCGCCGATGCCGGTGGAGGCTATGTAGTGGGTGTCGGCGGTGAGGCCCTGCTCGGCAAAGCACTCGCGGCGCGACTTGACCAGTCCGCCATACTGGGTGTCGACATCGCGCACAAAAAACCATGTGCGCACGCAGTTGGCCTCAAGGGTGGCACCGTGCTGCTTGAGGATGTCGATATAGGTGAAGAGGGTCTCCCATGTCTGCATGTAGGAGGTGTCGGCGGTGGTGTTGTAGAGCCCCATGGTCCATATGTGGCGGTAGCCGTTGTGGGCTGCTATCGTCGACTGCCGGTCGTTGGCCACTTCGGTGCCGCGCTGCAGGTAGATCCACAGGGCGAGCTTCGAGCCGTCGAGCGGAGGCTGCTGTATGTAGGAGACGGTGCATTGCCCGTCTTCTTCCCTGAGGGCGCCCACCTGGTTGGTGGCGTCGCTGAGGAAATAGCGCTTGAAGACTGGCTTGGCACCGCTTACCTCGGGCAGTTGCATGAGCTGCTGCTCGGCCTGGCGTATGCGGGCCAGCTGGGCACTGAACATCTCTGAGCGAGGCTCCACGCTGATCATGGCGTGTATCTCGCTGACGGTGCCGGCAGTGAAGTGGGTGAGGCTCAGTGTTGCTCCCAGTTGCTCTATGTGGTGTGATACATATTCCATATCGGTGTGCAAAGGTAGTGATTTTATTTGAAATTTGAAATTTGAAATTTGAAATTTAACCAAGTCCGGGGGTGGGCACTGCAAGAAATTATCAGAAGTTTATCAGAAATTTATGCCCAACGGCTTGCTAAATTGTAATTTGTAATTTGTCAAATTGTAAAATTAAAATGGCTCTGCGACTTTGAGACTTTGCGACTAACTGAAAATTCCTAATTCGCATAGCTGTGCATACCTGTGAGGAGGTAGTTGCAGCCGAAGTAGGTCATGAGTATGGTGAGGAATGCCAGGCGGAGATAGAGGCGCATGTGTCCCTCGTGGCGGAACCACGGCAGCAGGTGCGGGTGGAGCGGATAGGCGTAGGTGATGAGTGAGATGAGGGCCCAGGTCTCCTTGGGGTCCCAGCTCCAGTAGGTGCCCCATGCCGTCTTGGCCCATATTGAGCCGAGGATGATGCCTGCGGCCAGGAGCACCTCGGCCCAGATGAGCATGGTGCGGTTGGGCCTGAACAGGAGCATGGCGAAGAGGCAGTAGGATATCATTATGGTGGTGACATGCGATGATAGCCACGGGCTCTGCAGCACGGGCATGAGGGTGGTAATCTGCGGGTCAAGGGCACCGATGTGGGCCACCAGCAGGGTGGCGCCGCCCACTATGAGTGCCTCCATTCTGTAGCGGCGCGACAGGCTTGCAATGAGCAGGGCCGTGAGGGCGACCACCAGCAGGGTCTCATAGGTGTTGCTCAGGGGCAGATGTCCGGAGATATACCAGCGCAGCGCCAGACAGACTGTCAGCAGCAGGGTCAGGAGGATGGTGGCGATATGGATGGCCACCGTCATGGCGTGGCTGCTCCGCAGAGGCCGGAGCGCCTTCAGGTTGCCTATGAAGAAGAGCAGGAATGCCAGCGTGAAGCATGAGGCGAAGAGCAGTGTGTCGAAGGGTACGGAGTTGTAGAGCAGCTCGGCCTTGATGCGCTGGGAGGGTATGGGCGTCATGTCCTGCGGCAGGGGTGTGAAGAACTCGCCGCGGGTGGCCAGCACGATGAGTGTGAGCCGCTCGTCGAGGTCGGGAAACTCGTTCTCTTTGAGCCGGTAGTTGCCCTTAGAGTCGAAGAAGTCGGCGAAGCGGGCATAGCTGCCGCTGATGCCCAGGGCCTGACGTGCAGCGGCCTTCTTCACCCGGATCATGGCTACGTCCTTCCACTCCTCGGGGTAGAGCGCCCATGAGAGAATTACCTGCTCAGGGCTTAGCCCCTGCCATGAGGTGCGGCCTGTGATCTTGAGGGTGAAATCGCGTGCAGCGGTGTTGAGGGGGCAGATGCGGTTGTTATATATTACCTGTGCGCTGCGCATAGAGTCGGCCTGTGCGCGCTCCACTACCCGTGCGCCGCTGGCTCCGAGGCTTGACACCATAAGCAGGAGGCCTATCACGGCGGTATGACGCCACCGCCTCAGCAGACGCCATAGCCGGCGGAAGTGGCGGGGTATGCACGGCAGCATGCAGATGATGGCTATGCACCACAGCCCAATGAACCACCATGACTCGTAGATATACTCGTGAGCCACGGTGGGACCGTAGCTGTTCTCAACGAAGGTGGCTGTAGCCATTGCAATGCAGAGAATGGCTAGGATTGCAAATGCTGCGCGCTGGATGATTCTCATATCTTTGATGGTATATGCTTGTCTTGACTTACTCTTTTGCTCCGGCCTCTATCCAGTTGCGGATTATCTCCACGAAGGGGGCATAGCTTGGGTCGGTGAAGAGGGCAGGGTGGGAGTAGCTCACGTTGTCGTCGCCCTCAGTGATGACCTTATAGAGAAAACTCTCCTGGGCGTTGCCTGGCAGCACGCGTGCCATGGAGGGTGCCTTGGTGGCGTCTGCCCCCACCAGGCACCGGTAGGCTTGGGTGGGCGAAAGGTCAAGGCCGGCAGCGGGGGCAGATCCTGAATGGCAGCGGGCGCAGCTGGTGGCTTGGCCTTGGAAGATAAACTGATTGATGGCTCCAAACATGCCGACGTCGAGGGTGCCTACGTCCAACTTGATGGTGTCGCCCACTCGTTGGTCGGCAGGGATGGGATAGCTGTAGATGGTGGCTATGCGCTTACGCAGCACATTGACCACGGCTATCTCTATCGTCTTGGCTTCGCTGGGTATGTTAGTCAGAGTGAGCACCTGACTCTTATCATCCGACGATGCCGGTATTACGCTCTGCAGCAGGGAGTAGGCGCTCTCGTCGCCAAAGCACGCCATGGCCACTGAGTAACTGCCCGACCATGTACCTACGGAATGGAAGGTGCCGCTGAGGCGGGCTGTGTAGGTGGCGCCGCCGTCATTATGGACGGGGTCGTTGATATGGCCGTCGTCGCAGCTGGTCAGACCGAGCACGGTTGTCAGGATTAGTATTATTATATTGAAAAATTGAAAAGTTGAAAAATGGAAGTTCTTCCGTTCTTCAATTCTTGAATTTTTCAATTCTATATTAAGAAGGTGTCTTCTCATGTGGTTTGTTTCTTTATTTGAAAATTGAGAATTTTTGTAGTTGACTTCTGACTATTATCTATTCTCTTTTCTCTTTTAGTTACTCTCATACGGGCGTATGAGAGTTAGAACGTGTATTGCAGCATCAGGCATGCAGTGTGCTTGGCTATTCCGAGGTCGTCATTGTCGCGGTCGAGCTGAGTGGTGTGACCCGTACGGCCGATATACTGATACATGGCCGAGAGCTTGAGGCCGGTGCCCTTGATGAAATAATTGACACCTACGGCGGGCATGTTGAGGCAGCCGTCCTTGTCGGTGCCGTTGCGGTCGAGGAAATCATAACGGAGGGCCACCTGCGTCTGCTTGGATACAAAGTAGCCGCCCTGCACATAGCCACCCCAATAATTGAAGCTGTCGTTTATTTTCTGGCGGTCGGTGAATCCCACGTGCATGTAGTAGAGTTCGCCGCCGAGGTAAAGCTTATTGTAGAGCCAGGCAGCCTCCAGGCCCAGTCGGGTATCGTTGGTGCTTTCGCTCTCGCTCTCTACGTTGATGCTGGCAGAGGCTGCCAGCTGCAGGCGTTTGAGGTGGAGCATGTTGGGGTTGCCCTGAGTGGCAGGCATGGCCCCCATGGGAGTCCAGGTGAAGCGTGTGGCATAGAGCAGCGAGGGGATATGCCAGTCGTCGGAGATTGTCTTGGTGGCGGTGTTGACGCTGGAGCCGGTGCCATTAAAGAGGCCGGCCTCGTAGCCCCACCACTTGCCGATATTGCCGTGGGCCATTACGCCGAGGTCGAAGCCGGTGCCTATGCGCGGCGTGACGGCATTGAGGGTGTAGGGCATGATGGTGGTGGCGGTGAGTGAGGTGGGCAGATTGGGCATCAGCGTCTCGCCCAGGGTGGTGAGGTAGGCATGGCTGAAGGGCGTCTTAAACTTGCCGACCTTCAGGCCGAAGGCCTTGGAGGGCCTTACGTCAAACCAAGCCTGCTGCAGCAGGTCGCCGCCCGACTTGGCGGCATTGACGGAAAGATTGTAGGTGACCATGCTGTAGGCCTTGCCCGTGAAGCCGAGCACGGCATAAGGGAAGCTGAATCCCGAGTTGGCCACGTTATCCTGGTTGTAGGCCTTGTCGAGTCCTTCGTCGTCATAGTAGTTGTAGTTGCCCGTGGTCTGAAGCATGAGGTAGGGCTTAAAGGAGAATTTGCCGTCCTTGCTCTCAATCTGAAACATGCGGTCGGCGCCGATGGTGACTACGCCGTTGTCGGCATCAAAGGTTGTGGCATCTGTCTGGGCTGCGGCCGTGAGTGAGCAGAGGGCCGCAACGGCTGCAAGATAGAATGTTTTCATTCTTGGTGGATAATTAGTTAACGGATTATTGTTATGATTTATTGTTATAGTGACTCTAGGAATTTTATCAGTGCCTGACGGTCGGCCTTGTCCATCTTCTTGAAGAGGTTCTTGCTGGCTTCTCCCTCGCCTCCGTGCCAAAGGATGGCCTCTGTGAAGTTGCGAGCTCTGCCGTCGTGGAGGAAGTAGGTATGGCCGTTGACTTTCTTCTGCAGACCTATGCCCCACAGCGGGGTGGTGCGCCACTCATTGCCGCGGGCCAGGCCGCTGGTATAGTTGTCGTTGAGGCCCACGCCCATAATCTCGGAGCCCATATCGTGGAGCAGATAGTCGGAATAGGGGTGAATGGTCTGGCTGCCCAGCCACGGCAGCTCGGTGCCGTTGAGTAGCGTGGCGCCGCGATTGCGGGTGTGGAGGGTGGTTACGTGGCAGAGATGGCACTTGGCGTTGTAGAAGGCCTGCTCGCCGCGCTTGACGGCCTGGCGCTCGGTCATGGTGAGGGTCTTGCCGTCAGACTTGGTCAGGGTGATATAGGTACTGTTGCTGCCCAGACGGCGGGCTGGCACTCCCAGGGCGTGGAGGTAGAGGTCTACACACTCCATATCCTCGGTGCTTACGTCGAGTTTGTCGTATGCGAGGCCCATCATCGAGCCCTCCACCATCTGGTGCTGGCCTTCGCAAATCTCCTCAGGATAGCGCGAGTTGGTTGCACCCATGTCGGAGGAGAATCCTAGCTCTACGGTGAGGTCGAGGTGCTGTGCCTTGTTGCCAGAGAGTCCTACACCCTTCACTCCGCGCTCGGTAATGTAGTTGCAGCGGCCGCTGATGCCGTACTCAGGATAGCTCTTCTGCGCCAAGGCCTCTATCTCGTGGCGGTCGATGGCCATCATCTGGCCCATACCCACATGGCGCAGCGGGATGCGCACGGTGCAGAAGAGGTCCTCGGGCCTGATGCTGACAGAGTCTTTCTTGACATTGTCCCACATCTTCTTGTACCATTGTACTACGGTAAAGTTGGGCTTAGCCAGTTCATACTCCTCGCCGTCGGGAAAATGGCCTTTCTCATAATCCCACCTTACCTGCAACTTGCCTTCGGCTGTTACACCGTAGATGGTCTGGTCGTGGAGCACGCGGCCGTAGCCTTGGAAGAACACTCCGTTCTTACGCGCCACATAGACCAGCATGGCCGACATTCCGTTGGTGCCAGAGCCATAGACGGGGGTGCCGTCGGCATCTTCGCCAATGCGGTTCCACACTCCAGGGCTGGTGCGTCCGGCGTTCATGTGGCAGCTGCCACAGGAGTAGCCGGCATAGACCGGTCCGTAGCCTTCGGTCACATTGTCATAGAGGCGGTCGCCGGTCTGGAAACGGCTGGCATAGGTGCCGCTGAGCCACTCGGCATCGGTGTCGAAAGCCTTGGAGGAATTGTTGAATAGGGTGGAGGTGCCTGCTGACAGCGCGTAATTCTCCAGCTCCTGGGCGTGGGTCTCATAGAATTGGTCGAGACCCTCGGTGTCGTCGGAGCAGGAGGATAGCAGACAAGCTGCCATCATGGCGGCCAGCGAGGCTAAGTAGCTTATTCTGCAGTGTTTAGACATAGTGTTGGAAACTGATTGTAGATGTTTTTCCTTTATATACCACAATAGCGAAGGGGGAAACATAAGAATTTCCCACCTTCACTGTGGTCACTAACACTTAACTTATATGATATCTTATTTCACTGTTCGGGGTGCGCCGTTTTTGAAGAGCAGATATTCCAAGGTGTGGAATCCTCGCAGTGACTGGGCTGCCTCAATGGCTTCGGCACGGGCTGAGGGATTATCTTCATCGGGCTCCTCATACTGGCCGGTCCACTCCATCTCGCTCCATCTCTGCGACTTGAGCAGGTTGGCTATGCCCACAGCGTCGAGAGGCCATGAGTCCATGTTGGGGTCGAGGCCAAGTTCTGCCACGGGGCCGAAGAGGAATGCCTCGCTCGACTCCCAGGGCTTGCGGGCAGCAATCCATGCGTTGCAGGCTGCCTCGAAGGCAGCGTTGGAGGGTGACTTCTGCAGGGTGTTGACGGCAGTCTGCAGGGCGTTGTTCTTCTCCACCAGGTCCTTGTAGGTGGGCAGCACCACTACGTCAACCCACTGATTGACGATGGCTTGTGCATCCTGCTCGCTCAAACTTGCCTTCTCAATGGAGGCGTTGAGGGCCTCCAGACTGGTGGTAAGCTGGGCGCAGGCGTCCATGGCTGCAATGGCCTTGGCTGAGTTGATATTGTTGCGGAAGGGCTGTGGAATCTGCCAGATGGCATTGTGGGCAGCCACTATCTTTTGCCAGACATCTTCCACCAGTGGACTGAGAGTCTCGCTCTGCAGACCCTTGGCGTAGATGGAGTTGGCGTTGGCCAGGTCCTTGTAGGAGTCGGTAAGGGGCACATTGTTTTCAATATTGATATTGGTGCCTATGATGGAGTTGGCTACGGAGAGGATATTGTTCATATAGTCCTCGCGAGAGTGGTAGGAATACCATGACTCAACGGCGTAGAGAGCTTTGTTGCGCTGGCCGTCATTCCAATAGCCTACAGGTTCGCCTATCTTGGCAGTGCCTACCTCGGTGGCTATGTCAATGGAGCCGGCAATGATCTCCTGTACACACTCGATGGCGGTGTTGTAGCCTGAGCTGGCGGTGTGGCCTTTGAAGGCTGCGGCGAAACTCTTGTTCCACTCGTCGTAGAGATTCTTGGAGTCGTTGGCCAACAGGCGTACCACGTTGACGGCATAGTTGCCCCAAGCGGCGGCATTTTCAGAGGTGTAGTCAAGGTTCTGTGCCTCGTCCTCGGTGATGTCCTTGCCGCCGTTGTCGTTGTTGTCGCTGTCAGAGCAGGAGGCAAAGCCGAGCCCCAAAGCGAGGATGCTGATTGTTAATAAATACTTTTTCATAATACTGTTTTTAATTGAATTTGTTATTGTTATATTTGTCTTAATTCGTTTTTAAGCAGTGATGCTGCGGTGCAGTTATTTTTTCCAGAGCCAGCCAGTCCAGGCTACGCCGAGGGCAAACTCGTTTTCATTATTATATTTGCCTCCGCCGATTCGGCGGCTGGTATAGTCGGCCTTCACTACCAGGCCGGGTAGTACCCTCCAGTTGGCTCCCACTATCCACATGCTGGTCTTGAGCCGGCCGGCGGAAGGGGAGTCCATGGCGTCGGTGCCTTTGTCGAGGGTTTCCTGCGGGTTATAATATTCGTATCGCACAAAGGGTATAACCTCGGGTATGCGGGTGTCGTTGAAGCAGCCGCGCAGGTTGATGCCAAACTCGCCGCCCCATGCTATCGACCTGTGGGCTACGGGCATCACCTTGGAGTAGGGGCTGTTTTTGTATGGATTGTTGTTTGCTTTGCTGATGGCGTTGGAGTTGGTCAGGCTGCCCCATAGCACGTTGGCACGGGCTTCCACAAAGCGGTTGCGGTATTGGCCGTCGAAGTTGTATATGCGCAGAGGAGCCTTGCCTGAGGTGTAGGTGCTGAAGTTGTGGGTCTTTTCAGCATTGTCCATGGTGTTGGCGCAGTAGTAGAATGCAGCGCCGAGCCTCAGCCCCTTCACTCCTCGCCAGTCCACACGGGCCACATAGCCCGGACTGGTGAAGTTGTCCTCTTCAAACATTCCCTGCTTGCCGCCGGCTACCCAGTCGTTGCGGTTGAAGCCTTGGGCATTGAGGCCTGTTACCACCATCAACTGGTAGTCGAAGGTTGACAGTTTCTTGCCCACGGTGCCGAACAGCTCCAGGCCGGTTTCATGCCAGGTGTTGGGCACGATGGTTGTCTCGCCCTCTGGGCGTACTGTGCCGAAGAAGTTGACGGGCTCGTGGTGGGCATTGTTCTGTCCTACAGGTAGCACCATGTGGCCGGCCCTGACGTTGAAGGCGCGGTTGATGAGGCGAGTGATGTGGAATTGCTCGAGGGCTACCTCACCGCCTTTCTCCACCTCTGTCTCATATTCGTCGTTCTCGGTGTTCTCCAGCTCGTAGGCGGTTCCGGTTCCGCCGCTTTCAATCTCTATTTCTGCACCGAGGATCCATTTGCTGTTGAACTTGTAGTCGCCAGCCACCACAAAGCGTGGAATGCTTATTGTATTGCGGTGTTCCTTGGTATTGCCCTCGGGGTGGCCATAGAATCGGTTAGTGCCGTAGTTCTTGAAGGCGGCAACCATTTCGCCATAGCCGCCGATGCGGTATTTGTTCCAGCCGCCATATTGGAGGCTGTCCTGTCCCTGCTGTGCCATGGTGGTCGTGGCGATGGCCAGGGCTGTGGTAAGCAGGGTAGTCTTGAGAGTGTTGTAGATAGCCATTTGTCTTTGCCTTTTAAATCTGGTGCAAAGTTACGGCCGTATTTCTATCCCTGCAATACTTAAAATCAATCAAATCGGGGTATCCGATTGAGTATTTTCTCAAGTCGGATACCCCGATTATGTATGCCGTTACCTACCGGCGGAGGCTCTGTACTTAATTTTGGGTATCGTGGCAGTGGCACTCGCCGCCGTGCTTTGGACAGCAGTGTTTCTGGGCGCAGTTGCCGCAGTTGCAGCCACTGCTTCTGCCGCTTAGTTGTCTGTAGGCATAGCGTACGATTGCTCCTACAGCGCAGGCAATGATGATATATACTATTATGAGTTGCATTGTCAATATGTCTTAACTCTTAACTCCTAACTCTTAATTCCTAACTCCTAACTCTAAACTCCTAACTCCTAACTCTAAACTCCTAACTCCTCACATCAGGCTGCCTATTTGAAAAACGGCCATTGAGCAAACCCATGCCAGCAGGGTGGTATAGACGGCCGTGAAGGCTGCCCACCGCCAGCGTCCCGACTCATTCTTGATGGCTACGCAGGCTGGTATGCAGGGCATATATAGCAGCACGAATACAAGGAAAGCCAGTGCCGTGAGCGTCGTCATGCCGCTTGAGGCTATGTCGCCGTGATAGAGTACTGACATGGTGCTGGCCACAATCTCTTTGGCTCCCACGCCGGTGATGATGGCCACCCCCTCCTTCCACTGCAATCCGCAGGGAGTTATGACGGGCTCAGCTATCTGGCCCATCTGGCCTATGTAGCTCTGCTCCATCTGCTGCTCCTCGGTCAGCTCGGGATGGTGGGGGAAATAGCTGAGGGCCCACACAATGATGCTGGCCACAAGTATGGTGGTGCCCATCTTCTTGAGATACTGTTTGCCTTTCTCCCAGGTGTGGCGGCTCACGCTCTTGACCGACGGTGTGCGGTATGGCGGCAGCTCCATCACGAATGGGCTGCTCTCTCCCTTCACCACAAAACGGCTGAACAGGTTAGCCATCAGTATGCTCATCACTATGCCGAGCAGATAGAGCCCGAAGAGCACCAAGGCTGCATTGTTGGGGAAGAACACACCAATTATAATTATATATACCGGCAGTCGGGCAGAGCACGACATAAGCGGCACTATCAACATGG
>CADAZW010000060.1 GCA_902792555.1 uncultured Bacteroidales bacterium | reverse complement strand
GGATTGCCACAATAATCAAAAGAACAAGAAACTTTTTTTTCATAATGTCATGCATTTCGTATTTTCAGACTATAATCATATCAATAAATTCCGATTTATCCTCTTACACCTCTATCTTCTTGATGACCTTGGCCGGCACGCCGCCGACGATGGTGTTGGGCTCCACGTCCTTGGTGACTACGGCACCTGCCGCCACCACTGCTCCGTCGCCGATGGTCACTCCGGCAAGGACGGTGGCATTGGCTCCAATCCATACATTCCTGCCGATGTGGATGGGCGCATAGCTCATGCTCTGCCGGCGGGCCGGGGCGAGGTCGTGGTTGATGGTGGCCAGCACCACGTTGTGGCCGATGAGTGCGCCCTCGTCAATGGTGATGCCGCCCTGGTCCTGAAACTTGCAGCCCATATTGATGAAGACTCGCTCACCGACGACGGTATTCTTGCCGCAGTCGGTATGGAACGGCGGGAACAGGCCCACCGTACGGGGCACTTCGCGCCCCCAGAGCTGCTCGAGCAAGTCGTGGAGCTGCTCCGGCGTGTGGTACTTGCCGTTAATCTCTGCCGTTATCTTCAGCGCTTCCTGCGACAGCTGATGAAACATCATGTGGACATCAGAGCCGCCAACGACAGGCTTGCCCGATGCCATGTAGTCACGAAATTCCTGTATTGTCATCGCCTTTTGATATTATTTAATATGCATAGACTAATCCGTATTTCTCATGCAAGCGGCGGAGGGTGCCGTCAGTCTTCATCTGCCGGATGGCGTCATTAACGAAGCGCAGCAAGTCGTCCTGCCCCTTGCGCATCAGCACGCCGATCTCTCCGCGAGTGAACGGCTCATTGAGGAGCGGGGCGGCAAGGCGGGCATCCGTCTGCACATAGTATGGGGCCTCCGTAATCTCCGTAATCATAACGTCGGCCTCCCCCTCGGCCACGAGTGACGGAATTTCCTCATTCTTCTGATGGACGATGATGGTGGCATGGGTGAGGTTGGCGTTGGCGAACTTCTCGTTCAGTCCGCCGGGGTTAACCATCACGCGCACTTCCGTTTTGTCGATGTCTGCCAGCGACTTATAGCGTTCCTCCTCCGACTTGCGGCAGAGAATGGTCTTGCCGTTGGCCAGGTAGCCCTCACTCATGAGCATGATTTCCTGCCGAGCCTCCGTGACGGTGATACCGCCAATGGCGAGGTCGAACATCTGAGGCTCGGCCAGTACATCATCGGTCAGAGTGGGCCAAGAAGTCTTGACAAACTCCGCACTCACCCCCAGCCTGGCGGCTATCTCGCGAGCCACCTCGATGCCAAAGCCCCAATAGGTGCCGTCCGGCTCGCAGAAGGACAGAGGCCTGTAGTCGCCTGTGGTACCAATGAGAATCTTGCCGCGCTGCTCAATCCTGGCAATGGTTGGCCTTGCAGAATTGTCATCGTCGGAAGAACACGAGGCAACGCTTGCCACTCCGCAAAAGACGAGAGCGATTGCCAGCAACCATGCCAGCCCCTTCCCTGCCCTGCAAGCCCCCTCTAACTCCCCCTCAAGGGGAGAACTGGGGCCCCCGTCAAGGGAGGATGTCTGCCTTGTATAACGTGTCATCTAAGGAAATAGTTAGTAAAATGGGAGTAAAAACGGAAATAACACAATATGAAAAACCCGCCAATCTTGCATTGCGAGAAGGCTTGGCGGGTTTGTGATTTAATGCGGAGACAGCATATTAACTGTTTCTCTACCTCACCCAAATCTTGCGGCCCTTGATGACATAGACGCCCTTGGGCAGCTTGGCGAGGTCGGCGGGTGCCACGCCCTTGGCAATGCATACGCCGGAAACATTATATACATCCACTGGCTGGTCGGCTGCGTCGGCTATGGCAGCGTCAACGCCGGTCATGTCATAGTCGAGATGATTGGAGGTGAGCTGCTGGGTGAGCTCGCCGTCGTTCAGCTTAATATAGCAGCGCGAGGCATAGATAAGCGGCACTTGGGTGGCATTGACAAAGGCGGCGGTAGCGTTGTCCTTGGCTATGATGCCATACATGCCCGCGGTGCCCTGCTTCTCAGTGGCGCCAGAGAACTGGACGGTAGTGCCAGTGTTGTCCTCAAAGCTGAGCTCAACCTCGCCGAGGGTAATATAGGCGTCGCTGAGCCTGATGGTACGCACACCGCTCTCCTTGGTGGAGTAGAGGATATAAGGGGTCTTGGCCTTGAGACCGTCGCGCTTCACATCCTTGAAGTTAAGCTTGGTGGCGGTGCCGGTGTTCTCCACTCCCACGAGGGTCTCCAGACGGCACTCCTCGCCGAAGATTTCGTTGATCTGCTCCTCAGTGAGGCTGAAGGGCAAACAGATAGTGTTCCAGCCCTTGTAGATGTAGCGATAGACTGTGAGGTCAACGGTCTGCTCATCGTAGGCTGCGAGGTCCTTGGGGCTGACAGTGTTGGTGATAAGCCTGTCAGCACTAACGGTGGTAGCCATCAGCATTGCTGCTGCCACGATAAATAGTTTGGTAAAGTTCTTCATAGCGGTAATGTTTGAATGCGTATCCGCGCGGCCTAACCGCACGGCACAGTGGTTATTATTTTAACGGTTGTTTGCTTTTATCCTTGCGGGTGCCCCGGTGGCAACGGTATATGGAGGAATGCTGCGCGTAACGACAGCACCGGCTCCAACCACGGCACCCTTGCCTATGGTGACTCCGGGTAGCACAGTCACCCGCGGCCCAATGAGCACATTGTCCTCAATGCAGACGACGCCACGAGTGTTAAGGTCGCGCTCGGCAGGGATGAGGTGGAGAGTCTCGGCATCAGTCTTGCCAAACTGATAGTCGGTGATTAGCACATTAGGACCAATCTTGACATTGCTACCAATCTTGACCTCGCGGATGACGTTGATGCGCACATTGCGCTCCAGGTTGACATCATCACCAATGATGAGCTTGGGGGTATAGTTGCCGGTATTGATGCATTCCACATGAAGACCCGGCTTGGCGCAGAAGCCCGTGCCGATGGTGATGTACTTGTTTCCTTCGGTATGAACGGGTCCCTCCACCACGCAGCCCGCGCCAACCTTGACACGATGGCGGAAGCGGAAAGTGGTGAGATTCTTGCGAAAACGGGCGAAGGCTCGAGTGACGACTGTGTTGCATACTATCATGACAATGATAGCCACGATAACAGTGATTATCTTGCGCAGCACACTACCGATGGCGCGCAGCACACGGCCCCACAACTTAGCAGAGAAGCAGCGCTTGAATGCCGAGACCACAGGGCGGAATCCCAGGTTCTGCTTGACGATGGTACGGCTCACCTTGCCCTCAATGCCCTTGATACTGCGGCGCAACACAAAGAGGCGGAATATCTGCGGAAACATGAAGTCGCTAACCTTCGACTTCATCTTCATTGTAGTATAGGGAGAGATGCAAGACGGCTTATCCTCATAGTGGTCGTAGATGGCGAGGATGTTCTTGACGTATGTGCGGATGGGGTCGTTGGCCTCAGCCACGTAATCGATGGCAGCATCGTCGAACACCACGGGATTGTAGATGAAATTCTGCTTGGCAGCCAGCACGATATGGAGAAACAGCGGCACGGCAGGCATACCGGTGCCGGCTCCGAACTCCTTGGGATTATAGCCGCGGATCATATCGGTGCGCAGGATGTTACGGCTGGCCTGGATAATGCCCATGCCTACCTGCTGAAGGTAATCGTCGGCATCAATATACTGCACGGTAGGCTTCTTGGCATTCTCATTGCCGAGGAGGTGGATAAGACCTATCTCATTGCCCTCCAGCATCTCGAGCAGGGCAGAGAAGTGACCTACGCGGACTATGTTGCGCGCATCAAGCATCCAGATATACTTGCTGCGAGTGGCAATAGCCTGATTGAGAGCATAGGTGAAACTGTTGTCCTGACTGAGATTCTCGGTATTGCTTACGTAGTGGAACGGCACACGGCCCTCGAAAAGCTTCACAGCATTGGAGGTGCCGTCGGTGGAGTCGTTGTCAACTATGATGATTTCGATGCGTTCAAGCACATTCGCATCAAGCAGAGCCAACTTTTGCAATTGGTCCTTTATCTGCAGCTCATTGTTGCGCGCGCTGATGCAGAGGGTCAGTGTCTTGCCATAGCTGAATGTTAATTGCGAAGGCATCTTGGTGAGGTTAAAGAGTTATAAAGTTCAAAAGTTGTAGAGTTCGAAAGTTCGAAAGTTAACGGTTATTGGTTAATAGTTTTTGGCTATTGGGCTACAGTTCTCAACTGGCGATCAACGAGTAGTATATCATTTGCCCGCAACTTAAGCGGGCCAGATGCACAAGCCTTGAAACGCAAGGTACAGAGGAGCTCGTCACCTGCCAAAGGATTGACATTGCCCACGCCAACAAAAGTGACATAGACGGCTTTCTTTCCGTTGGTATGCAGACGGTCTCGGCTGAAGTTGTCCAACGTTTTGGCTGCAACAGGCTCTATGCCAACATACTGTAACTCTGTTTCTGCATAAGGCAGGGCCAGACTAAAAGCATTGACATTGGCAAGCCCTTTTCCCTTGACGGAAACGACCACATCTTCGCCAGCTTTGTAAGTATTCTTGTCTGTCTCAACAGTTATCATGCCAGCAACATTCTCCTCCGTTGGGATAACGTCGCTACGCTTTGCATTAATCTCCACGGCAGCATTACTGACATCATAGGCATCAATCAATCCGTTGCCGTTGACGTCGCCCCTGCTGACATAGCCCTCAAAATCGCCATCACCCTGACGCAGACCCATATAATTCATGTAGGAAGTGAGGTCATTTTCGTCAAGCACGCCATCATTGTTTATGTCACCGGGAATATAGTAGCTGCTACCAGATTGACGAAAGATATAAATGTCCTGGCCAGAACCGAAGTCACCAAAGGCTTTTGTAACTTTTATCTTAATATACCGGGCTTGCCTACCGCTGAGATCTATCTCCTTGAGCATAGCATCACGTTCCCAGCGGAAGGTGCCGCAATCGCTCCAGTCTTGCTTATCCATGCTGGTAAAGGCCTGTCCCTCCAGAATGATACCATTGTAGCCATAATTGCGTGGCAAATACTGCAGCTTATCCAGCATATTTACTGAGTGGAGGTCAATAAGCATGTCGAAGGGTACGGCCTTGGTGTTATACTCGGTATGCCACTGGCTCTCAGAATCGAAGTCAAAGAGGTTGTCCAGGCCTTGACCCGCTTGCGACAGAGCCGTACAAGTGGCAGTTACACCCTTCACGGCATGCTCAAATGGGTCCTCGCTGGTGCGAGCGACGATGGTAGCATATTTATGGCCTCCCCATCTATCATCCTTGCACCTTGCACAAATCTTGAATTTATACTCCGTATTAGGCTGGAGGTCCTCAAACAGGAACTCGTTGTCAACGATATTAAAATAAGTTTCCCTGTCAAAATCTATTTCGTATGTTTCGGCACCTTCTACCTTATCCCATGTCAGTTTAAGGCTGTAGGGCTTACGGTCCGGTTCCTTAACCCCTGCATTGGCTGGCGCTGGCAACATAAGCCTGCATCTATCCTGCGCAATATCTGCCTTATAGTCGTAGTTGTTTTTCTTGTAGGTAATCTGAAGGTTGATAGCATTCTTGGTGACATCGGTCTTTGGAAGTTTGAAACTTACTCCATTAGCTGCCTTCATCGGCACGTCTTTTAGCGACGGGTCGGTGAAATAACGAGTGTAATCAACGCCATAGCCGATGAAGTAAACCGGTTTTTGGCTTGCCTCAAACTTCTCCAAACTATTAACTTTCTTCAGCTTCACAGTCTTGCCTCCAACTGTAGCAACTATTTTCTCCATCGCATCTGCCAACGTCTTTCCCACGACACGAATGATGGTAGTCTTTTCCTTTTGGAATCCCTTATAGTCACCTTGCGTAGGCTCGATTGTGATGTTGGAAGTATTATAATGATTAATAAGGTTCTTCCATATATGCGTAGTCACATACTCACCATTGCGGTATGCCTCGGTCGTGCCATCGTCGTCATACTCTGTGAAGCTGCAAAGCTGCATACTCGGATATATTTCATATATGCGCAACGAATGGTCTATCTCGTTAGGATTATTATGGGGCGTGGTCATAGGAATTATCGATCCGCTCTGAACAAACAGCGGCAACTTCCACAGCGGGGCGTCAATAGAGTTCAGAACTCCAGGACGGCTATACACCTCTCCTGTGAAATAGTCAAACCATGAGGATTGCGCCATAAAAGGAACAAACTCATCTTGCTTGCATTGTGGCAGATAAATATTATGGCGCACATCATTGCCAAGGCTGTCAGCCTTTGTGTCCTGATAAATAGGAGCCACAAGGAAACTGGGGCCATAAAGGTATTCATAACGGGTTGCCTTACTCAAAGGAAACTGATATGGGTCAAATTCTTCCAGAAAGGCAGGCCTAATCATCGGTTTGCCGTTGATAGCTTCATGGGCAATGCTATAGGTATAGGGCATCAACATAGACTTCATCTTGAGATAAGCACGATTGATGCTGGCAGCAGGCTCTCCAAGAGCATGCGGGTACTTGGGATTGCTGCCCCACCCGTCCATATTGAGCTGCATTGGAGTGAAAGTCTTCCACTGAAACTCGCGCACATTGACAGGCACACTCTGGCCACCGAAGATGCCGTCCACGTCGCTTGTTATGTTGGGCTGGCCGGAAAGACCTGAACAAATGAACGTAGGAATATGGAAGCGTATGTAGTCCCACTTACCTCCTGTCTGGTCGCCAGTCCAAACACCACCATAGCGCTGGGTGCCAGCCCAGCCATCAAGGGTGATAATGAATGGTCGGGCATTGTTGCCATACTTTGGCATTAGGTTGGCAACATCACTGATACCATTAAGGCCAAAACTATAGCCTGCGCCTACCCACGCCACATCTGTCTTGAGCGCACGCACACCAGCATCTCGGATTTCCTTGACAATATCGCGCTGCAAGAGCGGAGCAATTGTGTCTATAGGGTACAGGTCGCTCTGGGTCCAAAGACCTATCTCCACGCCATTCTTACGGGCATAGTCACCAAACTCTTTGAGGTTTTGAATATTGCCGTCAAGAGTAGGTGTCTGACCGTAGCCTGCACCATAGCCATCATTGGGCAGAACCCATCCGAGAGGGAAATCGTGCTTCTTATATCTGTCAACAACAGCACGGGCAGAGAACTGATAGTTGCCTTCCAACTCACCATTGAGGCTCTCACGAATACCGCCATTGTCTTTCTGGTCCTCACGGTAGTACTTGCCATCCTCATAAATCGTAGGGAACTTATCCTTAGCAGACTTGGCTATTTCCTCCGGTTGTTCTTCTTTCCAGTAATCGCGATTATAGGCATTAAGATGGCCTTCATAGAAAGCAAACTTTGGCAACAATACCGGATGACCAGTAAGTTGGTAATAGTCATTGAGCAACTTAACCGGCGAACTATTAATCATAATAAAATAATCTATGCAATCAGTCTCGTGAGTCAATACTACTCGCTCTGCATCCTTGGAGCCAAAATCGTAGCGACCGGGGCTGAATGTGTGAGCCATCAGTCCGTAGCCTGCCGTTGACCAGTAGAAAGGAGCCGGCGAGCAAACTCCACCATCTGTCCAACTATTTTCATTAACTATGTTGATGGCTGTACCTTTGTGGCTGAAGCGACCATTCTGCACACCTCCCCCATAGAAATACTCCATCTCGCCAGCTTTAAGGGTCAAGACAGCCTTGCCATTAATAATATGAGCCGGCTCGACCTCCTCCAACACGGGACGTTCTTCGCCCCACACCCAGAAATAGGATCGCGGGCGATAAAAAATCTTCTGCAACTCAGGCTTTACCAAGTTGTGGACTGTCATCGTTCCATCATTGGTATTGAGATATATGGCTATAGAATCGGTACTAATACGAACCCACTGCCTGTATTTATTCTCATGCACATCAAGTTTGCCAACATCTCTCTTTGCATCTGCCACCAGGATCTCGGCAGGCGGATTAGACTTGGGAGGACATAACTGAGAGTTGCCATCGGCAGACTGAAAAACCCGAAAAATATTGGGACCGTAAAACTGCAGGAGTTTCTTGCTTCCGTCTTTATTAACAATCATCACAACATCGTCGGCATCAGCTAACTTAACCTCCTTGATACCAACCTGTGCCACGGCATTAACAAACGCCATTGCACATATAATAACAGCCGCGACATAGGCAGCAAATCTGCGATTCTTGTCCATTTTTTACACGCGTACATATAATACCTTGCGAAAGTAGCAAAAAACTCCCGTATATACACAAAAAGATATGCACAAAATTAAAAAATCCCACACGAAACCTTTTTTCGTGCAGGATTATTTAGAATATTTCTCTTTTTAGCTTGAAATCAGTCTGCTTTTTCAGACCCATCTTTAGCTGCCGTCTTAGCCTCCTCCCAAATGGCGTCCATCTCTTCGAGAGTCATATCCTTGAGGTCACGACCCTGCTTGATGGTCTTATCCTCAAGATAATTGAAGCGACTGATAAACTTGCGGTTGGTGCGCTCCAAGGCATTGTCGGGGTTGATGTGGTATAGACGTGCAGCATTGATGAGGCTAAAGATAACATCGCCGAACTCAGCCTCAGCCTTGTCCTCGTCCATATTTGCCACCTCGGCCTCAAATTCGGAAATCTCCTCCTTAACCTTGGCCCACACCTGCTCCTTCTGCTCCCAGTCAAAGCCCACATGGCGCGCTTTGTCCTGAATGCGGTAGGCCTTGATGAGCGCGGGCAGAGCAGCAGGCACACCGGAGAGCACGCGCTTATTGCCATCCTTCTCCTTCTGCTTCACCTGCTCCCAAGTGTCGGCAACAGCATCGGGAGTCTCAGCCTTGACATTACCGTAGATATGAGGGTGACGAAAGATGAGTTTCTCCCTTACCTTACGGCAGACATCGGCCAAGTCGAACTCGCCCTTCTCCTCGCCAAACATGGCGTAGAAGCACACGTGCATAAGCACGTCGCCCAACTCCTTGCATATCTCCTTCTGGTCCTCGCGAGCCAGGGCATCGCAGAGCTCAAAGGTTTCCTCTATCGTGTTGGCACGCAGGCTCTGATTGGTCTGCACCGAGTCCCACGGACATTTCTGCCGCAGTTCGTAGAGCACGTCCAGCAGGCCATTAAACGCCTGTAGCATCTCTTCGCGTGAATGCATTGTGTTTTTTTTATTAAGGGATATATATCTATAGGGAGTATAGGGATATCAGACTATCTTTTCTCTATTTGCGGAGGCTAGCCAAAGTTTCCTTAATAGCAGCTATCTTCTGCTCAGCGTCAGCCTGCTTCTTACGCTCAAGGGCTACCACCTGCTCTGGAGCGTGCGCCACGAAGTTGGCATTCTGCAACTTCTTCTGCACGCCAATGAGGAAACCCTCCAAGCGCTTGAGCTCGGCCTCCTGCTTCTGGATCTCGGCCTCCACATCAATGAGATTGCCGATTGGCACGGCATATTCATTGGTGCCGACCAGGAACTTGATTGCTCCGGTGGGACTCTCATCGCTAACCTCTATAGAAGAGAGGTTTGACATTTTCTTTACCACAGCATCAAATGTTGCATAAGCATTGCTGCCTAGACAAACAAGTGCAAGTTGCTCCTTATTAGCAATATTCTTCTGATTGCGCACGGCACGCACACCGGCCACAACCTTCTTGGTTTCCTCAAAGTCGGCCAGGAGCTTCTTCTCCGCAGGGCTCAACGACTGTACTGCAACGATATCGCCATCCTTGGGCGACATGATACTCTCGCCATCCTTGCGCTCATATATATGCTGCCACAACTCTTCAGTTATGAACGGCATGAAGGGGTGTACCAGCTTGAGCAGGCGGTCGAAGAAGCAGAGCGTTGACTCATAGCTGGCCTTATCGATAGGCTGCTGGTAAGCAGGCTTAACCATCTCCAGATACCAACCGGAGAACTCATCGGTGAAGAGCTTGAACACCGTCATCAGAGCTTCGCTGAGGCGATACTTGCCGTAGAGATCATCAAGTTCTGCTGCTGTTTCACGCAACTTGGCATCAAACCAACTGATTGCCACCTTGCTAACCTCAGGCTGCTCCAAGGAATCGGCAGTTTCCCAACCCTTGACGAGACGGAAAGCATTCCATATCTTATTGCAGAAATTACGACCCTGCTCGCATAGACTCTCAGCAAACAAAATGTCATTGCCGGCAGGGGCTGCCAGCAGCATACCCATGCGCACGCCGTCAGCACCGTATTTCTCTATCAACTCGATGGGGTCGGGAGAATTGCCCAACGACTTCGACATCTTACGACCAATCTCGTCGCGTACAATACCCGTGAAATAGACATTGCGGAATGGCACATCGCCCATATACTCCTCGCCAGCCATTATCATGCGAGCCACCCAGAAGAAAATGATATCGGGAGCCGTGATAAGATCGCTCGTAGGATAGTAGTATTTTATCTCCTCATTGTCCGGATTGTTGATACCATCAAACAACGATATAGGCCACAGCCATGATGAGAACCATGTGTCGAGTGCATCCTCATCCCTGCGGAGATCGGCAGCGGTGACATTCTCAAAGCCTTCAATCTTGCGAGCCTCGGCCACAGCCTCATCCTCATTGAGGGCCACCACATAGCGCTCTTCCTCCTCGTCGGCAACCGGCAGGAACCACGCAGGAATCCTGTGGCCCCACCACAGCTGACGGCTGATGCACCAATCCTGGATATTCTCCAGCCAGTTACGGTAAGTGGTAACATAACGCTGCGGATGGAACTTTATCTTGCCCTCCAGCACTGGCGGCAGGGCGATGTCAGCAAAATGCTTCATCGAAAGGAACCACTGCTTGCACAGGCGCGGCTCAACGGCTGTGTCTGGATTGCGCTCGGAGTAACCTACCTTGTTCTCATAGTCCTCTATCTTCTCTAGCAGGCCTGCAATCTCCAGGTCTTTAACTATCTGCCTGCGCACCTCCATACGATTCATGCCCACGTAGAGCGGGCTCTGGTCGGATATGGTGCCATCAGGATTAAATATATCGATAGTTTCAAGATTGTGAGTCTTGCCCAGCTGATAGTCGTTAATATCATGGGCTGGGGTAACCTTAAGGCATCCAGTACCAAACTCTATGTCCACATAGCGATCCTCAATCACGGGAATGACACGACCCACAAGCGGAACAATCACTTTCTTTCCATGAAGCCACTGATTCTTG
>CADAZW010000059.1 GCA_902792555.1 uncultured Bacteroidales bacterium | reverse complement strand
AGGTCCTTCTGGCGATTGATGACTTCCTGGTCGATGAGGGCCTCATGGACGGCCTGCAGATAGTCGATGTCCATCTCGCCGCCGATAATCTGGATGAGCTCCTTGCAGGGGGTGAACTTCACCTGGTCGATGGTCACCTTGTTGACCTCGTCGATGATGCCGGTGTCGTGAGGCGAGAGAACCTGGGCGCCGTCGTCCCAGTAGGCCTTGTAGCCGTTGTACTCGCGAGGATTATGGCTGGCAGTGATGTTCACACCGGCCTGAGCACCGAGCTGACGAATGGCGAAGGATATCTCCGGCGTAGGACGCAGACTCTCAAAGAGATAGACCTTGATGCCGTTGGCCGAGAAGATATCGGCACAAGTCTCGGCAAAGAGGCGCGAGTTGTTGCGGCAGTCATGGCCCACAACCACGGCGAGGTCGCTGCGGCCGGGGAAAGCCTTGAGGATATAGTTGGCAAAACCCTGGGTAGCCATGCCCACAATGTAGCGGTTCATGCGGTTGGTGCCGGCTCCCATGATGCCGCGCAGTCCACCGGTGCCGAACTCGAGGTTCTGGTAGAAGGCGTCGATGAGGGCGGTCTTGTCGGGGTCACTGAGCATAGCCTGCACCTCGGCACGGGTCTGCTCGTCAAAGTCGGGGGTGAGCCACTGCTGGGCAGCGGCGGTACACTGCTGTATGAGTTTCTCTTGGTCTGTCATAGCTGTATTATTTTTGAAATTTGAAATTTATTTGAGCAGGAAGCGGTCGCCCGTTTCCTCAATAATCTTCTTCTTGACTTCGTCAGGATAGCCGGGAGACTTGAGCTTTGCCATGATGGTGTCGGCACCGTACGACTTAACCTCAAAACCTCCGCCGGGGAGGTCAACACGCTCTGTCATGTCGTTGTATTTCACAATGAGGTATTCGCCCAACTCTATCCAGCGCGCCATCATCTTGTCGGCCGACTCCTTAGAGTATATGGTTAGGAACGACACAGCCTTGGCAGGGTCATCCTTGTAGAGTATCATGGCGCTTCCTTCCACATATTGCTGGGAGGCAGCAAATGTAGAGTCGAGCTCGTCGCGAACCTTCTTAAGGTCAGGGAATAGCAGCGCCCAGCGCGGATATACCATATTGCTCACCCAGTTCTGCACCCAGTATGCCGACTTGAGCGAGAACTTGACGGCATTGGCATGCTTCAGAGTATAGCATGCAGGCACCTCGGTGGCGCAACAATAGACGGGGGTATAGGGAGTGGTAGCGGCGTCATCGTTGGAGAACCAGAGAATACCGCCGATACAGTCCGGCAGGAAAGAACGCACCTGGCTTATCATGGCGAAGCTGGTCTGCTGAGTGCCTACGGGACGCTCATTGAAATATTTCTTATCGTTGTACTCCCATGACAGGGGACGCGGACGGTAGGGACTGAGCCAAGTGCCGGTGCCCATGTCCTTAGTCATGTCGAGAGCTGTGTCGTCATAGTGGTCACGCATGCCGGCCATCACATCCTCGATGCCCAGCTGCCGGTCGGGCTTAATATAGAGCGGCAGCGGCTCAGCCTTCAGGTCAAGACCGGCGGAGTAGTCGAAATATTTGTCCATGCCGCTCACATACATATTATATACTGCCCAAACGCGAGCCTCACAATAGCGGGCACCGCCGAAATCAAGGGGACAATATGTGTTAGCAAAGTCAAAGTCGATGTCCTTGCCGTCATAGAGCCCCAGTTTGCGGGCTACACTGACCACATCCTTGGAGTAGAGCACCTGATCCTTAGGCAGATGCATGAACTTATGGATGCGGCTCTGGTTGGCATGGCAGCACACCGCATCGTCGGGAATTCTTACTGCTACCCATACGGCGCCGTGACCGCCAGGACCCTTGCCTACCATCTCCATGATGAATGCCTCATTGGGGTCGGCCACGGAGAAGGTCTCGCCCTCTGAGTTGTAACCGTATTTCTGCACCAGCTCGTCCATCACCTTGATTGCCTCGCGAGCTGTCTTGGCCCTCTGCAGCGTGATGTAGATGAGTGAGCCGTAGTCAATGATGCCCGTGGAGTCAACCAACTCATGGCGACCGCCAAAGGTTGTTTCCGTAATCACCAGCTGGTGCTCGTTCATGTTGCCTACCACATTGTAGGTTACAGGCGCCTCGTCTATCTCGCCCAGGTATTTGTTGCTCTCCCAGTCGAACACTTTGCGCTTAGCACCCTTGGGGTGAGTGGATGCAGGGAAATGCTGCATCACACCGTAGGCACCGTAACTGTCGGCATTGTAGCTGACAAAGCAGCTGCCGTCCTTACTGGCTTTCTTGCCCACGATGATGTTGGTGCAGGCCATGCCGAGCTGCCAGCCTGCCAAGAGGGTAAAGATTAAAAGGATTGTTTTCTTCATATCTTAGCGGTTTGAAATTGTTTTTCTATTTTTATAGGAACTATAGATACTATAGGTACTATAGACACTATCGTCTCCTACAGCGCCTTGAAGCTGAGGTCGAGGCTCTTAACGGAATGGGTGAGGGCGCCCACGCTGATGAAATCAACGCCGCAGAGGGCATATTGGCGTATGGTGGCGAGGGTGATGCCGCCAGAGGACTCCACCTCGCAGCGGTGATTGATGATCTCCACGGCCTTGCGGGTATCAGCCACACTGAAATTATCAAGCATGATGCGGTCGGCACCGCCATGGTCGAGGGCCTGCTGCAGTTCATCGAAAGTGCGCACCTCTATCTCAACCTTCAGATCCTTGCCCTTCTCCTTGAGATAGGCATGACAACGGTCAAGAGCTGCCTTGATGCCGCCGGCAAAATCAACATGGTTATCCTTGAGCAGAATCATGTCGAAGAGACCGATGCGGTGATTCATGCCGCCGCCTATCCTGACAGCCTCCTTCTCGAAGATGCGCATGCCGGGAGTGGTCTTGCGGGTGTCAAGCACCTTGCAGCCGGTACCCTCCAGTTCCTTCATATAGCGGGCAGTGACGGTGGCTATGCCGCTCATGCGCTGCATGACATTAAGCATGAGACGCTCAGTCTGGAGAAGGGAACGCACGCTACCCCTCACAATGAAGGCTATATCTCCAGGCTTGACATGAGCACCGTCGCTGAGCAGCTGCTCCATCTGGAGACCAAGGTCGAAGCGGCGGAATATTCTCTTGGCAACCTCCACGCCAGCCAGGATACCCTCCTCCTTAACCAGCAGCTTCTGCGCTCCCACAGCATCCTCGGGAATACAGCAAAGGGTAGTATGATCACCATCGCCAATGTCCTCGGCAAAGGCAAGATCTATCAATCTTTCTTCAAGTTCGCTTACTTTGTACATAAGATATGTTATTGGTTATCGGTTATTGGTTATTGGTTATTGGTTATCGGTTATTGGTTATCGGTTATCGGTCAATGGTTATTGGTTAATGGTTATCGGTCAATGGTCAATGGTTATTGGTTATTGGTTAACGGTTATTGGTTAACGTTTAACATTTACCCCCGTGATTTTCAGCCTATAGCTGACGGGCTGCTGAGGTATGCAGTATTCCTTGAGGGTGCCGGGACCGCAGCTGGCATTGCCTATGCCACGCTGGGCACCGTCGAGATGGAGATAGACGAAGGGGCGCTTGGCGAGTTCCCACTCATGGCGGGCATTCATGAGGTCAGCGTCGGTATAGCGGCTGGCAGAGAAGGCCACGTTGCCGTCGGCCTCTATCTTTAGGCCTCGGCCACTGCCGTCGGTCAGCACGAGCTCTCGCATCTGGCCACGGTCACCGGTAGTCTGGGGCTTGACATAGTGCTCCATCAAACCGTCAACAGTGGTGGTATAGCGACCCAAGGTGACACCGTCGTGGCGATCGCAATAGTTCTCCCATGGACCGAGGGCATAGTAGCTGACATCGGTGAGGCTGCTATCCAGACAACATGCCAGTCCGGCACGTCTCAAATCGTCGCTGTGGGGGGTAATGGTAACGTCCATCCATACCTCGCCGTTGCCATAGACAGTATATACTATCTTCTGGTCGGCAATGGTGCCTGCTATCGGTACGGCGACCTGTTGGAAGGTAGAGCGCTCACCAACTGCCGCTATCTTCAACGGCCCTGCGGTGGTGAGGCCGTTGTCGGTGTTGGAGAAACGGTCGTTTTCTATCCAGCGGTGATTGCTGAAGAGGAAGCCCTGTCCTTCGGCCAGCATCTCACGGCCGTTAAACTGCAGAGAGGTAACCTGGCCGCTATTCTCATCGAGGGTTACCGACACCTTATCATTATAGATGCGGAGCTTATCACCGTCCCTGCCCATAAAGACAACATCCTTGCCGGACACCTTGCCAACGGCCATCGGCTCAGCCCGACGCAAGATATGCTGGCGGCGAGCCACCTCGATGCCGTCGGCCCTCTGCACGGCAGAAAGATTGAGCAGTACCTCACCGGACTTGGGGGCCTTGAAGCGGGGAATGGTCAGCACTATGCTGTCCTGAGGCTGCACATCGCCGATAGGCATGGTGCCAACCTTGACGGACCTGCCGTCAACAAGGTATTCATAGCGCAGGTCATAGTCACGCAGAGAGCGGAAGGCATAGTCGTTGGTAATCACGACACGGACTCCCTCCGCTGGGAGTATCCTAGCATCGAAGGCGACACCCCTCACTGCCAGCCCTACATACTGATAGGCATACTTCACCTCCGCCAGTTTGGCGGTGTAGCTGCGCTCTGCGGTCACTATACCATTAGAGCAGAAGTTGCCCTGATGGGGACCGGGATAGTCGTAGCCGGTATGGAGACGGCGGAGGCCCTGCTTCATCTCATGTGGGTCATAGATGGCCTGGTCAACCCAGTCCCAGATGCAGGCTCCCACAGTGGAGGAGCTGTGGCGTATCACGCTCCAGTAATGGTCTAGATTGCCTATGGCATTACCCATAGCATGAGCATATTCGCAGATAAAGAGGGGCTTGTCAAGGTTGGAGGTATTGGCGTGCATCCACTGCATAGAGGGATACATCACCGAATAGAAATCGGAGTACTTCACCCCACCCCATGGCTTGCCCTTGGCCCATGCCCCCTCATAGTGAACAGGTCGCGAAGGATCGAGGTGGCGGGCCACCTGATAGCAGTCCCGGAAGTTCTGGCCGCCACCGCTCTCATTGCCGAGGCTCCAGAAGGTTATCGACGGATAGTTACGATAAATCTGCACCATACGCTCCACCCTATCTACAAAGGCGGGAATCCACGACGGCATATCGGAGATGCTCTGGTTGGCATGATCCTCAATATCAGCCTCGCCGCAGACATAGAGGCCGTAATAGTCGCACAGTGCATACATGGCTACATCATTGGGATAATGGCTGGTGCGCAGGGTGTTGATATTGTTCTGCTTCATCATCACCACGTCCTTCTCCATCGACTCTGCCGACACGGTGCGACCGCCAGTGGGATCAGTGTCATGGCGGTTGACACCCTTGAGGAACACACGGCGATTGTTGAGGTAGAGCAAGGAGTTGCGTATCTCCACACGGCGGATGCCATGCTTGGTTGAGAAGGCCATCTGCTCACGACCGGCCTCATCATACTGCACCACATGGACAGTGTAGAGCTGAGGCGTCTCAGCGGTCCATAGCTGAGGATTGTCGATGCCGAATGTGGCGCTATAGGTGCCGTCTGAAGCAAGGACTGCATCGGCACTGCCAAGGGCAGTACCCTCGGGGCTTATAAGCTTGACGCCTATGCGGCCAATGCTACCGTTTCCTTCGGCCAGCAACCTCACGCTGACATCAGCATGGCTAAGGTCGGCGCTGAGATTGTCGGTGATATGATGATCCCTGACACTCGCGCGCGGGACATTATATATATACACACTGCGACAAATACCACTCATACGAAACATGTCCTGACACTCCAGATAGGAGCCGTCACACCACCGCAACACTTGCACCACCAGATTGTTGTCACCCTCTCTGAGGAAAGGCGTTACGTCAAACTCCGCCACATTGCTGGCTCCCTGGGTGTATCCCACCTGCTCGCCATTAAGGTAGACAAAGGCGGCGCTGTGGATGGCACCGAAGCGCAGGATGGTGCGCTGACTCAACCACTGAGGAGCTACGCTGAAGGTGAGCTGATAGGTGCCCACAGGATTGACGCCATAGTTGCGGCCACCGTCGTTGTAACCAGGACGGGCCTTGATGAATGGCGGAGTATTGTCATGAGGATACTCCACATTGCAATATATAGGATGGTCGTAGCCTTCCATCTCCCAGCACGAGGGAACGGTAATGCAGTCCCAGCCCCCGGCTTCGGATGGAGTGACTGCGGCAGCGTCGGGGCGCTCATCGGGAGAGGATACAAAACTGAATTTCCACTGACCGTCAAGACACCTCACCAGACTGCTATGGCAAGGCAGCCAAGGCTTGTCATAATAGCCAGAGTCGGCAATCATGGCGGCCTCTGCTGGATAAGGCATATAATGCGCCACTGAAGGAAGCTTGTTGACAGCGAAAATCGTCTCATCCTCCCAGAGGGGCGACTTGATACGAGGCTTCTCTACCTCCTCAATGCGAAACCAACTCATACGATCGGTCTCGTCAATGTCGGCAATCTTCATCTCGCCGTCACCGCGCAGGGTAAACATACGGCCTTTGTTAGCGCTGACTATGCGATAAACACCCTTCTGCCCCTTGACGGGCTGCAGGCTCATCAGCGCATTACCCCAATGGTCAGGACGGGCTGGCCACTGCAACAGATAGTCGATATGAGCATTGCCGCCGCCGTCGTCAAAATTCTGGGCATAAAATGCTCCGCCCACAATATGGCGACCAGGGGCTAGAGTTCGGATAGTCCAGTATTGACCGCGATTGAGAGAATCGAGCGCCTCTGCCACGATATGCACATCATTGCCTCCCTCATCACCATTGCCCAGCACCTTGCCCGGCATAGCCACCGAGCGAAAGCGATAGGTACTGCCGTCACTGGAGCCGAAAAACTGCGACTCACGGATGCCGATGGTGAGACCGCGGCTTTCCTGCTGTCCCTGCTTGCCGGAACTAATCATCTTGGTAGCAGTGATAAGATACAGGGCAAAGCCCTTGGCAATTTTGCCATCCGTTATCTCTGTACTGCCTATTGTACCCCTATAGTTGCCCGTAAGCTTGGTCTGATGGGTCTTAACTACCTTGTCGGTGGATTCAATGGTCCACTTCTGCCACTCGTCGGAACCATTCTCCTCACCCCACTCAGGGCCTTGTTCACTCATGCGAAGAGCACGATGCCTAAACGGGTCAATTATGCGCCATGATCCGCTAAGCTCACTGAGCTGCACCAACTGACCGTCATACTCCATCTGCACTCCGCTCAGCTCGTAGAGAGCACCCTTGCGAAAAGGCTGGGCTGCACTGACAATCGCCACAAACAAACAAATCAGTAGCACTGTAAGTCTCGATGTCTTCATGGTAAAGAAAAATTTTGCCTACAAAAATAAAAAAAAATAATGAATTAACGATTAGGAATTAGGAATTATTATTATCTTCGCAATGCCTTTGACGCCGAACACATAGTATTCACATTTTTAACCAGCATGAATTATGAAGTACATTTGTGACATTTGCGGGTATGAATACGACCCCGCAGTAGGCGATCCCGAAAACGGCATCGCTGCCGGTACAGCCTTTGAAGACCTCCCCGCTGACTGGGTATGCCCCCTCTGCGGCGTAGGCAAGGATCAGTTCTCCGAGGCATAGCCTCGACAAGAGCAAAATGCCCTTCCCGACTCAAGGAAAGGCATTTTTTGTTTCCTCACTACTCACGACGCCCTGTCCGTCTGCCAAAGCAGAGCTCAAGCCACGCCCTCACTGTCACCACCCACCGAAGAATAACACAGCGGCTGCAATCATAAATATTTTTTAGGGCACATTTCTTGGCAGAATAAAACTAAATTACATATATTTGCACCATCAACACCCTTAAATTCTTAACACTATGTATGCAGGAAAGAAAAAATGCAGTGTGCTAAGAAGCATACGTCGTAAGATTGCCGATGCCAACAACATCAGCTACAAGCCACACAAATGCAATCACAAGGGCGACTGCCAAGGCACCTGCCCAGCCTGCGAGCAGGAGGTGCAGTACCTGGAGAGCCAGCTGCGCAAACGCAGCAGCTTGGGTAAGGCGGCAATAGTTGTGGGCACGGCAGTGGGCATCAGCGCTCTGGCTACCAGCATGAGCAGTTGCAAGCCCAACGGACAAATTGTAGGCAAGACTCTCCCTGTGGAGCTAGAGGGCGACGTCCCTAATGTCGACACCACCGAGATGAAGCCCGTTGAAACAAAGCAGGTTACGATGGAGGAAGCAGAGGAGATTCTGAAGGAGATGCCTGTACAACAGACAAAGTCTCATTAAGCACATGCCCCCTATCTTCGCCATCAGCCGCCATCGCATAGCCACCGACGGTAAGGGCGTCACCACCCTGGTGGCCATGCACGGTTGCCCCCTCAGCTGCCGCTACTGCCTCAACCCTCAGTGCAAGAATGTGGGCGCAGGTTTACAAGACTACTCACCCCAACAGCTATTGAGCGAGGTGACCGGCGACAACCTGTATTTCCTTGCCACTGGCGGCGGCATCACCTTCGGAGGCGGAGAGCCCCTGCAATACCCCGAATTCATAGCTGAGTTCAGACATATATGCCCCGAACAGTGGACTGTCAATATTGAAACCTCGCTAAATGTTCCACTTAAGAATCTTATGATAGTGGCGCACCTGACAGACCGATTCATTATTGACATCAAGGACACCAACCCAAAGATTTACCGCAAATACACCGACCGCGATAATAGTCAGATGCTCAATAATCTGCAATGGCTTGTTGACGAAGGACTCCAAGATAGATGCAAGATAAGGCTGCCCCTCATTCCCGGCTATAACAAACCCCGCGACATAAGCCGCTCACGCATTGCCCTGGCCGCCATGGGATTCCGCCACTTTGAAGAGTTCAGATACATAACCGACAACCGTTGACCGATGCGACGCTGCCACCTATATATATTATATATATTATATGTGCTGATAGCCATTGCTGCTCCAGCGCAAGCCGAGGACTACAGCTATATTCGGACTGACGGCCGGCCGGCAGTAATACGCCTGGTCAGCATGGCCGACTCGGCTGCCAGCATAGAATACTGGGTGGAAGGACAGCGCCTCTCAGAGTGGCAGTTGAAGCACCCCGTATTTCGCTTCTGCTGCGGCGATATCAGCGGCGACGGCATACCCGAGATAGCCGTGGGTGTAACAAAAACCACACGCTATTCCCCCGCCGAGGGACGCAGGCTGTTTCTCTTCAAACTGTTTGACGAAGAGCTGATACGCCCCCTCTGGCTCAGCTCCAGACTCAGCCACCGCCTCATAGACTTCGCCATGGAGCCACAGGGCACCATAATGACCAGCGAACAGCGACCCGACGGCACCCCGGTAAAGGTACGCTACCGCATGGGGGGATTCGGCCTTAAATTCGTAGAATACATAAACGACTAAAAACATACCATTATGAAAAAGTCAATCTTCATGTCCCTGCTGACGGCAGCACTGATCTGCCTGCCCGCCATGTCACAGTCCAACTTCAGCATGAAGGCCCAAAAATGGCCTCAGAAGGTCAACACCAATCAGGACATCTCCAAGTTTTCCTACGAGGAGTTGCACATGCTCAAGGCCTTGGTATATGCCACTCACGGCCGATGGTACACCGAACCGGAGATCAACCGCGTGCTTACGGCAAAGGCCGACTGGTACGAGCCCCTCTGCTCCGAACGCGCCAGCAAATTCTATGCAAGCCACCCCAACTACGACGTGGAGTTTGACTACCAGACCGTAGACCTCACTCCCGCAGAGGAGAAATTCGTCGCAAAGATTGATGAGCGCATGAAAGACTTACAGACCAAGCTGCGTAAGCCCGACGGCATGGAGAATACCAGCCTCTGCCTCAACATGAGCCAGATATCATCACCCTCTGCTGCGCTACTCAACAAGCTCAACACCTACAACTTTGCCATTGAGCAAACCAACTGTGAGCAGCTCTTCAACATCTACGAGAAAAACGACTACGAGATGATGCCCAGCTTCATAACCACCGATGCCTACCTGCAGATAACCCACATGTACCTGGCCTACGTACAGAAGAGCATAGAGAAGACCTACTTCATCCCCACCCTGCAGGCCACCCTTGACGGCATGAGCAACCAGATAGCCAAGGCACGCAACTCGACGAAGGGTAAAGGCCTGGACGAACGCTTCGACAACCTGCAGACTTACTGCGCCATCGGCCTCAAGCTACTCACTGACAAGGAGCAGCAGGTGCCCGCATCTTACAGCACCATCTACGATCAGGAAATAGCCAACATCCTCGCCATGGAGGATAGAGTTTCGCCCTATATGAAGACCATATTCTTCTTCCCCTACTCCCTCTTCACACCGCGCGGTCACTACACCCGTTCGGATGACATGAAGCGCTATTTCCGCTCAATGATGTGGGTACAGACAGCCGCCTTCTTAAGCGAAAGGGAAGATGCCGTAAAGAATGCCACCATGCTGGCCATGATTTTCAACGCCATGCCGCAGAAGGAGCAAAGCGCCTTCCGCCACATGGGTGACATAATCACACAGCTCACCGGCCCATCCGACAATGTGTCAATCCTGCAGCTGGCTGACTATCTGCGCGACAACGGCATAACCGACTACAGCGCAGTCAACAACGAGACCACCATGGCTGCCGTAAAGGCCGAGCTGAAACGCCTCAATGCAGCCAACAACCAGCTCTCCACAGATACAGAAGCCGAGCAGGGGTTCAACATCAACCTTATGCCGCAGCGCTTCCTTTGCGACAACGAGGTTATCAAGGAGATGGTCGACCCCGAGCCCAACTCTGAGAAAGCCTACCCCACGGGCGTCAACGTGTTCGCCGCCTTTGGCTCCAAGAGCGCCGAGGCCCTGCAAGACACCTTCTACCACGATGCCAGCCAGTGGAAAGACTTCAGCCAGACCTTCAGCGAGATGCACAATAAGTATGCCGGCAAACTGGTGGGCAGCGGCACCATCTATGACCGCCGCCTCCAGCTGCTTGTGGACCTCACCTCACGCTCCGACCGCACTGACTACGCTTTCTACAACACACCCCACTGGCAGCTCAAGGACCTCAACACATCGCTTGCCTCCTGGGCCACTCTCAAGCATGACGCCATACTCTATGCCGAGCAGCCCATGCTGAGCTCTATCTGCTGGTGAAGGACACTCGCGACTGGCTGAAGCGCTGCGACTATCTCAACGACGACATCGACTCCAAGACCGAGAATCTGCTGGAGAGCATCGACTTCTGCAAGCTGATGGTTGACAAGGAGCTGCGCGGCGAGGCTCCCACCTACGATGAGCGCGGCATGCTCTCTGTGATAGGCAGCACTCTGGAATGGATGACACTCGGCCTCATCGCCCCCGACCTGGAGCTTGGCTCATGGGGCGAGGTAACCGGCGCTGACCGCTCCATAGCCCAGGTGGCTGACATATTCACCCGCGCCGTCCTAGGCTGCGACAAGCAGGGAGTACTCTATGCCGCCTGCGGTAATGCCAACATTATCTACGTGCTGGTAAACATCGGCGGCCAGACATACCTCACCCGCGGCGCCATCTACGGCTACCATGAATTTGTACGTCCACTCACCGAGCAGCGCCTTACCGACGAAGCATGGCAGGAGATGCTGGAGAAAGGCAAGGCACCCGGCATGATGGAATGGATGCAGCCATACATCCTGAAATCCGGCCCGACCAAGGTTAACGAGCGCTATCTATATAGCTCGGGATGCTAGTTTAAAGGAGTAAGGAGTAAAGGAGTAAGGAGTAAGGAGTAAAGGAGTAAGGAGTGACATTCACCCTGGCATTCGACTTCCACATTAAAACCAATACAGCCTTAAGACATCTTGGCAGCTTACCTTAGATTAATAATAGTATCATTGATTGTCAGCGTGTCGGCCTCAGCTGCTGATACGCTGACAATCGTCCTCGGCGGTGATGTGCTTTTCGACCGCGGAGTGCGCAAGGTTATCAACGACCACGGCTACGACCATCTCTTCTCCGGCATTGCTCCGGTGCTGCACGAGGCCGATGCTGCCGTCGTTAACCTGGAGTGTCCACTGACAATGCGCCACCGAAGCGTAAAGAAGAAGTATATCTTCAGGGGCGACACCATAGCAGCAGCAGCCATGCACAGGGCTGGCATCACTCACGCCGCCCTGGCCAACAACCATTCCGTTGACCAGGGGCTGCTGGGGCTTGTCGATACCTGGCAGAGCCTCGCAGACAACAGCATTTCTGCCATAGGCTACTCCACGTCTCCCGACAGCCTTCTCAAGCCTGCTCTGATTGAGGCCAAGGGAATTACCGTGGCACTTTTCAATGCCGTGACCATACCAATAGAAAACTGGCTCACGCTGCCTGCCGAGGGCAAACCGGCCATATGCAGCACCTCCGCCGACAGCCTTGCCGCCGCCGTAAACCGTTTCCACATTGCCCGGCCCGAGGTGCCGATAGTGGTGTTCGTCCATTGGGGCAAGGAGTTTACCTTCAGCCCTGTCATGCAGCAGCAGATAGGCGCCGCGGCATTGGTCAGGGCGGGAGCCACAGCCGTCATCGGGCAGCACCCTCACGTGGTGCAACCGCAGCAAATCCTGGGCAGGGTGCCGGTGTGGTACAGCATCGGCAACCTCGTGTTTGACCAGAAGCCTGCCGAATGCAATAAAGCGCAGCTCGTAAGGCTGCGCTTCACAGATAAGGGAATGATTGGCTACGACACTATCCCAGTGCAGATTGAGGAGTGCCGCCCCATAGCATATTAGTTTTTTTGTCAGAGGCTCACCAGGTCGAAGGCCACGCTTCCGCCGTTGATGTTGGTGAAGGTTCCCTTGTAGCGTAACTTTCCATCAGCCTCGCGGCTAACCTTCCCCTTAAACTCACCCAGCTTCTTATCGTCAGAGGCCCGCAGCGCTCCAACGGTCAGTTCTGCGGTAGCCTGGTCGTAGGCTACGACCTCCGTATGGCGGGTGCCGTTGAGAACACAATATATGCCGCCGTGCTTGCTGATGCCGAACGGCCTTTTCTTCTCGGCGCCGATAGTGCCGCTGAAGACATAGTCCTTGTCCCAAGGCAAGAAATCATTGCCTGCATGGTCTGCCCTCTTGGGGTTGTCGTAGTACACCAGAAAACGCTCCTCGGTGCCGTTGTGGCTCTTACGCATTGACCAGTTGCCAACCCTGTCAAACCCTACATATTTATATTCTATGCGACTGGGCTTCGACCATGTGTCGCCGGCATCGTCGCTCTCCACCATGGTTATCGCGCCGATATTGCCCAGCGAGTCATATTCGTACGACAGGCGGCACTCGTAGGCGCAGTTGAAGGAGTTCTCGCCCACTATGCGACCGTCTGACCACACAAACTCACTGCCGCCTTCCCAGAACTCCTCATTGCTGATATAGCCGTTCTTGTCACGGGTATAGACGCTATACTCATCATAGAATCCGATTTTGCGGCCGTAGGGACTGACATCGTCAATCCTTATCCAGTTGCCCAGGGTGTCAAACTCATAGGTGCATCCGCCGGTGAGCATGGTCTTCACATGGCCGTGGAGGCCGAAGAATGTCAGGTCCTTGGAGGTAAAGCCCACCCACTCCAGGCTATCGCGGCGCATCACCTCAGCCAGGCTGTCGGCCATGCGGATCGAGTCGGAGTCCACTCCGTCGCCCTTATCAGTCTGGCCGCACGAGCCGATAATAACAGCTGCAAACATAGCAGCGAAGAAATACAGCAGCTTTTTCATATCTCTTTTATTTTAGGAGTTGCTTAGTATATTACTATATCAACTTAAAGTTAACAGGAAGAGTGTATCTGAACCGCGAGGGTCTCCCGTTGCGGATGCCCGGTGAGAAGCGCGGCAGTCGCTTGACGATGCGCTGAGCCTCCCAGTCGAGGAGGTTCTCCACGCCTTTTATTACCGTCACGTCGGTCACGCTGCCATCCACGTCCACCACAAACGATACCATCACCTTGCCCTGTACGCCGGCGTCCATGCTCTGCTTCGGGTAGCGCATGCATGCCGACACAAAGTCCAGCAGAGCCGGCACGCCTCCGGGGAATTCGGGCTCCACATCCTTGCCAGTGTCGCGAACGTAGATATCTTTCTCGCTCAGGTAGAATATATTGAAGTCTGCAAGGTGCAGCCTCATGTCAATGTCAAACTCACCCTCCTCACCTTCAAACAACCAAGGAAAGAGTTCTCTCATGCCGGAAGTAATATCCACCACCTTCTTGTTTCCTGCATCAAGCTCAGCCTTGAGGGAATCGCATGTATGCCAGTACTCGTAAGGGCCACCGTCAAAGGGTGTCAGCCCCACTCCGCAGCTGTCCAGCGGATTGCCGTCCTCATCCATCCAGAGCCCCATATCCCAAATTGGATTAAGGTGCTCATACTCGTAATCCGTCATGCCTATCAGGATCAGCACGTCTTTCTTCGTAAACGCATTGAGCATCAATGGCATCAGAGCCACAACTCCAAAGATAGTTATCAGTTTTTTCATAACAATTCTCAATGGTCAATGGTTATTGGTTATTGGTCAAGATTTTTTTTCTGTCAAGAATTAGAGAATTAGAGAATTGGTTATATTTGAAATTTGAAATTTGAAATTTGAAATTTATCGAGGTCCCGGCTGGGGATTAATTTCACACAGATTTCACAGATGACACAGATTTATTTTGGTTTTCGTTTTCGTTTTCGTTAAACTTATCCGTTCAATCCGTTAGATCCGTGGTTAAAGAATCTTGAACTCTTGAACTTTTCTATCAAGAATTAGAGAATTTGTCCGCAGGCTCACTCTTCAAATCTCAAATAATACCTGTTTTCGTTCTTTTCGTCTTTTTAGTTTTTTCGGAATCACCAAAATTACTGATAAATTTCTGATAATTTCTGTGCCGCTTCGCTCTCAGGCTCTTATTTGTCAGCCCGGCTTCGCCGACCACTGACAGAGCCTTCGCTCAAAGAGAGCATTGCTCAAAAGCAATTTCTCGCGATACCTTCGGCATTCAGTGCCCACCTCCGGACATGGCTAAATTTCAAATTTGCCGCTTCGCTCTCAGACTTTCCTTGTATGTTGGCACCGGCTTCGCCGACAGCCAACGAAAGTCTTCGCGATGCCTTCGGCATTCAAATTTCAAATTTCAAATAATAACGTTTAACGTTTATTGTTTATTGTTTATTGTTTTATACTCTTCCAGCGCCTTGGCAAGCAGCATCAGTGCCCGCTGCAGGTCTTCCTTCTTCAGCACGTATGCCAGTCGCACCTCGTCGCGGCCCAGCTCGGGGGTGGTGTAGAAGCCCGCTGCCGGAGCCATCATTATCGTCTCGCCCTCGTAGTTGAAGTCCGTCAGGCACCAGGCGCAGAACTTCTCCGCGTCGTCCACCGGCAGCTTGGCCACCGTGTAGAAGGCTCCCATGGGTATCGGCGTATAGCAGCCGGGTATGCGGTTCACGCCGTCGATGAGGCATTTCCTGCGCTCCACATACTCCTCATACACGTCGCGGGAGTACTGCTCCGTGCCCTCTATCGACGCCTCGGCAATCATCTGCCCAATCAGTGGCGGTGAGAGGCGCGCCTGGCAGAATTTCATCACCGTCTTCCTCACCGCCTCGTTCTTGGTGATAAGGGCGCCGATGCGTATTCCGCACTCCGAGTAGCGCTTCGACACAGAGTCAATCAGCACCACGTTCTGCTCGATGCCCTCCAGGTGCATGGCGGAGATATAGGGGCTGCCCGTGTAGATAAACTCGCGGTACACCTCGTCGCTGAACAGGTAGAGGTTATACTTCTTCACCATGTCACGTATCTGGTTCATCTCCTTCTGCGTGTAGAGATAGCCCGTGGGGTTGTTGGGATTGCATATCAGTATCGCCTTCGTGCGCTCGTTGATCAGCTCCTCAAACTTCTCCACCTTGGGCAGGCAGAACCCCTCGTCTATCGTGGTGGCGATGGTGCGAATCACCGCTCCCGCCGAGATGGCGAAGCTCATATAGTTGGCGTAGGCAGGCTCCGGCACGATAATCTCGTCGCCGGGGTTCAGGCAGCTCATAAACGCGAACAGCACCGCCTCCGAGCCGCCCGTGGTGATGATTATCTCCTTGGGCGAGAGCTTAATCTGGTAGCGGTTGTAGTAGCCCACCAGAGCCTGGCGCAGCGAACGGATGCCCTGCGAGGGACTGTATTCCAGCGTCTTGCGGTCAATCGTCTTCAGCACGTCAAGAGCCTTGGCAGGTGTGGGCAGGTCTGGCTGACCGATATTTAGGCGATAGACCTTGATGCCGCGGTCCTCGGCGGCCTCTGCCAGCGGGGCAAGCTTGCGGATGGGCGAAGCAGGCATTTCCAGTCCTCTATGTGAAATCTGAAGTTTATTCATCGGGAAAATATGCGAGATATAATATGTGAGACGTGATATTTTAGTGCGAAGTTACGCCTTTTCATTCAAACAGAAAAGCCGAAATACCTTTTTTTAGCTTTTACCGCTTTTTAGCAGAATAAATAATCAGCTTTTATTCCAATCCACAGTTGACATGACCGTATGCCAGCTACCGCCGTGCTGCAGACCATCGGCATGACATCTCGGAGTCTCGGCGACAAATCACAGAGCCTGCACCCCCTTCGGGACCTCGCAACACCTGCTTACTCTACAAAAAACGGAAATGTTACCTTTTTTTAGTGATGAAATTGATAACAATTGATGAATTTTGAAAACAATAGGAGCCCGCGGATTTCTATTTCGCGGACTCCCAAACGTAGCGTTTTCAATTAGCCTACCATGCAGCTGGGGCCCCCTCTGGGGTTAAAATCAGATTGGACTACTGCGCGAGGGCATTACATGGTAATGCACGAGTGCAGGAACAGAG
>CADAZW010000058.1 GCA_902792555.1 uncultured Bacteroidales bacterium | reverse complement strand
TTATAGGCGGCCTTATAGTTCTCAATCATCGTGCCCAGGTGGTCAGGGTCGTCATGGCGCAGATAGAGGGAAAGATACCTGTAGAGAGGAGCATTGGCACTACCTACTATGCGCGGGAAGGAAGCCTCCCAGTTACGCTGAGGATTGAAGGCGCGGTTGTTCCAGGCATAGTCAGCCACACCGAAGAGGCATATCTTGGCCACCTCGCCCTGCTGCATAGGATTGCTAACCATACCCAGGCACTGCGGAATCTCGGTCTCGGGAGTGGGCAGTCCCATCTCGTGGAGCGTGGTATACATATCAGCGGTATAAATGCGGCCATCCTTGTTGTCGTTGCATGGATAGTTCCACCACAGGGCCACGGGGCGCCTCATCAGCTGCTCCATCCTTACAAAGTCGGCATTCTTCAGTGAGCTCCACACTCCGCTGCCAGTGGTATAGACCACGATGTTGGACTTAGTCTGCGCAATGGCGTCGAAGTAGGTCTGCAGCTGCTGGTCATTGGCAAAATCGATGGCATAGATATGGGGCACATAGTGGATGGGCAGCACAGTGTCGGAGGGATTGGTGTAGCCCTTGTTGTATTTCTGCTCCATGGAGGCCTGCAGATTGTTGAGGAAATCGCGATAGTTGTTGACATCGTCAAAATCCCATCCGGCATCATCAAGGAATACGGCAAACTGCCTTACACCCAGTGCATGCATCTTGTCGAGCTTGGCAGCTACAGCAGCCACGGCATTGGAAGTGGATTCTGCGGTATGAAAATCAACGGCCTTTCCGCTGTTGGGGTGGATGGCCCAGATAAAGTTGACCTTAGTCTCGAGGGAGAGCCTGGAGAGGTCGCTAATCATCTGCTGCGAGAGCCAGCCGTTCTTCTGCTGCAGTGGAGTAATGGACTCCGGATAGGCATCGCGCCAATAGCCGGAGTGATAGGGGTCGCTCTTGGCACCGTAGAGATAGGTGTTCATCTTATAGCGCTTGAAGAACTGCATGAGGTCCTTCTTGACGTCGAAGGAATAGGGATAGCCGTAGTAACCCTCCACGATGCCTCGGTACTGCAGGTCGCCGAAGTCGCTGACTGTAGCTTTCTGCATAGTTATACCCTCTGCCGAGCGAAGGGAAGCCTGCTCCAACATCTGCTCAAGGGTAGCAAGGGCATAGAAGACGGCATTGGTATGCTCGCCTAGAATAATTATCTCAGCCAGGCCTGGACCATTGGCACGGAGAGTCAGGACATGGCGGTCATACTTACCACTAACAGCAAACACATCAGTAGGCACTTTGCACTTGGCAGCCCTCTTGGCGGCAGCCCCCTTAGAACCCTGAATGCCGAGCCACACATTGCTGCACCCAGCCTTAGCCTTGCCGGAGAAGCTGACAGTGAGGCCGTTCTCCTTGGACAGCACCTCCTCCAAACGGGCAAGAGTGTAGGAATCGATGCCCTTGTCGGCAACCACATTGACATTAGCGGTGAGCAACACGCTGCCGTCACTTGACGACATCTTCTGGGGAACGGGATAGATGGTATAGTCGGCCTGGACGCAGACAGCAAGAAGCGGACTGAGCACAACGGCGGCCAAAAGAAGCGCTAAACGCCTAAAGGAATTTTTCATAAGACAATGCGTAAAGAATTAAAACGTTTTACATGGATTTCACTGCGCGAAATTAGCAAGTTCCGCGCATATTTCATCATTTAGGAGCGAATATTTTGTTATCTGCCATTTTTTTTGCAACTTTGCAGCCAATTATATAAAATAAGGTGTAATGGGGAGGCAGTGGCAAGGACAAATCCTGCCCGACCTGTGCCCCCTACCCGACCTCACACCGGCTTGAAGAAAACAAACAGACATGAACAGACTGACTGCAATCATAGGCATAGGCCTTGCGCTGCTAACCTTTAGCGGCAATGCTGATGCCAGGAAAGATAAATTTGTGGGCAACCCTGTTTTCAGCGGATGGTATGCCGACCCCGAAGGTGCCGTCTTTGGCAAGGAATACTGGATATACCCCACCTACTCAGTGGCATTCCACCTGCAGCTGCACATGGACGCCTTCTCGTCAAAGGACCTCTCCAACTGGCAGAAGCACGAGCGCATACTCTCCACTGATGGAGTAAGTTGGCTGAAGGGTGCTCTGTGGGCTCCCTCGATAGTGGAGAAGGGCGGCAGATACTACCTCTTCTTCGGCGGCAACAACATCCAGAACAATGAGCAGCTGGGCGGAATAGGAGTGGCCGTAGCCGACAACCCTGCCGGACCGTTCAAGGATGCCATAGGCCGTCCGCTCGTGGACAAGATTGTCAACCATGCACAACCCATCGACCAACATGTATTCCTGGACGATGACGGCCAATACTATATGTACCACGGCGGCTGGGGCCACTGCAATGTGGTGAAGCTCAACAGCGACCTCCTATCACTAGGCCGGTTTGACGACGGCGAGACATTCAAGGAGATCACCCCCGAGGGATATGTGGAAGGCCCCTTCATGCTGAAGCGCAAGGGCAAGTATTACTTCATGTGGAGCGAGGGAGCCTTCACCGGTCCCGACTACAGAGTGGCCTACGCCATCAGCGACAGTCCGCTGGGCCCGTTCAAGAGGGAGAGCGTGATACTGCAGCAAGACCCACAGATCGGCACCGGGGCAGGCCATCACTCCGTAATCAAAGGCAAGGGCAAGAACGAATACTATATCATCTACCATCGCCACCCCCTCAACAGCAAGGACGGCAATGACCGCGAGACCTGCATCGACAAACTGCAGTTCGGTCCCGACGGCAAGATACTGCCAGTGAAGATGACCAAGACAGGAGTGAAACGCAGAAAGCTCTAATGCCAACCCTTTCCTCTGAAAATCACGCAAAAAGAAGAGTCAAGCCAAATGTCTGCTAAGAAGTCATCAATAATACTGTCATTGGCACTGCTGCTACTGCTGCCTGCCGTATCCGTCCTGGCGACCAACGCCGCCAAGGATAATAAGAAGCATAAGGTGGAAGTGAAGGAGCCGCTCACCCCCGACCCCTATATCGAGAAGAGGCTGGACCATCCCCTCAAGGAGTCACCACTGAACGGCAGCACCATGCGAGGTCCAGTCAACACACTGCCCGACGGTATCGACGTGTCGCACTACCAGGGCACAATCAACTGGGGTGCTGTAGCAGCTAGCGGCAAGGTAGGCTATGCCTACATCAAAGCCTCTGAGAGTGTATCCTTCGTAGACGACTACTACCAATACAACATGGCTGAAGCCCGCAAGCACGGCATCAACGTAGGCAGCTACCATTTCTACCGCGCTCATGTTGACCAGGACGCACAGTTCCGCCACATGGTATCGGTGATAGACCCCGCCAAGCAAGACCTGGTGCCGGTAGTTGACGTCGAGAGTGCCAACGGAGTATCCGTAGAGACATTTGCCAGCCGACTGCGCCGATTCCTCAAGCGAGTGGAGGAATACTATGGCCGACCGCCGATACTCTACACCTATGTCAACTTCTACAACAAATACATCGCCCACCGCGGATTTGATCACTATCCGCTGTTCATAGCATTCTACCAAGACTACAAGCCCAGCGTAAGCGACGGCAACAAATACATCATGTGGCAATACACCAGCAAGGGGCACGTAAACGGCATCCACGGCAACGTGGACCGCTCCAAATTTATGAACGGCCACACTATCTACGACATCATCTACCCATAACACAAAGCCAACAAGCCAGAACACATAATAACACATCACAATAAAAATGGCAGAAGTAACACTGATAGACATTGAGGTGGAGTATATCACCCATAGCAAAGACCAGGCCGTTTATGTCACCCTGTCCTCCAACAAGCGACTGCGTGCCGGACTCAACGAACCCATCAAGATGAAAAGCGACGACGGCAAGCACTGGCATCAAAGCATAGAGCTGCCTTCACGCAAGGTTGACGAGATAGACTACGGATTCACCGTACGCACCCGTCAGGAATTCATCGACGAGGAGAAAGGCCACGGACAATATTCCCACCACCTGTTCTATCAAGGCTCGCCACACATCAGCATCAAGGCCACCTGGCATAGCGACATGGGAAAGAACTATCTTTACTCATCAGCCTATGCCGACGTGATATATCCCTTCGTGAAGGAGGAAAGCACGGTGCAGGCCGTCGACAGCTCCGACCTGGTAATAGCCTTCACCGACTATGTGCCCCCCACAGGCCACAAGATATACCTCTGCGGCAGCAACGAAGCCACCGGCAACTGGCAACCCTCCAAAGGCATCCTCGGACTGAAAGTGCACAACGGCTCCTGGGCATTCCCTATGAAAATCACCGACATTCCCGCCGAGGGACTCAACTATAAGTTCGTGCTCGTCAATCAGGATGGCGGCAATCCCCTATGGGAAAGCGGGCAAGACCGATTTCTGGCTCCCATAGACACCGACAGCGGCAAAGCAATCATCGACACCTTCACCCCTGTGCTGCCCCACAATGACATGAAGGTGGCAGGAGTAGTCGTGCCTCTCTTCTCCCTGCGCTCAGAGGAAGGATGGGGAATAGGCGACTTCGGCGACCTTCAGCGGCTGGTGGACTGGGCTGCCGATTCCGGCCTGAGCATAATCCAGCTCCTGCCCGTCAACGACACCACACGCGAAGGCAACTGGCACGACTCCTATCCCTACAACCCCATCTCGGCCTTTGCACTCCACCCGCTATACCTTGACTTCAACTCCCTGCCGCCCCTCAAGAGCAAGACAAAGCTCAAGCTCTACCTGCAGCGCCGAGCAGCCGTCAACAGCCAACCACTGCTGGACTACGACGAGGTGTTCGACCTCAAGGAAAGCTACCTCCACGACTATTTCCTCGAGAATAAGCAAGACATACTGCGCTCAACCAAATACAAGATCTTCAAGCGCGACAATGCCGACTGGCTGATGCCATATAGCTTCTTCCGCTACCTGCTGAAGGTTAACGGAACAGCCAACTTCCGGCGCTGGCCCCAATTCCGCGAATACGACCAGGTGGCACTCCAGCGCTGGGCCATTGCCAGCAACATCCTTGACGACATCGAGTTCTATAGCGTAGTACAATTCCTGCTCGACAAGCAGTTCGCACAAATCCACGAATATGCCACCCAACGCGGCGTCATACTCAAGGGCGACATACCCATCGGAGTGTCGAGAGACAGTGCCACTGCATGGCTGCAGCCCCAGTACCTCAACTTCGACTCACAGGCCGGTGCTCCGCCCGACCAATTCTCCGCAAACGGCCAGAACTGGGGATTCCCCACCTATAACTGGCCCGCAATACTAGCCGACGATGGCACATGGTGGCACAGGCGCCTCAGCCACATGGCACAATACTTCGATGCCTACCGCATAGACCACGTGCTCGGATTCTTCCGCATATGGGAGATACCCGTGCAGCATATCTACGGCACCCTCGGCCACTTCAACCCCGGACTGCCGCTCACCCGCAGCGAGCTCCTGCTCATGGGTTTCACCGCCGATCCCGAAGCCTACACCCGACCACGATTTACCGAGGGCGAGATGCAGCGCCATTTCGGAGAACTGCTGCCGGTGGCAAAGGAATTCTTCTTCCAGTTCGGCGAAGACGGCAAGTGGACCATCATCGACAAATACGTCAACTCCCAGCGCGCCATCGACAAGACGCTGAGGGAAATGGGATTCTCCGGACAGCAGAGAGAGCTCTTCCTCGCCGCCTACAACAATGTCCTGTTCGTCACCACCAGCCAGGCCACAGAGATATACCACATAAACATTTGGGGCAAGAACACCCGTGCCTACCGCCATCTCAGCGAGACCGACAGGCAGGCATACGACCGCATCTACCAGTACTTCTTCTACGAGCGTCATGACCGCCACTGGACTGAAGAGGCATACCGCCGTCTGCCCAAGCTCACCTGCGCCACCACCATGCTGGCCTGCGCTGAAGACCTCGGCATGATACCCACATGCGTCCATCCCGTGCTCAAGGACCTCAACATCCTCACCCTCGAGATTCAGACCATGCCAAAGCGGGGCAACGGCCGATTCAGCGACCTGCACGACAATCCCCTCTACTCTGTCGACACCATCTCCACCCACGACATGGCACCCCTGCGACTGTGGTGGAAACAGAATCCCGAAGCAGCCGCCGACTACTGGCATAATATCCTGGGCAACACCACACCGCCACCAGCCCTGCTCTCCCCCGACGACTGCAAGGCCGTCATCAGCCGCCATCTGCAGTCAAACTCGCTGCTTACCATCATATCACTGCAAGACCTGCTCGGCATGAGCCAGACCATGCGCAGCGACCAACTCGAACAGGAGCAGATCAACCATCCCGAGATACCACGCCACTACTGGCGATGGCGTATGCAGCCCACCCTCGAGCAGCTTGCAGCCGACAAGGATTTCTCCAGGCAAATACGCAAGATGGTGGAAGACAGCAACAGGACAATAGGCAAATAAACTTTAAACCACACTAAAACAAATAAACTTAAAACCACACTAAAACATATCGCGCCCATACTCAACCCAGAGTCTGGACGCGATTATTTTTTAAAACTAGGGAAAGACCGACTGAAATATCGTTATATTATTTTTAATCGCGCAGAGATAGTAAGTTTCGACGCGATTAGATTTCGGCTCCGCGCGATTAGATTTGATTTCGGCGCGATTAGATTTCGGCTCTGCGCAATTAGATTCTGTTTCCGCGTGATTAGGTTTTTCTTTCCTCGGTGAAATTCTTTCCTGTCGCAGTATGTTCAAGGAAAGGTGCAGCAATCAGTCTGCCTGTGCCAATTGCATGAGGTGGACAGCGACAAGGGCTGCCGTCTCAGTGCGCAACCGTGAGTGGCCGAGTGACACTGGTGTGAATCCGCTGCTAAGGGCCTCAAGCACCTCATCGGCAGAGAAATCACCTTCGGGACCGACGAGAACAGTAAAGGTGGCAGCATCGGAATCGGCAATCTTATTGCGGAGAGCCTCAAGCAGCATAGGCTTTGTGCCGTCAGGCAGCAGCAGGTCAGCGTCTTCATAGCAATGGGCAATGAATCTGAGTCCGCTGCGGGATGCCTTGACAAAAGTGTCAAACGGCTGCATGTCGTCTATCTGCGGCAGATAGAACTTGTGGCTCTGCTTCATGGCGGCAACGGCAATCTTGCTGAGACGCTCGGTCTTTATCACACGCCGTTCGGAGTACCGGCAATCAAGGAAGCTTATCCTGTCAACGCCTATCTCGGTGGCTTTCTCCACAAGCCATTCCATGCGGTCGATATTCTTCGTGGGGGCTACTGCGAGGTGAATTCTGTGGGCCCACATGGGGGGCAGAGTCTCTATCTTGTTGTTCTCAAAGAAGCAGCCGCGCCGTGTAGCCTCGGTAATCGTGGCGTCAATAAGATGGCCCTGCCCATCAATCACGTTAAGGGCATCACCCTCCTTCAGACGCAGCACACGCAGGGCATGGTTTGCCTCCTCCACCGGCAGCTGCCGGGAAGTGAGGGCATCGGGAGCGTAGAAATAGTGTACCTCTTTCATTTCACAATTTCACAATTTGACAATTTCACAATTTATCCAAGTCCGAAAGCCTTTATCATTTCACCATTTAACAATTTAGAAACTTACGCCCAACGGCCTACCAATAGTCCAATCGTCAATTAGTCCAATCGTCAATTAGAATTGAAGTTGTATTTTTCCTTCTGGTTCTCGATGTAGGGCATCTGCCGTATTATCTGCCGCTGGCGTTTGAGCAGATAGGCGGAGGGTTTTGCACTGTTGTAGCGCAACGGATTGGGCAGCGAGGCGGCAATGAGTGCGCACTGCTTCTTGGTCAGCTGGGAGGCTGTGGTGCCGAAATGATGCTCGGCTACGGCCTGTGCCCCATATATGCCGTCACCCATCTCAATGGTGTTGAGGTAGACCTCCATTATCCGCTCCTTGCTCCACATCAGCTCTGTCAGGAAGGTGAAATATGTCTCGAAGCCCTTGCGAATCCACGAGGATGCCGGCCAGAGGAAGACATTCTTTGCCGTCTGCTGTGAGATGGTGCTGCCCCCGCGTCGGCGCTTGCCTTTACTATTCTCGCGAGCCGCCTGTTTTATGGCATCAAAATCAAAGCCGCTATGTTCCAGGAAACGCTGATCCTCCGACGCCATAACGGCTGAAGAGAGGTGGGGGGAAATGCTGTCGAGCGGTACCCAGCGGTGATAAATATGTACGGGCCTGTCGGCATGGTGCTGCTGAACGCATCGGATGAGCATAAGGGGACTGACATAGACAGGCACCCATTTATAGACAAGTGTGAAGAAAATGCTCGATCCAAAGAACAAGATGAGCACCCAGAGGATTATTTTCTTGACTATTTTCATGCCGTTTTGAAAGCAAAGGTAGGTATTTTTTGCCGACAATTGAGAATTGACAATTGAAAATTGGTTTTTTCGGTGGATTTTTAGTAAATTTGCGCCCGATTTTTATGGTTACACATTCACATGTTTTCTATTCTCTTTTAGCTTTTAACTTTTCTACATATGGCAATAGAACTGAAAGACCTCACCAAGAAGAGTGAGAATTATTCAAGATGGTATAATGAACTGGTGGTTAAGGCTGACCTGGCCGAGCAGGCCGACGTAAGAGGCTGCATGGTGATCAAGCCCTACGGCTACGCCATCTGGGAGAAGATGCAGCAGGTGCTTGACGGCATGTTTAAGGAGACTGGCGTGCAAAACGCCTATTTCCCCCTGCTGATTCCCAAGAGTTTCCTGTCGAAGGAGGCTGAGCACGTGGAGGGCTTCGCCAAGGAGTGCGCCGTGGTAACCCACTACCGCCTCAAGACCAATGACACCCACGACGGTGTAATCGTTGACCCGGAGGCAAAGCTGGAGGAGGAACTGATCATCCGTCCCACCTCAGAGACGATCATCTGGAATACATACAAGAATTGGATTAAGTCTTACCGCGACCTGCCCGTGCTATGCAACCAGTGGTGCAACGTCATGCGCTGGGAGATGCGCACCCGCCTCTTCCTCCGTACATCGGAATTTCTCTGGCAGGAGGGCCACACCGCCCACGCTACACGCGACGAAGCAGAGCAGAGAGCTCAGCAGATGCTCAAGGTTTACGCCAAGTTTGCCGAGGAGTATATGGCCGTGCCTGTAGTGCAGGGAGTGAAGAGTGCCACAGAGCGCTTTGCCGGAGCCGTAGATACCTATACCATTGAGGCCATGATGCAGGACGGCAAGGCGCTGCAGAGCGGTACCAGCCACTTCCTCGGCCAGAACTTCGGCAAGGCTTTCGGAGTGCAGTTCCTCAACAAGGAGAATCAGCTGGACTATGCTTGGGCCACCTCGTGGGGAGTAAGCACCCGTCTGATGGGCGCCCTCATCATGACTCACTCCGACGACAACGGCTTGGTGCTGCCTCCAGCCCTGGCTCCCATCCAAGTGGTGATCATACCCATCGGCAAACCCGCACAGATGGAAGAGCTCGACCGGAAGGCCGCCGAGATGGTGCAGAAGCTCAAAGCCCTTGGCGTAAGCGTGAAGTATGACAACGACGACAGCAAGCGTCCGGGCTTCAAGTTTGCCGACTATGAGCTGAAGGGCGTGCCTGTACGCATAGTGCTGGGAGCACGCGACCTGGAGAAGGGCGAGGTGGAGATTATGCGCCGCGACACTCTGGAGAAACAGAACGTAAGCGTGGAAGGCATTGAAGAATATGCCGCCAGGCTGCTAGACGAGATACAGCAGAATGTCTATAAGAAGGCTCTCGACTACCGCAAGGCTCACACCTACGAGTGCAGCGACTACGAGGAGTTTAAGCAGCGCATTCAGGACGGCGGCTTCTTCCTCTGCCCATGGGACGGCACGGAGGAGACCGAGGCCCAGATAAAGGAGGACACCCAGGCCACCATACGATGCATCCCCTTCGATGTGGACCAGACCAACCCCGGCATTGACATGGTAAGCGGCAAGCCTGCCAAGTTTAAGGCCCTGGTAGCAAGAGCATACTAATGGTTATCCAGTGGACGTAGTCATCATAAAATATAACGCAGGCAATATCTACTCCGTGGCCAATGCCGTGAGGAGGCTGGGTATTGAGCCCATCGTTACCGACGATGCGGCAAAGATAACGAGCGCCGACTGTGTGCTCTTTCCTGGCCAAGGCGAGGCAGCCAACACCATGCAGTATCTGCGCAGTAAGAGTCTCGACCAGGTTATCAAAAGTCTGCGTCAGCCCGTGCTGGGCATCTGCATCGGCATGCAGCTGATGTGTAGTCACAGCGAAGAGGGCAACACCGACTGCCTGGGCATCTTCGACGCAGAGGTAAAGCGTTTTTGCCCTACCCTGCACAGCCAAAAAATACCACACATGGGATGGAACAGCCTGCATAACCTGAAAAGTCCGCTCTACGAAGGCATTAGCGACGGCGACTTCGTTTATTTCGTCCACAGCTTCTACGTCCCGCAGAACGACCTCTCCATAGCCGACTGCGACTATATACAGCCATTCTGTGCCTCAATGCATCGCAGCAACTACTACGCCACACAGTTTCATCCCGAAAAGAGCGGGGCCGTAGGCGAGCAGATTCTCCGCAACTTCATCCAAATTGCCAGACAGAGCCATGATTGAACTCATCCCCGCCATTGACATCATTGACGGCAAATGCGTGCGCCTTACCAAGGGCGACTACGGCAGCAAGAAGGTGTATGACCTCAATCCCCTCGACTTTGCCAAGGAAGTAGAGATCTTGGGCTATAGGCGTCTGCATCTGGTGGACCTCGACGGGGCAAGGTCAAGCCATGTGGTAAACATCAACATCCTCAAGGCCATAGCCGGCAGCACAAGCCTGCAGATTGACTTCGGCGGTGGCATAAAGAGCGATGCCGACATGGAGGCCGTGCTCAGCAGCGGTGCAGCCTATGCCACAGTGGGCAGCATTGCCGTTAAGCAGCCCGACATGATGGAGCAATGGATAAACCGATATGGAGCCGACCGACTGATACTGGGAGCCGATGTCTGCGACGGGCACATAAGCATCAATGGCTGGAAGGAAGATAGCCGGCAAGAGCTTATCCCCTTCATACAGAGCTACTACGACCGCGGCATCCGCCACGTGCTCTGCACTGACATCAGCAAGGACGGCATGCTGCAAGGTCCTGCCGTAGCGCTCTATCAAGAGATTATGAGACAATTCCCCGACCTTAAGCTCATAGCCAGCGGCGGGGTAAGCTGCGAGGAAGACATCAGCGCCCTCAACAATGCCGGCATACCTGCCGTAGTGTTCGGCAAAGCAATCTATGAAGGCAAAATTGACCTAAAACAATTAATTCACTCCTAACTCTTAACTCTTAACTCCTAACTCTTAACTCCTA
>CADAZW010000057.1 GCA_902792555.1 uncultured Bacteroidales bacterium | reverse complement strand
TGATATTTACAATTTAGCAATTTACAATTTACAATTGATTTACAATTGGGCTATTTACAATTTACGGAGTTAACGAAAACGAAAACGAAAACGAAAACTGTTAATATTTGAGATTTGAGGTTTGAGGTTTAGCCAAGTCCGGATTGACTCTTGACTCTCGCCTCTTGACTCACGACTAACAAATAATCTTTTAACCTTTTAATCTTTTAATCTTTTAACCTTTCAACCTCTTCACTCATTGTTATACAGCTTATGTCTGAGCTCCTGTATGCGGGCATCGGCCATGTAGTCTTCATAGTTGGAGAGCTTGTCGATGATGCCGTTGGGGGTAAGCTCTATCACGCGGTCGGCCAAAGAGTTGATGAACTCATGGTCGTGGCTGGCGAAGAGAAGGTTGCCCTTGTAAAGCTTGAGATTGTTGTTGAAGGCCTGTATGGACTCGAGGTCAAGATGATTGGTAGGGGTGTCGAGGATGAGGCAGTTGGCATTCTTAAGCTGCATGCGGGCAATCATCAGTCGCATACGCTCACCGCCGCTGAGCACATTGACCTTCTTCAGTATATCCTCGCCACTAAAGAGCATGCGGCCAAGGAATGCCTTGAAATAGACATCGTTGCCCTCGCCAAACTGGCTGAGCCACTCCAGCATGTTCATGGAGGAATTGAAGAAGGAGGTGTTGTCAAGCGGCAGATAAGCGGTGGTAATGGTCACGCCCCACTTATACTCGCCCTCCACGGGCTGGGCATTGCCGTTGATTATCTCAAAGAGGGCTGTCATTGCCCTGGAGTCATGGCTGATAAAGACGACCTTCTGACCTTTCTCTACGGTGAAGTTGAGGTCGCGGAAGAGCACCGCGCCGTCATCGGCCACAGCCTTGAGTCCCTTGACCTCGAGGATCTGATTGCCCGGGTCGCGGTCCATCTGGAAGATGATGCCGGGATATTTGCGAGTGGAGGGGCGAATCTCCTCGATACTCAGCTTCTCAAGCATCTTCTTGCGGCTGGTGGTCTGCTTGGACTTTGCCACATTGGCAGAGAAGCGGCGGATAAACTCCTCCAGCTCCTTGCGCTTCTCCTCAACGCGCTGACGCTGATTCTGCATAAGACGCAGGGCAAGCTGCGAACTCTGATACCAGAAGCTGTAGTTGCCTGCAAAGAGGGTTATCTTGCCGTAGTCAACATCAACGGTATGGGTAGAGACGGCATCAAGGAAGTGGCGGTCATGGCTTACCACCAGAACGGTGTGCTCATAGTTGCCGAGATAGTTCTCAAGCCACTCCACGGTCTCAAGGTCGAGATCATTGGTGGGCTCATCGAGCAACAGATTGTCGGGGTCGCCGAAGAGGGCCTGCGCCAGCAGGACACGCACCTTCTCCTTACCCTCGAGGTCGGCCATTTTGGTGGAGTGCTTCTTGACAGGAATGCCCAGCTGCTCAAGCAGGGCACCGGCATTGCTCTCGGAGTCGTAGCCACCCATGTTGGCAAACTTCTCCTCCAGCTCGGCAGCACGGATGCCGTCGGCATCGGAGAAATCCTCCTTGGCGTAGAGGGCGTTGCGCTCATTGTTGAGGTCCCACAGCTCGCGGTAGCCCATAAGCACAGTGTCGAGCACGGAGTAGTCGTCATACTTGAAGTGATCCTGACAAAGCACCGACATTCGTTCGCCTACGCCGATCTCGATGGTGCCCTTGCTGGCCTCCAGCTCGCCGCTGATAGCGCGAAGGAGAGTGCTCTTGCCGGCGCCGTTGGCACCGATGATGCCGTATATATTGCCGTTGGTGAACTTGAGGTTTACGTCCTTGTATAGAATCTGATGGCCAAACTGAATGGCAAGGTCGTTGACTGTAATCATTGCGTATAAAAATTATTTAGGCTGCGAAGTTACGAAAAAAATCCAATATAAGTTGCTTACAGATACCTTATAATATTTTATAAGGATGAAGAAGGAGATTTTTTTCGGTGTAAAATCATTGCCGTTTGAAGATTTTTCTGTAACTTTGCGTTATTATGAAGATAATCGTTGCTGAAAGCGCTGACGGGTACAATAAAAACGGCCAAAATGCGTTAGATATAATGCAGGAATGCCCTCGCATATGGATGAAGGCCGACTCGGCGCTGCTGACTCACGGCAAGCCGATGTTTAAGCCCGACTTCACCCACGAGATGAGCGCTGCGCCCTATCTGGCGCTGCGCATTAGCCGTATGGGTAAGAGCATAGCCGCCCGCTTCGCCCACCGCTACTACGATGCAGTGGGAGTGGCCGTGGACTTTACCGCCGAGGATGTACTGCGCCAGCTCAGCCGGCATGGCGAACCGTGGGACAAGGCCAAGAGCTTTGACGGCTCCGTATGCCTGGGAGATTGGCTGGAGACGGCTGAACTGCCGAAGGCACCTGCCGACGGACTGACGGCCCGGCTACTGATTGACGGTGAGGAGAAGAGCTCGCTGCATATAGCAGACCTCAAGGCGGAGGCCGGACTGGTGATAGAGAAGGTAAGCAGATTCTTCACCCTGCGCCAAGGCGACATATTGCTGACAGGTCAGCCGAAAGAGAAACCGCTGGTGGAGGTGGACAGCCATCTGGAGGGCGTGATTTGCGGCCGTAAACTAACTGAATTCAACGTGAAATAACTCTCGAACCATATACTTTCGAACCCTAGGAATATGCACATATCAACAATATACAGTATGACTAAAAGGCTGTGGGCCGCCATCATCCTGATAGCGTGCGCGAGCATAACCGGAGCCGCCACGGCGAATACAGACAACGTCTTTACCCATATCAACTGGAACGGCGTGTCGCTAAGCGGCGACCTGCCAGAGTTTTGCAAGACGATAGACCTGGGCACCGACTATTCGAGCCTGGGTTACGACGTGAGCATAGAGTATCCGGAATACGCGGAACTGACTAAGGCAGAGAGCAAGATGCTGCGCGAGGCGAAGGCAGAAATAGGGGAGGAGATAAAGATTGAGACTTACCTCGGTGTCAGCTGCAAGGTGGGCATGCTTGACGTGAAGTTCGTGCCTATCATAAAGCGCAACGGCAAATACCTCAAACTGATCAGCTGCAAACTGTGCATCACCGCCAAGACGGGTACTGCCAAATCGGGCTCTTTCTATCCCACATCTGACGAGGACAGCGGCGAGGGTAACGGCCGCTACAAGGCCCACTCTGTGCTATCCTCCGGCAAATGGGTGAAGATAAGGGTTAGCGACGAGGGCATCTATCAGCTCACGCCCAGCTTCCTCTCCGGACTGGGATTCAGCAATATCAACCGGGTGAAGCTATACGGCTACGGAGGCCGCGTGCAGAACGAAGTGATCAGCTACGGCACCTACATCAACAGCGACTATGACGACCTGGAGGAGGTGCCCCTCTACCGCCGCGGCGACGGACTGCTGTTCTTTGCCGAAGGTACCGTGAGATGGGGCAACTGGACTCTCTCCAACCCTGCCGACGAGACCAGCGCCTGCATAGCCACCCATGCCAACAACACATACTCCAGATACAGCTACTACTTCCTGACAGAAGGCGACGAACCGCTGGCCATGCCTACGCTGGCAGCTCCGGCATCAACAAGCCAGACCATCACCACCTACCCAGAGCATGCCATAATAGACAAGGATGAATTCTCATGGTACACCGGAGGCCGCACCTTCTATGAAGAATACAACTACGCCAACGGCAACGACCGCACCCTGCTCATCAACACTCCCGACGTGGACAATGACTACACATCGGCAATGACAGTGGCCATCTCGGCATCGTCCACCAAGATAACGACAGCTCAGCATTATTTCAACTCCAAGAGCATCGGCAGCATAGTGATGGGTTCGCTGACCAACGAATTTGACAAAGCCACCAACGGCCGCCGCGACTTCGCCCTCAACAATCTGACTGATGCAAACTCGCTGAGAATTACCACCACCGCCGGGCAGTCGGCACGCCTGGACTATGTCAAGATATGCTATCGCCGCAAACTGAAGATGAACAGCAATTTCCTGGTGTTCAGCCACTACAGCACCAAGCCCTCAGCCATGCGCCTGGAAGGTGCCACCGCCGCCACACAGATATGGCGTATAGGCTATCCGGGCAACCCAACGGCACGAGTGGAAAGCACATTCAGCGGCAGTACGCTGCAATTTAACGTGGAGAACCCCACGCTGCGCTACGTGGCAGTGAACGTGAATGCCACCTACCCAACACCGGAGCGAGTGGGCAGTATAGTAAACCAAGACCTGCATGCCGACTCAGTGGCCGACATGGTGATCATCATTCCCGAAAGCGGAAAACTGCTCGAGCAGGCTGAGCGTCTGGCCGACATCCACCGCAGCCACGACTCGCTGAGGGTGAAGGTGGTCAGAGCCGATTTGCTATACAATGAGTTCTCCTCCGGCACACCCGACGGCGGAGCCTATAGGCGCTACCTCAAAATGCTCTACGACCGCAACACCGGCAACGACCTGCCCAAATATCTGCTGCTCTTCGGAAGCTCGCTATGGGACAACAGATGCCTGACCGAGTCATGCCGGCGCCTCGACCCGCGCGACTACCTGCTTTGCTATGAAAGCGAGGCCTCGGCAAGCGAAGTGACCTGCTATGTCTGCGACGACTTCTTCGGACTGCTCGACGACGGCGAGGGCGGCAACATACGCTACGACAAAATGGACCTCGGCGTAGGCCGAATGCCAGTGAAAACTGCCGACAAGGCAAAAATACTGGTTGACAAGATAGAGAAATATATCGAGAACAAAGCCACCGGCAGCTGGAAGAACACCGTATGCTTCCTTGCCGATGACGGTGACAGGCAGAAGCACATGATCGGCGCTGAGAGCGTGGTGCAGAATGTGGAGGCGCGTCATCCCAACCTGAAGGTTGACCGCATCTACTGGGACACCTATACACGAGTGGCCACTGCCACCGGCTTCACCTACCCACAGGTGACAACCGACATCAACAAGGCTGTCAGCAAGGGCGCCATCCTGATGGACTACACCGGTCACGGCGCTCCCTACTGCATATCTAAAGAACTGGTGCTCAAGACAGCCAACTTCAAGGCCTTCTCCAGCGCCAAGGTGCCCATGTGGGTGGTGGCATCATGCGAGATAACGCCCTATGACCGCGAAGAAGAGAATATAGGCGTTGAGAGCATGGTCAACCCCAATGGAGCGGCCATAGCATTCATGAGTTCTGCCCGAGCCGTATACAGCACCCAGAACAGCTATATCAACAACTACTACGTTGACTATGTGTTCGGCAAGTCAAATGGCAAGCGCAACACCATCGGCGACGCAATGCGCCTGACTAAAGTAAATCTCGTCAGCTCCGTCGACGGCGAGGTGATCAGCGCCCGCGACTACAGCGAGAACAAGCTGAAATATGCCCTGATGGGCGACCCTGCCATAACCCTGTCGATGCCCACACAGACAGCAGTGCTCGACAGCATCAACGGCATGGCTCTCAGCAGCGGACGACTGCCCAACCTCTCCGCCGGCAGCAAAGCCCGATTCTCGGGCCATATAGAAGATGAGGACGGCAACAAGCTGCCAATGTTTAACGGCCAAGTGACCATTACCCTCTATGATAGCCAGGATACCATTACCTGCAAGAACAACACAAAAGAAGACGTCGAGCCGCTGACTTACTACTCCTACGACCACCTGCTCTTTGAAGGCAACGACTCAGTAAGCGCCGGCCGATTCAGCGTAGTGATGCCAATACCCCTCGACATAAAATACACCAACGGAGAGGGAATGGCAAAGCTCTATGCCGTCAATACCGACCACAGCCTTGAAGCCAACGGCACCGACAAGCGATTCACCGTGGGCGGCACCAGCCCCGGCTACACTGCCAGCACAGAGGGGCCAAAGATTTACGTCTATCTCAACAATCCGGAATTTCAGAACGGCCAGACAGTTAACGACACACCCTACTTCTATGCCAACCTCTCCGACTCGGACGGCATAAATATCACAGGCAATGGGGTAGGGCACGACCTTGAGCTCATCATCGACGGCAAGGAGAACACATCCTACATACTCAATCCCTACTACGAGAACGACTTTGGCAGCTACACCTCAGGCAAGGTGGCATTCATGATACCCACCCTGGAAGACGGTGACCACAAACTGATGTTCCGTGCATGGGATGTCAAGAACAACTCCTCGGCTGCCGTGCTCGACTTTGTGGTTGATGCCAGCATGAGACCGCAAATGAACAAAGTCTATCTCAGCAACAACCCGGCATCCACCACTACATCCTTTATCATCTACTACGACCGTCCTAACAGCGAGACAACCTTCACCATCGATGTCTACAACCTCTACGGGCAGCACGTATGGACGCACACTGAGAAGGCCACCACATCTACCGGCTATCACACTATACCATGGAACCTCACATCCAACAACGGCGTAGCCCTGCAAGGCGGACTTTACGTCTATAAGGTTGCCATAAGTTGCAATGACAGCAAACAAAGCACAAAAAAGCAGAAATTGATTATCCATAGACAATAAACCGCACTTTTTTGAGTTTATAATCATTGAGCATAAACTTTTAAAAAACATGAAGAAACTTACAAGTGCGCTCACAGCGCTGATGATTTTGGCCACCACATCAATGGCCGAGGATATCAAGGAAAAATTCAACCCTGTGCAGACGGCCGTTGTGTCACAGAGCATCGCTCCCGATGCACGAGCTGGCGGTATGGGTGACGTTGGTGCTGCCACCGAGGCAGATATCAACTCCCAAGCGTGGAACGCCGCAAAATATCCCTTCGCAATATCCAAGGGAGGTATAGCCCTCAACTACACTCCCTGGTTGCGCCAGTTGGTCAATGATATCGACCTTGCCTATATGGCAGGCTACTATCGCCTGGGAGACTATCAGGCTGTTTCCGCTTCACTGCGCTATTTCTCCCTTGGCGATGTGATGGTCAACGGAATGGACAACACTACCATCAAGCCCTATGAATTGGCGGTAGATGCCGCCTATAGCCGCATGCTGAGCGAGAAATTCTCCGCAGCCGTAACCTTCCGCTACATCTACTCCGACCTCTCCGGCAAGAGCGACGACGGCTCAAAGCCCGGTTCTGCCTTTGCCGCAGACCTTTCCGCCTATTATAATACCTTTTTAAATATGGGTAGCCGCGAGTGTCAGCTCAGCATCGGTGGCGGTATCTATAACCTCGGCAGCAAGATCAACTACGGCGATGACTATTCCTATTTCATCCCTACAACGCTGCGCCTCGGTTTCAACTACACCGTCCCCATCAACGAGTATAACCGCTTCTCCATTGCTGCCGACGCCAACAAGCTGCTCGTGCCCACTTATCCCACAGACGCCCAGTGCGCCAAGAAGCTGGGCTTCGACACTACCGACGGCATGGACCATACTGCCGAGTATCAGAAATATCGAGAGGAACACTACTACAATGTATCGTCCATCTCCGGCATTTTCAAGAGTTTCGGCGATGCGCCCAACGGATTCTCTGAGGAGCTAGAGGAAATACAGTGGTCGGTGGGTGCAGAGTATGTGTACAACGACAAGTTTGCCCTCCGCGCCGGCTATCACCACGAGGCTGACACAAAGGGCGGACGCAAATACTTCACCGTGGGTGCAGGATTTAAGATGAGCGTATTCTCCATCGATGCCGGCTACGTAATCTCGACGGCTGCCGCCAACCCTCTCGACCAGACCCTCCGCGTATCCCTTGGCTTCGATATGGACGGCATCAGGGACCTCTTCAACCGCGGACGCAGACGTTAAACAATAACCGTTAAACAATAACCAATAAACAATAACCGAGTCCCCATGAGAGGGAGAGTTAGAGGGAACCCCCATCGCCGGACTTGGCAATAATTTTCAATTATCAATTTTCAATTAAAAAGTGCGTATAGGATTAGGATATGATGTTCATCGCATCGCAGCAGACCGTGAGCTCTGGCTTGGCGGTGTAAAGATTAACACAGACTTCGGGCTTCTTGGACACAGTGATGCCGACGTGCTCATCCACGCCATCTGTGATGCCCTGCTCGGGGCAGCCTGCCTTCGCGATATCGGCTATCATTTCCCCGACACTGATCCACGCTATAAAGGCATCGACAGCAAACTGCTACTTGCTAAGGTGGTCGGTCTGCTCAGCCAAAACGGTTATACCATAGGCAATATCGATGCTACTGTTTGCTGCGAACGCCCAAAGATCAATCCGCATATCCCTGAGATGCAGGCCTGCCTGGCCGAGGTGATGCAAGTGCCTGCCAACTGCGTATCCATCAAGGCCACAACCACAGAGCACCTTGGCTTTACCGGACGCGAAGAAGGCATCGCCGCCTACGCCGTAGCGCTAATAAACAATAAACAATAACCGTTAAACAAGTCCGGCTGCATACGTTGACCAATAATCAAGCCTCCTCTAACTTCCCCCTATGGGGTAGAACTCCCTCCCTTGAGGGGAGGGTTGGGGAGGGGCTCCTATAACCAATAACCTATAACCAATAACCTTTCAACCTTTTAATTCTACTATGAAAAAGTATTTAGCTGAAATGGTGGGCACATTTGTACTGACCCTCCTTGGCTGCGGCGCTGCCGTAAGCCTAAACTGCGGCGTTGACACCGCATCCGTTGTGGGCACTGCAATGGCTTTTGGCCTTGCTGTAGTAGCCATGGCTTACACCATCGGTGGCGTAAGCGGATGCCACATTAACCCCGCCATCACTATCGGTTGCCTTCTCTCCAAGCGTATCAGCGCTAAGGATGCCGTAGGCTACATCGTATTCCAGGTAATCGGTGCCATCATCGCCGCTGCCGTACTCTATGCCATCACCAGCGTCACCACCACCGAGTTTGGCGGCACCCTCACAGGAGCTAACAGCTGCGCAGGTGCAGGCAGTCAACTGGCAGGCTTCATCGTTGAGGCTGTGCTCACCTTCATCTTCGTACTCGTAGTACTTGGCACCACTGACGCAAAGAAGGGCGCTGGCCAGTTTGCCGGCCTTGCCATCGGTCTCAGCCTCGTGTTGATCCACCTTGTGGGCATCCATTACACCGGCACCTCCGTTAACCCCGCACGCTCTATCGGTCCCGCCATCTTCGAGGGAGGTCAGGCCATGACAGACCTCTGGGTATTCATCGTAGCCCCCATCGTGGGTGCTGTCGTTGCTGCCGTCGTTTGGTGCATCATCGGCACCTGCTGCTGCAAGGACCAGTGCGAGAAGTAATTCTCACTCCTTAACTATTTAATTGCAAAATTTATGAATCTAAAAGGCACAAAAACCGAGCAGAACCTGATGACCGCCTTCGCTGGTGAGTCACAGGCCCGCAACAAGTACACCTACTATGCCTCCAAGGCAAAGAAGGATGGCTATGTGCAGATAGCCAACATCTTCGAGGAGACCGCTGCTAATGAGAAAGAGCATGCCAAGCTGTGGTTTAAGTATCTCCACGGAGGTGCAGTACCTTCCACCGAAGAGAATCTCAAAGATGCCGCTGATGGCGAGAACTATGAGTGGACTGATATGTATGCTCAGTTTGCCAAGGAAGCACGCGAGGAAGGCTTTGAAGAGATTGCCACCAAGTTTGAACTCGTTGGCGCCATTGAGAAGCACCACGAGGAGCGCTACCGTAAGCTGCTCGACAATCTACAGAAGAAGGTGGTCTTCACCAAGGACGGCGACTGCATCTGGCAGTGCGCCAACTGCGGCCATATCTGCGTAGGCAAGCAGGCTCCCGAAATCTGCCCCGCATGCGCTCATCCGCAGAGCTACTTCCAGCTCCTGGCACAAAACTACTAGGAGATTACCCTTACACAAAAATCAACGCAGCCGTATTCTCACAAGGGAGTACGGCTGCGTTTTTATTTAGGCAATGATATAGATGTTGGCACAGATTACACCGCAGGTGAAAGTGTCATACGCCCCGTCGCCTCGCGTCGACGATTATCTCCGTCAAGCCAACAATTATCTCCGTTAGGCCGCCGGCAATCCCCGAGTGCACCGGCTTTTGCCGCGTCAAGATTGATTTTATCGCGCCGGGACTGGCATTTTTCGCGTCAAGACAGAAATAAAAGCCGAGCTAATTGAAATTGAATCGCGATTTCATTTCAATTTCGGCGCGATTAGATTCAATTTCGGCGCGATTAGATTCAGGCTCGGCGCGATTAGATTCAGGCTCGGCGCGACTAAATTCAGGCTCGGCGCGATTAAATTCAGGCTCGGCGCGATTAAATTCAGGCTCGGCGCGACTAAATTCAATTTCCTCGCAACAAACTCCAATTTCCACGCAACAAACTCCAGCCTCTTCGCGACAATCTCCAGTGTGTCCGCAGATATTTCCCATGTCCTCGGCCCTAAGATTTCTGCCCTCACAATTAATTTCTTTTCTTTCAAGAATTAGAGAATTAGAGAATTTTTGATAATTGATAACTTTGAACTAAGAAGTTTGGAATTTTAATTTTAGCCAAGTCCGGAGGAGGACAATCAAGAAAGACGGAGGCGAAAATGACCGCAAAGCGCTAATAATTCGTAATAATTGTTAACGAATGTTTAAAAACGGGCAAAAAGGGGGTGTTTTTGCTCTTTGTAAAAATTCTTCATCGTATTAACAAGTATGAACCAAAACGAACTAATATGGAAAAGATGAAGAAAAAAGTTGCCGTTGTTGGCACGAGAGCACCGAAAATGAGTTACTCACAATGGGAAAAGCTGCTGCTCGCAGAAATCTCGCCCGAAGAAATTTCCCTCGTCGTTTCGGGTGGCGCCCAGGGCATTGACACTTACGCGAAACTTTTCGCCGGTCGCCACCACATCCCCCTGATGGAGTTCGCTCCTGATTACGCCCGCTACGGGAAACATGCTCCGCTCCGCCGGAACACCCAGATTGTCAAAGAAGCCTCACTTGTCATCGCCTTCCCCTCTGCCGACTCGCGCGGCACCCTGCACAGCATCGCAGAGGCAAAACGCATGAACAAGTCCCTGAAAGTCGTGAGGATTTAACACTCCTCACAACTGAAAACAATTGCCAATTAAGCCTTGAGAATTTCTCATAAAAAAACCAACCACGAATTACAGAAACTTAAAGAATTATTTGTATTTTTGCAGAGGAAAATAAAAGACTTTTTCACAATGAAGATTATTGGTTATTCAGAACGTGGTGCAATGAATGCACTGTTTTATGAGATAGCATTTTGCAAAGAACGTGGAGATTTCCTCATGCGCGAATTCTTTCGTCTGGCTGGTTTTGATAACCCAGAAGAATTTTCGGATTTTGAAATCTATAATGAATTTTCTCTTTCAGATTTTGGGAGTCCAGACCTTGTCATCATTGCAAAAAGAGGAAACAAAAAAGTTGCGTTCTTTATTGAAGCAAAGGTTGCCGCTTGTGAGGGATTCAAAATTTCTTATGCTAAAAAAGAATATGAGAAGGATCTTAAAAATACATCTAATAGAAATTCTTCTAATCTTTTTTATTTAAGAAACGCGAGTCTTTTCCCAACCAAAAAGAAAAAGTGGACAGTGATAAGAGAAAAAAAAGCATAGGTAATAACCCTATTGTTCGGGCTTTTGTAGATTTGCTAAAAGAATGTTCGGAAGAGGAGTATATTGCCATTATACCTGATGTTAGTTCTGAAGGAGATCCTTCGAGTTTTATACCGTCAATGAAAGAATCTCTTAAAATTCACTTTATCTATTGGGAGGATATATATCAGAAATTTTCTAAAGAACTAGGATTTGAAACTTTAACACAAACAATAATATTTAATCAAGGCGTTGACCCTAAAATCAAATCAGAAGATAGAATCAAGAGTCAAATTCTTAACAACCCTATAAAAAATGAAAATTAAGATTCATCGTGGCACGCACCAGATTGGTGGTTGCGTTACAGAATATGAGAGCAACGGCTGGCACTTGTTTGTTGACTATGGCGAAGAACTGCAAGGCGGCCCTAGGTCAGGAGCGCTGAAGGTTGAGGGCCTGACACATGGCGACCTCTCGAAGAGCGCATTACTTATCACCCATTATCATGGCGACCATATCGGCTGCATTGCAGAATTGCCAGAGGAACTGCCCATCTACATGAGCGAGATAGGGTGTGAACTTCAATCGGTGCTTTCTAACCGCCTAAAAACTGTAGATAACACACACCAGAAGATTCTTGAAAGGCTGCAAAAAGCCAAGACGTTCAAGCCAGGAGTGGAGTTCTCTTTTGGACCATTCAAGATTATGCCTATCATCGTTGACCATTCTGCTTTCGAAGCTTGCGCTTTCAAAATTGTGGCTGACGACGTAAAGGCTTTCCATACTGGCGACTTCCGCACTCACGGTTTCCGAAGCGGTACACTTCCAAATGTTATTAAGAAGTTTGTTGGCGAAGTCGATTACGTGGTGTGCGAGGGAACCAATGTTCGTCGTCCTGATGCTACCAGCGTATCAGAACCTGAATTGCAGAGACAGTTCGAAGCTAAGTTCCGTGAGAACAAAAACAATATCGTTTATCTGTCT
>CADAZW010000056.1 GCA_902792555.1 uncultured Bacteroidales bacterium | reverse complement strand
TGGCAACGTATGAGATTAACTTCCCAGTGATGCAGTGGGGCAAAAAGAACGGCTGCCGACATTGTGCCGACAGCCGTAGGCTATTCCCTTTCGGGCGCGCTGATATGTTTAACTTATTTGTTCAGCGATTGAAGCAAGTTCATCAGCTGCTCTTTGTCTGCTTTGATATTTGCGGACAGCACGACTCCGTCCTCATCTTCTGCCACAACAAAGGCAATGTTGCTGCGCGTTTCTCCATATTGGATATAGATTCTCACCTTGTCGGTGCCGTCGTTAACATTGACTAGAGTTTCGAAGGCGTTGTTGTTGCAGATGTCGTTGGCCTGGGTGAACAGCTTGTCGATTGATTTCTTCTTGCTGGTAATCAGAATTATGATATCCTTCGGGTCGAAAGTGTCAATCAATTCACGGCTGTTGTCAATGTTGATGTTTTTTACCTTGATTCCCTCATCGGGGATTGAGTCGAACTGCAGGCACTGCACGTCTTTTATCTTGGCCAGCTTGGCAAAGGGATTCTCGGCCTTGATGCCGGTGAGGCACAGGGTCAGTGCCACGAGGATGAGTGATAGTTTGAGTTTCATAGTTTATGTTGGTTTTAATTTGTTCTTTTGTGTGGGTGTTTTAGTTTTCTTTGATGAGCCTTGCGAGATCATCGGCGCTGATTTTTGCGGAGAGGAAGACGACGCCGGTTTCATCGTCATCCTCTTTGCCGACAATCATAAGGCTGGTGCGCTTGCCTTTTTGCTTTACATAGATGTCGGCATGTTCGCCCTCCTCACTGGCTTTCAGGGCGAGCTCATAGCCGTTGTCCTTGGCAATGCGGCGTGCCTCCTTGTATAGTTTGTCGGCAGCCTGCTCGTTGTCGGTGCTATAGATATATAGGTCGCGCAGACTCTTGACGTTGATGCTGTCCAGTTCCTTGCCTAAATCGCTTTTGCCAGAGCCGACCAGAGCCATCACCCAGTTGGGCAGATGGAAGTGCTGCACCTCATCTATGTGCCCCAGCGCCTTGACGGGGTGGGAGCGAAGGCTGCAGCTGCCCATGGTCAGCGTAGTCAGCAGTATAGCTGCGAATAGGATTCTTGCTTTCATTGTTGGTCTTCTTCCTTGGTGAGGTTGGCAATGTCTTCCATGGTGAAGGTGCCGGTGAAGGCGATGAGGTTGGCAGACTCGCCCTCTGCCACTGACATCAGCACATAGCTCTCTTTCTTGCCCTGGAGGAAGTAGATAGTCCTCTTGGTGTCCTCTTCATTGGCTTTCATGAGCACTTCATAGCCGTGCTTCTTGACCTCCTCTGCCACGTCGGCCTTTATCTTGGCTGCGGTGGTGGCGTCTTCTGAGGTGATGATCTGGATGCCGTTGATTTTGTCGGCGATGGCACTCATGTCACGGCCCGGCATAGAGAACTGCTTGGCGCCGACCATTTGGAGCATTGCCTTGCCCACATAGACGTAAGTGGCTTTCTTGTTGTCTTCATACTTCTCGATGAACTCCATCTGGGCGCTGGCCTGGAGGCAGAAGAGCATCATTACGGCGGCGAGTGCCGATTTCAATTGTTTTGTATTCATAATGGTATGTTTAGGTTGTTTCAATGTTGATTTTCTCTATATATGATAGTCCGCGGTCTAAGTTTTTGCAAAGCAAGGCTATGGCTTCCTCGGCTTTGCTCATGGCGAGGTCGGTTTCGCTGATTGCCATCTCGGTGTATGCCTGTGCCTCGTCAACGGTGGGCTCTGCCTGCTCGGTGGGCGTCATGGCAATTTTGCGCTGCCTATGGTGCACTGGGGCCTTGGCGACCAGCCTTGTCTCTGGCTGAATGGCGGGCTGCGGCACCACGGTGTCGACAGGTACGGCAGTGGCGGGCTTCTCCTGAACCGGCTTGGTCTGGGCGATTGCCGGCCGACCGTCCTCACTGCGCGAGAAGAAGAGAGTGGCGGCAACGAGCAGTGCGGCGCATGCTGCTGCGATGTAGAGCCATGGGGCGCGGCGGCGTTTGGCAATAGGCTTAACCTTCTTGTCAGCTTCGATGCGGGCCATTACTCGGTCTGCAAAGTCGGTCGACAGCCTGGGCTGCGGCTGGCTGTCGCGGTGGCGGCGCAGAGCCTCGCGGAGCATAGGGTCATTGGGGATATTGTTGTTTGCCATGGTAGGGGAGCTTTTTATAGGAACTATAGATACTATAGGAACTATAGGGATTATAGGGAGGAACTATAGGGATTATAGGGAGGAACTATAGGAATTATAGAGAGGGACTACAGGATTTTATAGGGATTTTGCGATTTCTTTGTGTAATCGTTTGCGGATGCGGTAGAGGCGCGTCAGGATATTTGGCTGCGACTGGCCTGTGATGAGGGCAATGTCCTTGATGGGCTGGTTGTCGTAATAGAAGAGCTCTATCAGCAGGCGGTCGTCGGGAGGCAGGCGGTCAATGGCTTGGTTGAGCAGGTCGATTCGCGAGTCGGTGCTATCGTTGTCGCCTTGCGCTGCCGTTATCCAGTCCTCCTCAGAGTCGGGCGGCCCGTCGTCGTCGTCGAGTGAGATGATGGTAGGTCTCTGCTTGCGCAGATGGTTGAGCGACTCATTGTAGGCGATGCTGCGGAGCCATGTCCATAGGGAGGCCTGGGTGTTGCGGTATTCGGCGAGGTGCTGGTAGGCTTTGACAAACACATCTTCTGCTATTTCCTCAGCGTCCATCGGTTGCCTTACTATACGCCCTACGAATGCAAACAGCTTGTCGGAGTACGCTTCCACTATCTGGCGGAAAGCTTCGGTGTTGCCGTTGAGTATTTGCTGTATGGCTGCCTGTTCGCTCATTTGGTTTTGTTGCTCTTCACTTATATATACACGCAAATTTCCGAAATATTACACTTCAGGGCAAATTTTTTTATAAAAAAAGAGGAGGGACTGTGCTTTGCAGCCCCTCCTTTCTATATACCTTATTATATATAATATAGGTTATTCGTCGTCGTCTGATGCCATCTCGGTGAGATTGCGGAGGTCGGCCATGGTGAAGGTGCCTTCCATAATTATAATGTTGAGTTCCTTGCCCTCATTGCCTGTGATGATGAGGTTGGACTTGCCGTCACGCTGCAGGAAATAGATGCCGATGTCAATGTCGTCATCCTTGCCGGTGAGCACGGTTGAATAGTTGTATTTCTTTACGGTCTTGCTCACGTCCTTCATTACTTTGCCGATGGTCTTTTGGTCATTGATGGTGGCGAGCTTGATATTGTCCACCTTCTTCACCAGTTCGCCCATGTCGTCGATGTCCATGTCGCCTACGGATGGCAGGTCGCCGCCGAGCAGGGTGAGCATCTCTTTGCCGATGGTGATGACTGTTGCCTTGTCATTCTTGGCATATTTGTCGATGAACTCTGTCTGCGCACTGGCCTGCAGGCAGAATACGGCCATGATGGCGAGCAGGATGGTCTTGCGTGTAAGATTTTTCATTTTCTTGCAAAAAAGTGGGGGAGAGGCTCGAATGCGGTCTCTCCCCCGTAATCATTCAATGTGGAGAATAACGTGTTAGCAGAGCTTGCGTGCTCCGTCGCCGATGACTACGTCAATGATGATGGGCTTCTTGCCATACTTGGCGAAGAACTTCTCAACAACGACTTTCTTGAAGTTGGGCACGAGCTCGTCGGCAATGAGGTTGATGGTGCAGCCGCCGAAGCCGCCGCCCATGATGCGTGAGCCGGTTACGCCCTCCTCCTTGGCAATGTCGTTGAGGAAGTCAAGCTCCTCGCATGATACCTCATACTCCTTGCTCAGACCGTGGTGGGTCTCGTACATCATCTGGCCAACGGTCTCGTAGTCGTCCTTCTGCAGGGCATCGCAGACGGTGAGAACGCGAACTACCTCGCCGATAACGTAGTGAGCGCGGTTGTACTCGGTCTCGGTGATCTCGCCCTTAACCTCGTCAAGCATCTCGTAGGTAGCATCGCGCAGCGACTTAACCTCGGGGTGCTTCTTGCCGATAACCTCAGCCACGTGCTCGCACTGCAGGCGGCGCTCGTTGTAGGGTGAGCCCACGAGCTCATGCTTGACGCAGGAGTTAACCAGCACCAGCTGGTAGCCCTTGGGGTTCCAGGGGAAGTACTCATACTCGCCGCTGCGGCAGTCGAGGCGCAGCAGGGCGCCCTTCTTGCCGAGGCAGGAGATTGCCTGGTCCATGATGCCGCAGTTAACGCCTACATACTTGTGCTCGGTGCGCTGGCCTACGCGGGCAAGCTCCATGCGGTCAATCTTGTTTTCGCCCCATAGGTCATTGATGGCGAAAGCATAGGTGCTCTCGAGTGCTGCTGAGGATGACATGCCTGCGCCGAGGGGCACATCGCCGGCAAAGGCGGTGTTGAAGCCCTCAACGGGTACTCCGAGGGCCATCATCTCGCGGCAGACGCCGTAGATGTAGCGAGCCCAGGTGGCGGAGGGACCCTTGTCGTCGTCGAGCGAGAACTGTGCGCGATCCTTGAGGTCGATGCTGTAGGCGTCGACGGTGCGGGTGCCGTTGGGCTTAACCTCGGCAATGATGCCCTGGGTTACGGCTCCGGGGAATACAAATCCATTGTTATAGTCGGTGTGCTCACCAATGAGGTTGATGCGGCCGGGGGAGGAGTAAACATTGCCGGTCTCACCGCCGAAATGCTTGATAAATCTTGAGCGAACGTCTTCGATTGTAAGTTTCATGATTATAATGTTTTTTTAATACAATAGTTAGTCTTCTTTCTGCTCCAAGGCCTTCTTTGACGGGCGGCTGCCGATGAGGGCATAGAAGAGGATGTAGGCAGCGCAAGCGATGATTACCCAGTAGCTGGAGATGAATGAGCCGCAGGCGTCGGCAACGGCAGACTCGATGGCGAGCATTACGGCGCAGCCGAATACCATGGTCATGAAGATACCGGAGGCAATGGCGGTGTACTTGCCCAGTCCCTCAACGGCGAGGTTGAAGATAGCGCCCCACATGACGGAGGTGCAGAGACCCACGAGGATTAGGGCGAAGATGCCAACGGGCACGGGCTGCCAAACGAGGCTCAGGTTAGCCCAGTCAACGCCGGGGATGTTAACCATGCTGGTCTCGGGAGCGAAGTAGCCGAAGAGCATCAGGCCGATGCAGAGCAGCGACACTGTGGTGATGAGTGCGCGGCTGCTGACCTTGCCACCGATGGAGGCGCCAACCAGACGGCCGATGAGCATCATAAACCAGTAAACGGCAACAATCAGGCCCACGATGGCGGCATCCATGCCCAGGCCTGGAGTGGCTGCGGTGGGAGAGGTGGTGAGGTACTGCTGCACAGCGTTGGGCACACCAACCTCCACGCCCATGTAGAGGAAGATAGCCAGTGCGCCGAGCACGAAGTGGCGATACTTGCAGGCACCCTTGATGAGAGCCATCTGGCCTTGCTGCTTCTCCTGCTCAGGCTCCTGAATCTTGGTGAGGGCAATGATGATGAATGCCACGGCGAAGATTGCGAGGGCAATCATCAGCGCGGGAGTGGCGTCGGAGATCTTGGCTTTGGTGGCATCGCCGATGAGGGCGCCCATCAGGATGTAGCAGCATACGGCAGCTGTAGAGTTGAACACACCGCCAAGCTGGATGAGCTGGTTGCCTTTCTTGCCGCCACCGCCGAGGATGTTGAGCATGGGGTTGACAACGCAGTTGAGGATACACATGCAGAAGCCAGCGATGAAGGCACCGATGAGGTAAACGGTGAATACGCCGCCGAGGTTGCTCTCAACGTCCATCTTGCCGCTGAGCCACTGGATGAGGATGCCGGCCATGCCGACAACGAGGCCGATGAGGGCGGTCTTCTTGTAGCCAAACTTGTTGATAAGCATACCGGCAGGGATACCCATCACGAGGTATGCCACGAAGTTGCCGTAGTTACCAATCTGTGCGAGAACGTTGGAAATCTCGCCCTGACTCTTGATGATGGTTGCCATCGGGGTGCAGAGGTTGGTCACGAAGGCAATCATTGCGAACAGCGCAATCATAATACCGATGGCTGCCCATTGCTTTTTTTGATTACTCATTTTGTTTTAGGTTTTTAGTTGGTTGTTATTTGTTGGAGATTGTTGTCAGTTTCTCATTGCTACAGCCACTTACCTGTCGGTGCCGAACTTGTAGATAGTCTTCTGGGTGTAGAGTTGTCCGGGGCGCAGCAGTACGCTTGGGAAGTGGGCTCTGTTGGGGCTGTCGGGGAAGTGCTGTGCCTCAAAGCATAGGGCGGAGTGCTTGCCGAAGGTGGCTCCGTGGCTGCCGGGGAATCCGTCGGCCCAGTTGTCGGAGTAGAACTGTATGCCTGGCTCGGTGGTGTAGACCTCCATGGTGCGGCCGAACTTGGGCTCGACGATGCGGGCGGCAAAGCTCAGTTCGCCGGCCTCATCCTTTTTGAGCACGAAGCAGTGGTCGTAGCCGGTGCCATTCTTGATTTGCTCATTGTCGGCATTGATGTCGCGGCCCACGGGCTTGGGGGTGGTGAAGTCGAAGGGGGTGCCCTTCACCTTGAGCACCTCGCCGGTGGGAATGGATGTCTCGTCGATGGGCAGGTAGAAGTCGGCATTTATTTCCACTATCTGGTCCAGTGCCTCGGGGGTGGGGTTGCCCAGTCCCTGCAGGCTGAAGAATCCGTGGCTGGTCATGTTGACTACGGTCTTCTTGTTGGTCTTGCCGCTGTAGTCAATCACCAGTTCGTCGTCGTCGGTCCAGGTGTAGCGCACTGCCATGCTCAGCTCGCCGGGGAATCCCTCCTCGTAATAGGCCGACACATAGCGCAGCACGAGGGTCTGCTCATTGATCTGCTCTGCGTCCCATACTCTGGCATGGAAGCCGGTGGGGCCGCCGTGCAGGTGGTTGGGACCATTGTTGACGGCCAGCTTATACTCCTTGCCGTTGAGGTGGAACTTGCCCTTGGCAATGCGGTTGCCGTAGCGGCCGATGAGGGTGCTGAGGAACGGCTCGGGGCTGTTGATCAGGCTGTCGATGTTGTCGTGGCCCTGGATGACGTTGGCAATGTTGCCGTCGCGGTCGGGCACCATAATAGAAACGATGGCACCACCATAGTTGGTGATGCCTACCTCATTGCCGGCGGCATTCTTGAGGATGTAGAGACCAACCTCCTTGCCGGCAACTATCTTCTGAAAATCCGCGGCCTTGAGACCGCTTAAATTGTTTGTGATAGTATCCATCTTGCTTGAAGTTTGAAATATTTCCTTTGCAAATATAATTATTTGACTTGGAAATGCAAACTTTTGGTTGCAAAAAAAGTAATAAATGGATACTTTTAACTTTTATTTGTCCTTAAAAAAGAGAAAACTAAGCAAATCGGCAACCACATAGCTGCTGCCGCCTACGTACACAAAGTCATCTGCCTCGGCATCGCTCAGGGCTGCGTTGTATGCCTCGCTTACGGTGGGGTAGGAGTGCCCCGACAGGCCGCAGAGGGCAGCCTTTTGCCGCATGTCGTCGGCGCTGAGGGCTCGCTTCACGCTGGCCTGGGTGAAGTAGTAGACGGCATCTTTGGGCAGCATGGCGAGAATGGTTGTCACGTCCTTGTCGCTGACCATGCCGAACACGATGCGCATGGTGTGGCATGGCTGTGCCTCCAGCTGGCGCACGATATAGGCAAATCCGCCTTCGTTATGCCCGGTGTCGCAAATCACCGTGGGGTAGGTGGAGAGGCGCTGCCAGCGTCCCATCAGTCCCGTCAGTTCGCATACCTGGGCAAAGCCCCGCCGAACATCGGGCTCCTCAATGTGCAAGCCGGCCTGGCGAAGTGCTGTCAGCGCATGGAGAACGGTGTTGGTGTTTTTTTCCTGACAGTAGCCGCATAGCTCGCCTCTCAGCTCGCTCATCGTGCGCGTAGTATATAATAATGTTGCATGAGCGAAGTCTTGCTCAAAGGAGAGGACTTCGCTGCTGTCTTCCGCAAAGATTATCGGTGTGTTAACTTCCTCTGCCTTAGCAAGAAAGATGGGCTTTGTTTCAGCGTTGGTTTCGCCGACAATCACGGGCACTCCAGCCTTGATTATGCCGGCCTTCTCGGCGGCAATGGCTGCCAGGGTGTGACCGAGGAATTGGGTGTGGTCGAAGCTGATGTTTGTTATGACGGAGAGGATGGGGGTGATGATGTTGGTGCAGTCCAGCCTGCCGCCCAAGCCAACCTCGATGACGGCAATGTCGACGCGCTGCTCCTCGAAATACTTGAAGGCCATGGCCGTGGTAACCTCAAAGAATGATGGCTGCAGGGGCTCGAAGAATGGACGCTGCTCAGCCACGAATCTTACCACATAGTCTTCGCTTATCATCTGTCCGTTGACTCGGATGCGCTCGCGGAAATCCACCAGGTGGGGTGAGGTGTAGAGTCCCACCTTGTAGCCTGCGCTCTGCAGTATGGCCGCTATGGTGTGGGAGCAGGAGCCCTTGCCGTTGGTGCCTGCCACATGGATAGTCCTGTAGCTGCGGTGGGGATGGCCCAGATGCTCGTCGAGGGTCAGGGTGTTGGCCAGCCCCTCCTTATAACCTTGTGCGCCGACGTTCTGAAACATCGGCACACAGTCGTAGAGATATTGTATGGTCTCTTTGTAGTTCACAATCTACTCGTAGATATTCTTGTATTTCTCAAAAATCTTCTTGCGCAGCGACTCGGTGGGCTTGAAATTGCTGCTGCCCTTGATGCTCTCGATGGCCTGCTTCTCGCTGCCGGAGAGTTTCTCGGGGATATAGACGCTGATTTTCACCACTATGTCGCCAACTCCGTAGCCGTAGCCGCTGACGGCGGGCAGGCCCTTGCCGCGCAGGCGCAGCACCTTGCCCGGCTGGGTGCCCGGCTCTATCTTGATGCGTGCCTTATGGCCGTTGATGAGCGGCACCTCCACCGTGTCGCCGAGTATGGCCTGGTCAACGGAGATGAGCAGGTTGTAGATAAGGTCTTGCTCTGAGCGGATGAATGTGTCGCTGGGCTCCTCGGCAAGAATCACCTGGATGTCGCCGGCCATGCCGTTGTGGGGAGCGGCGTTGCCCTTGCCCTGGCAGTTGACCACCATGCCGTCGGCCACGCCGGCGGGGATGTTGATTTCCACCACCTCTTCGCCCTGCACGGTGCCATGGCCGGCGCAGTGCTTACACTTATTCTTGATGACGGTGCCTTCGCCGTGGCAGACGGGACACTCCTGCTGCATCTGCACCATGCCGAACATTGATTGCTGCGTCTTGGTCACTACGCCGGTGCCGTGGCAGTGGGAGCAGGTCTCGGGCTGTGCGCCGTCGGCAGCGCCGCTGCCGTGGCAGTCGGGGCAAACCACCTGCTTCTTGACCTTGATCTTCTTGGTTACGCCTGTGGCAATCTCCTCTAGGCTGAGACGGATGCGCACCCTGAGGTCGGCGCCCTTATAGACGCGCTGCCCCCTCTGGCCGCCTCCGCCGAAGCCTCCGAAACCGCTGAAGCCGCCAAAGCCGCCTCTGCCGCCGAAGATGTCGCCAAACATGCTGAAGATGTCGTTGAGGTCCATACCTCCGGCGCTGTACGCACCGCCACCGCCCATGCCGTTGAGGCCCTCGTGGCCGAAGCGGTCATACATCTCACGCTTCTTGGGGTCGCGCAGCACGTCGTAGGCCTCGGCAGCCTCCTTGAACTTTTCCTCAGCCTCCTTGTTGCCGGGGTTGCGGTCAGGGTGATATTTCAGCGCAACTTTCTTGTACGCCTTCTTGAGGTCGTCGTCGTTGACGTCCTTGCTTACGCCTAATATCTCGTAGTAATCTCTCTTGGTTGCCATGTCATTTACATTAAACAATAACCAATAACCGTTAATCGTTTTTTATCAGTTCGGCTTCGTCGACCACTGGCAGAGCCTTCGCGATGCCTTCGGCATTGCCGCTTCGCTCTCAGGCTCTTTTTTTGTCAGCCCGGCTTCGCCGACCACTGACAGAGCCTTCGCGATGCCTTCGGCATTCAGTGTTCACCGCCGGACTTGGCTAATTCTCAATTCTCAATTCTCAATTTTCAATTTCCCTATTGCCCGACGGCGACTTTGGCGAAGCGGATAACCTGCTCATTGAGCATGTAGCCGTTCTGCACGCAGTCTATCACCTTGCCCTTCTGGTCGTCGGCGGACGGCACGAAGGCTACGGCTTCATGGAAGTCGGTGCTGAAATCTTCGCCCACCACATCCATCTTCTTCAAGCCGAGGCCCTCGAGGGTCTTGGTAAACTTCTGGAAAACGAGCTGCAGGCCTTCCTTGAGGGCCTCCACGTCGTCAGCCTTGGCAATGTTCTGCTCGGCGCGCTCCAGATCGTCGGCCACGGGCAGCAGAGCCTCCATCACCTTGCGTCCGCCATTGAGGATGAGGTCAGCCTTCTCCTTGATGGTGCGCTTGCGGTAGTTCTCAAACTCTGCCACCTTGTAGAGCATGGCATTTTTCAGCTCAGCCACCTCCTGCTCAAGGGCAGCCACCTGCTCCTCGGGAGTCAGCGGTTGCTTGCCGTCGGCATCGCCGTTGTCGGCGGGAGCCTCGGCGGCTTCGTTCAGCTCGGCGGCATTGATGTTCTTCTCTTCGTCTGCCAGTGCCTGACTGGCTTCCTGTGCTTTCTGCTTGTTTTTATTTTTGCTCATGATTTGTTGTTTTTTTTCGCTGGGATGATATGCAAAAACCGTACCAAACGCAGCGTTGGCACGGTCTTTCTTTACTCGAAGGTGAATGGCAGGAGGCATGAGGCCGAGGGAATGACTATCGCCTCGTCGCCGTCCACCAGCAGCACCTTGATGGGTGTCTGCTGTCTGTGCTCTGTTTCGGCCAGTGCCTGGCGACACAGTCCGCAGGGGTAGGGTGGGCGGTGCGTGGAGGTAGCGTCGCCACGGTGCTGCTTATGCGCGGCGGCCACGGCAATGGCTTCCACGGCCATTTGCGGATAGTTGGCCTGTGCATAGTTGAGGGCGGTTCGCTCTGCGCACGTGCCGCACGGGTAGGAGGCGTTCTCCTGATTAGCGCCGGCCATCACGGTGCCGTCAGCCAGTCTCAGTGCCGCGCCTACATTATAATTAGAATAGGGGGCATAGCTGCCTCCGGTGGCCATTGCGGCTCGGCGGCATAGCTCGCGGTCGGGCTCGCTCAGCTCGGCCATCGGCATCCTCTGGTATTCAAAACTAAATGTGCTCATCTTGTCATTATGTTTGTCAGAGTGCAAAAGTAGTAATTTTTTGGGAATAATATACCCGTTATCCCCGGAATAGTCCAATGCAATCAGCTTGGCGACTTAATTAAGCCTACCCTGCATGACTTGGTTGGGAATTAGGAATTAGAAATTAGAAATTAGGAATTAGAAATACCGCAGGCATCGCGAGAAGTAGCTCTTCGAGCAATGTTCTCTTTATGAGAAGTCGCTCTCGAGCAACGTTCTCTTTATGATTTGAAATTTATGCCAAGTTAGGAGGACCGATAACCGCCGTACTGCGCGGCAACTTCATCGCGCCGAAGTCAAATCTAATCGCGCCGAAGTCAAATCTAATCGCGCCGAAACGAAATCTAATCGCGCCGAAACTGACCTTCTCTGCGCGATTAAATATTCTTCTCACCAAATACAACCTTTTTTTTAGTGGTTGTTTTGGTTTGTTTCAATACAACTAAATACAACTAAATACAACCAAATACAACCAAAACAAC
>CADAZW010000055.1 GCA_902792555.1 uncultured Bacteroidales bacterium | reverse complement strand
CGGCGGCGAGGGCTTCGGCGCACAGGGCGGTGACGGCAAGATCACCTTCACTTCCGACAAGGCACAGACCGTGCGCGTGTTCACCGCAGCAGGCGCAGCAGTCGCAGCCAAGTTCGTGGAGGCTGGCGAGACCGTGACCTTCGAACTCGTTCCCGGCATCTACATTGTCAATGGCAAGAAGATCGCCGTGAAGTAAAATCCCCTTCTCGGTCCTCCCCTCAAGGGAGGTAGGGAAAAGATAGCAAAGCCCCTGCAGGCACGAGCTTGCGGGGGCTTGTTCTTTTCATGCTTGTCAGGGCTGTTATCTTTTTCCGTTAATCAAAAACTTCCAGAAGAAGGAGACCGAAGATCTCTTGTTTTAACATTGGACTTAAGGTTGTGTCTTTAGTCTATATTGCGAGCAACAGTAGGGGCTTTTGGCACAAAAAAGATGTTGACTTTGGCTAAAAGTCAGTTTCTCTTTTCTGTTTTGTTATTATTAGGGAAGAAATGTGTATTTTTGTAATCGAATGTCTTCTAAAAGTAAGAGATAATAATTAAATAGGTAGAAGGAATACACCATATTTAATATTAATAATACAACCAAAAAACTCTAATCTCTATGAAGAAATTTTTACTTTCTTTGACCCTTGTGCTTTTGGGTGCAATGGGTAGTAGTGTGTACGCCAAGTACACCCTGGGCAGCCAGCTCAGCGCGGCAGACCTCAAGGATGGCGACACTGTGATTTTTGAGTATGTGGCTAGTGTATTGTTCCCCGACAGGTATCTTACACTTGACCCGCAGAAGAAGACCGGTATGCTGGGTGTGGCTGGCCAGCTCAGCGAAGATCATGTATGGGTGCTCGAAGAGGGACCTGCAGACCTTCGCTATGAGGAAGGCAAGACATTCTATCTTAAGAATCTTACCACTGGCCTCTACGTGGTTGCCGACGGTGGTTTCAGCCAGCCTTTCAGCACTACGTCCGACATTGACAAGGCTGCCAACATCTTCTTCCCCAGTTGCGGCGAGGATATTCCTTTTTCCAACTGTGTGGCTTGGACTCCTAACGGCAATGAGCTGAAGGAAGGCGAGAGCGGCGACAAGATTGTCAACTGGGGCTACAATGGTGACAACGGCACATACCCCGACCCCAACTGGAAGGTTACCGACAAGTCGGTGGGTCTTTTCTATAGCCGCGACGCTAATGGATGGAGCTACATGACCTGCTACTTCGGCACCATCAGCTTCACCGGCCTCCAGATGTGCAACCAGTGGAATGTATATCATGCCGACTATCTGAATGATAAACTTGGCGACCTGGATGACCTGATCAACCAGTACTCCACCTTCTCGCCTGTGGGTGGCACAACCCCCGGCTACTACCAGCAGGATGCTGCCGACCGCTACAATGAGGCTATGGAGAAGGCTGTAGTGATGCTGCTTACCAGCGGCTCCGACGAGGAGATTGACGCTATGATTGCCGAGCTCAGAGAGGCTAAGCTGGCCTGCGAGGCTGCCTCCATCCCCCTCACTGCCGGCTATTATTATATTGTGAGCGCCTATGATGAGTTCCTCAATGTGCAGGGCGTGGAGAAGGCTGCCTATTACGATCCTGCCACCGGCAAGGCGGCATGGCGAACCTTCGATGCCCAGGATGGCGACTTCATCTTCTATATAGAGCCTGCAGAAGAAGAGAATCTGTTCTATCTGCAGCACTTCTTCTCCGACACCTATGCCAAGCAGATAGAGGCATGGACCGGCTCCTCCGCCACCACGCCGATGGCCTTGGGTAAGGACTATACCCAGCGCTTCACCATGGAGACCGAGGGCATGTGGCTCTGGACCTGTCCGAGTCAGAGCTATCCCGGCAATTCCAACGGCAAGAGCCCCTTCGGCGGTAAGGGCAAAGGCGAGACCGTCAGCGGCAAACTGGCTGCATGGGGCCGTGTCTCCGTCGAGGCTGATAAGAGCTACATTTTTGATGAGCACACCAATCTGTGGTATATCCGTCCCGTTTCCGATGAAGTGATGCAGACCATGGAGCCCATCAAGGCCCAGAAGGCTATCACTCAGCAACTGGAAGAGCTTATTCAGGAAGGCCGTGAGGCTTACTCAAAGCTCTTCTCCTACACTGTTGACAAGGAGGGTGCTCTCATCACTACTGCCGGCGGCGGCATCAATGAAGACCCCATCGAAGGCAATCAGCTCACCTTCCAGACCATCCGTCGTCAGGGTGTGGCAGGTAGCGACGACTATAAGTTCCTCATCGATGATATCGACTCCACCTATATGCAGGGCTCAGGATATATTGACATTGACCTCAGCAAGACACCCGTCAAATCTGTAGCCTTTACCTATAATACCCGTTGCGCCTCCGGTCTGCTGGGCAATGAAAATCAGCATACCTGGGGTATGCAGGAGCGTCCAAACAAGGTGAACATCTATGCCACCAACGACACTGGAGATGATGCAAAGTGGACCTTCGTTACCTCCACAGAGATGGGTGCCCTGGAGCTGCCTGCCACCTTCGTGACCAATTTGGGCGGCGAGTTTAATCGCCTGCGCTATGAGGTAATCACCAATGCCACTGGCGGCAATTATTTCACTGTCAGCGAATTCCAACTCTATAAGACCATTGAGGATCAGGAGACTTCGCAGTACTATACTACCGAAGGTCTCAAGGATGCCGCCGATGCCCTGATGGCCACCATTAATGAGATGGTGCCCGTGGTAGAGGCCAACACTGCAACCAAGGAGAACATCGAGACCCTCAATGCAGCCATTGCTGCCGTGAAGGAGCTTTATGCCGATACTACCGAGCTGGCAGCCCTCATCGCTGACTGCGAGGTGCTGCTCGATGGTGTAGTTATTGGCGATGAGATGGGCCAGCTATCTGACGAGAGTCTTGAGACAGCCCTTCAGACGGCTATCGACGATGCACGCAACAACGCTTTCACCAGTCCTATCTCCGTAGCTGCCGTTAAGGAGGCTACTACTGCCGTTAAGGAGGCCAGGGCTGCCTTCATGGCAGGCATCAAGAGCTTCGAGGTAGGCAAGTGGTACTTCATCACCAATCTTGACATTGACCGCGTAGGCGAGGACGGAGCAGAGGATGCCTTCTGTGGCGGTTCTGCCATCTATCTTCGCGACAAGTACAACACTCCCACCTCAGTCAAGTGGGGCCTCTTCGACAAGAGCAGCATGGCTCTCAATGCCGACAACAACCCGAAGGCAATGTGGCGCTTTGTGCCTATCGAGGGAACTGAGGACTACGCTATTCAGAACATGTACACTGGTTACTACCTCGGCGACTTTGCCGGTGAGAATATCAACCTGCCTGTAAGCCAGGAGCCCGTGCCCTACAATGTAGCCTACAGCGGCAACGCACAGTTCCGTCTCTATCCTCACACCGCCAAGAACAAGGACAACTTTGCACTCTGGCCCGAGGGTTACGAGGCTGACGTAGTTTGCCATGTGATTGACGGTGCGTCTGCCTGGACCTTTGTTGAGATCGATCCCGAGGAGCAGGAGGCTATCTCCATCAGTGACTTTGCCTTCAACCTCATTGACGTGATGGCTGTGCCCTACAATATCAGCGGCATTGCCGACTACAACACCGATGTTCATACCTATGCCATCCGAAAGATTACTCAGCAGGACTTCGACGGTGATCTTGCCACCACCATCGAACTCTACGAGAAGGACAGCTTTAAGGCAGGCGAACCTTGCATCATCGTGCTTGGCAGCACCGATCCTGATGTAGAGACCGAGCCTTTCGACCTCGTAATACCGTTCCCGACCGATGTTGTTGACCACACTGTTCCGATGGTTGCCAATGGTATTGTGGGTGGCCTCCATAACATGAAGTGTGCAGGTGGTACAGCCATCTCTACCGGCAAGCAGTTTATTGCTGTCGGTGAGAGTGGCAGCGGTTTCGACGACCAGACTGGTGTCATTGATCTCTCCACCTATAAGGGAGAGGTTGAAGGTGTTGAGACGGCTCTCACGCTCACCGTCTTCGGCATGTCAGCTCTGCCCGAGCCTACTTTGGTTGGCGATGTTGACGGCGACGGCGAGGTTAACACTGCTGACGTGGTGGCCGTTTACGCCTTTATAATCGATGGTTCCGGAGTAACCAAGGAGGCTGCCGACGTTAATGGCGACGGCGATGTCAACTCTGCCGATGTTGTGGCTATCTACACCGCCATCGTGGGTCCTGGAGGCTCTGCCAGTCCCCGCTTCAAGGCTCAGATGCTCGACATCCTCAATGGCAAGAAATAAGATTAGCATTTAATTCTCCTAAAGAGGAATAAGCAAATCCCCCTCAGGCATTTCGATGCGACCCCGAAAAGTTGGACATTAAATAAAACAAAAGTTCTTCAACTTTCTATAGAAGTGAGCTCGGCATTGTGCCGGGCTCATTTCTATTAATCTAGATACATCCTCGCAAAATATATCTGCGTGCTCGTGAAAACTAAATGCGTGCTCATGAAATAATTCAACTTAAATTATTTTGGTAATGATATAGACGTTGGCACAGATTACTCATAATGCAGCCAATTCATTGCCTAAGTTTAATCTAATCCCGTTCAAAAAAGTCTAATCCCGTGAAGAAAAATTTTAATCCCGTGGAGCTGGCGTTTTCCACGGGATTAGATTTCGTTTCAAGGCTTTTAGATTTCGTTTCAAGGCTTTTAGATTTGATTTCCACAGGACTAAATCACCCTGCATATTAAATCGTCTGTTTTTCAACTCTTTAACCGAAACAATGCAGGAATGTATGCAAAAAACATTTTATTTTTTAGGCAATGACACAGGGTTGGCACAGAGGGAGCATGACTATTTCGCAGAGACTGTAATCTGTGCCAACTGTTGTTTCTCCAAAAAAGCTTTTGCTGTCCTTTGATTAGGAAGAGTGGATTAATTTTGCTACCTTTGCAGAATGTATAGGCAAAGGCATGGATAACTACTCCTACAAGATAGACAATCTAAGCACAGGCTATGATGCAGCCTCGTCTGGCGAGGGCCGCAAGGTGCTGGCCAACGGCATAAATGCCCAGCTCGGTGCTGGTTGCCTCACCTGTCTCATCGGTGTCAATGGAGCGGGTAAGTCAACGCTGCTTCGCACAATGGCAGGTCTACAGCCTGCCATAAGTGGGCATATAGAGCTGAAGGGTAAACCCCTGCGCAGCTATGATGTGAGAGATCTTTCCCGCCTGGTCAGCGTGGTGCTCACCGACGAGATTCCCGAGCAGGCCCTCACGGCCTATGAGCTGGTGGCCATGGGGCGCATACCCTACACCGGCTATTGGGGCACCCTCCATCGGCGCGATGTCAGGATGGTGGAGCAGGCCCTTGCCATGGTTGGCATGACCGACTTCCGTCATCGTCGCCTTCATTCGCTCAGCGATGGCGAGCGTCAGAAACTGATGATTGCCAAAGCTCTGGCGCAGGACACTGACGTCATTCTCCTCGATGAACCCGTGGCTTTTCTTGATTTTCCCAGCAAGGTTTGGGTGCTCAGACTGCTCAGCCGTGTGGCCAGAGAGCAGGGCAAGTCGGTTCTCCTTTCAATTCATGATATAGAATTGGCCTTGCAGGTTGCCGACTGCCTATGGCTGCTCAATGGTCATAGCTTTGTGGAGGGTAATCCTCGTGAGCTGGCCCGGCAGGGAAAGATAGATTTCCTCTTCCAGGGCGCAGGCATCCAGTTTGATCGCGAAACCCTACAATATCATTTAACTTAACTCCTCATTTCTAACTTCCAACTCCATGATCGTCTGTATAGCAGAGAAACCGTCAGTGGCTCGCGACATTGCCCGCATGCTTGGTGCTACCAGTCAGCATGATGGTTACCTTGAGGGCAATGGCTACCAGGTTACCTGGACCTTTGGTCATCTCTGCGAGCTCAAGTACCCTGAGGACTACTATCCTCAGTGGCGTCAGTGGAACCTGGCCTATCTGCCCATGCTGCCTAGCCCCTTTGGCATTAGGCTTAAGCAGGACGAGGGCGTGCAGAAGCAGTTTCATATCATTGAGGGTCTTATGAAGCAGGCCGAATACATCGTCAACTGCGGCGATGCCGGCCAGGAGGGTGAGCTCATCCAGCGCTGGGTGATGCAGAAGGTGGGTATCAGTTGTCCCGTCAAGCGTCTCTGGATTTCGTCCCTTACCGAGGAATCCATCCGCGAGGGTTTCCAGCATCTGGAGCCCGCCTCCAATCGCGATTCCCTCTATATGGCCGGTCTGTGTCGCGCCATCGGCGATTGGGTGCTCGGAATGAATGCCACCCGCCTTTATACCCTCAAATACGGGCGCCGAGAGATGAAGGCGCCACCCCTCTCCGTGGGTCGTGTGCAGACCCCCACGTTGGCCCTTATTGTCAAGCGGCAGCGTGAGATAGAGAACTTCGTACCCGAGCCCTACTGGGTGCTCGCCACCAAGTATCGCGACACTCTGTTCACTGCACAGAAGGGCAAGTACCTCAACGAGGAGGAGGCCCAGCAGGCTCTTGCGCAGATTACCGGCCATCCTTTCACTGTTACCTCCGTAGCCACCAAGCGCGGCAAGGAGGCGCCTCCGCGCCTCTATGACCTCACCTCGCTGCAGGTTGAGTGCAACAAGAAGTTCAGCTATTCTGCCGACATCACCCTCAACCTCATCCAGAGCCTCTACGAAAAGCACGTCACCACTTATCCGCGTGTTGACACCACCTTCCTCAGCGACGATATCTACCCCAAGTGCCCGCAGGTTCTCAATGGCATCTCTGGTCTCTATATGGACCTCATGACTCCGCTACGCGGCAAGAAGCTTAAGAAGAGCAAGAAGGTCTTCGACTCCTCCAAGGTCACCGATCATCACGCTATCATCCCTACCGGTGTTGCCGCCAACAACCTGACCGATGCTGAGCGCAACGTCTTCGACCTCGTGGCCCGCCGCTTCATATCTGTCTTTTATGATGATTGCGTCTTCGACACTACCACCGTGGAGGGTGAGGCTGCTGATGTGCCCTTCAAGGTGCAGGGTAAGCATATAGTGGAGGAAGGCTGGCGCATTGTCTATAAGAAGGATAAGAAGACAGGCGATGATGATGACGACCAGGAGCGTGCCGACAAGGACGAGGAGCACTTGCTGCCTGACTTTCAGAAAGGCGAGAGCGGTCCCCATGAGCCCCAACTTACCAAGAAGATGACCACTCCGCCTAAGCCTTATACTGAGGCCACCCTTCTCCGCGCCATGGAGACCGCCGGCAAGACTGTTGACGACGAGGAACTGCGCGACGCTATGAAGGAGAATGGTATAGGTCGTCCCTCCACCCGTGCCGCTATCATCCAGACCCTCTTCCGCCGCCGCTATATTCGCCTCGAACGCAAGAGCCTCTATGCCACCGCCACCGGCTGCGAGCTTATCGATATCATCCACGAGGAGTTGCTCAAGAGTGCCGAGCTCACCGGTCGATGGGAGAAGAAGTTGCGCGACATAGAACGCAAGACTTACGATGCCGCTGCCTTTGTGAAGGAAATAAAGGAAATGGTCAGCAGCATAGTGGCTCAGGTTAAGGCCGACGCTTCTAACCGGCGTGTTACTGTTGTGCCCGAGGAAGTAAAAACAAAGAAAGGTCGCAAACAATAATTGCGCCCTTTTTGAGTTATTAAATAGTATGAACAAAATCAGAGATATATTACGCCTGTGTTTGCCAGTGCTGGCTGTCGTTCTGCTTGGGTCCTGCAATTCTGACAAGAATCTCAAGAAGGGCGACCAGTTCTGGGCTATAGGCGAGTATTACGAGGCATCACTCCAGTATGCCAAGGCTTACTCCAAGACACCTCCCTCCGACAAGGAGAGGCGTGGTATGATAGCCTACAAGGTGGCTGAGGCCAATCGCAAGATGAACTACTACGCCAAGGCCCAGGCGGGCTATCGCAATGCCGTGCGCTATAAGTACACCGACACGCTTACTTATTTCTATCTCGCAGAGATGGAGCGTTACAACAAGGAGTACAAGCAGGCTGCCAAGGACTATCAGCTCTTCCTCGACAAGCATCCTGGCCATAAACTCTCCTTGGTGGGACTTCGTTCGTGCGACGAGGCTCCCGCCATCAAGGAGCGCGGCTCTGCCTACACGGTGAAGATGGACAAGAATTTCAATTCCAACTACGCCGATTTCTCGCCCGCCTTCAATGGTGACGACATTTATTTTGCCTCCACGCGCCGCGACTGCAACGGTGACGATGTCAACGGAGTTACCGGCATGAAGAGCGGCGACATCTTCTTCATGCAGAAGGATGACAAAGGCAAGTGGAAGCGCTATGAGGCCGTTGACGAGACCGTCAACTCCAAGTATGACGAGGGCACACCCGCCTTCTCCTCCGACGGTAAGACAATGTATTTCACCCGCTGCCGATGGGATGCCAACTATCCCCGCATGGCCGAGATCTACAGCGCCTCGCGTAGCGATGCTGCCTGGGGTGAGGCTAAGCTCTGTGAATTGGCCAAGGATACCCTCTCATCCTTTGCCCATCCTGCAGTGTCGCCCAATGGAGCGTTTCTGTATTTCGTTTCCGATATGCCCGGCGGCATGGGTGGCCTCGACCTCTGGCGTGCAGAGATTACAGGCGGCAGTTTCGGTCCCCTGGAGAATTTGGGTTCTGACATCAACACGGAAGGCGACGAGATGTTTCCCACCTTCCGTCCCAACGGCGACCTCTACTTCTCTTCCAATGGCCGCGGTGGCATGGGCGGCCTCGATATCTATCGTGCGCAGTACGATTCGCTGACCAATGACTGGGATGTACTTCATATGCCTTTCCCTGTCAATTCCAACGGCGATGACTTTGGCATGACTTTCAACGGCGAGCTCAATCAGGGTTACTTCACCTCCAATCGCGCCAATCGCCGAGGTTGGGACAATATCTACAGTTTCTTCTGTCCCGAAATAGTGCAGACTGTTAAGGGCTGGGTGTATGAGCAGGACGGCTACGAACTGCCTGCCGGCGTAGTCTATATGGTGGGTGACGACGGTACCAATACCAAGGTGCTGCTCCAGCTCGACGGCTCTTTTGAGGTCGAGATAAAGGCCGGAGTGCGCTACCTCTTTCTTGCCACCTGCGAGGGCTATATGAACTATAAGCAGGAACTCATCGTAGAGCCAGCCCTTGAGTCTGAGCAGTATGTGCTCCAGTTTCCCTTGCCTTCTCTCAATATCCCCGTGCTTGTGCGCAATGTCTTCTATGAGTTTGATAAGGCCACCATCATGCCGCAGTCCATTCCTGCCCTTGAGGGTCTCGTCGGCCTGCTTAAGCAGAATCCCAGTATAGCCATCGAGCTCTCCTCTCACTGCGACTATCGCGGTTCCGATGAGTACAACCTGCGCCTCTCTCAGGCCCGTGCCGAGTCGGTGGTTAACTATCTTACCACCCATGGCATCGACAAGGGGCGCGTGGTGGCCAGAGGCTACGGCAAGACACGTCCCAAGGTTATCACTCCCAAGTTTGCCGAGCGCTATCCTTTCCTCAAAGCAGGCGACACTCTCACCGTGGACTATATTAAGACTTTCACTCCTGAGCAGCAGGATTCCTGCAATGCCCTCAACCGCCGCACCGAGTTCTCTGTCCTCAAGACCACCTATGGCCTCCTTGACAAGGAGGGCAACCTCGACTCCGATGCAGCCAAGAAGACAGAAAATATGCCTGCCCAGCCCAGGAAGGAAGAAGAGCCTGCCGACAGTCAGACAGAGAAAAAACAGTAACTGATTTGGCGAAATGAATTTCTACCTCCAGGGCTTTCTCACCTTTCTTAAGATAGGCCTTTTCACCATCGGTGGCGGCTATGCTATGATACCACTCATCGAGCGTGAGGTGGTGGAGCGTCGCCAGTGGCTGAAGCGTGAGGAGTTTCTTGACCTTATGTCCCTCTCACAGGCCTTGCCCGGAGTCTTCGCCGTCAATTTCAGTATCTATATAGGTCATCGCCTTCGCGGTTTGCGCGGCTCTTTAGCCTTGGCGGCCGGCGTTGTGCTGCCCAGCTTCGTTATCATCCTGCTCGTGGCAATGTTCTTCAGCGCCTTTGCCGACAACAGGGTGGTGGAGGCCATCTTCCGCGGGGTGCGCCCTGCCGTGGTGGCTCTTATCGCTGTACCCTGCATCAAACTTGGTAAGTCCGCCCATATCACGTGGACCAACGCGTGGTTCCCCATCGCTATTGCCCTGCTCATCGCCCTGCTTGGTATCTCTCCCGTCTATATTATCATTGCCGTGGCCCTGGGCGCCTTTGCCTACGGCAAGTTTCTGCAATAACCGTTAACCAATAACAATTGATAATTGATATATTTTTTAGTTAGTCGCAAAGCCTCAAAGTCGCAAAGTCATTTTAATTTCACAATTTGACAAATTTCAATTTGCAATTTAGCAAGCCGTTGGGCATAAATTTTTGAATAATTTCTGGTAATTTCTTTCAGTGCCCAATTCCGGACTTGGTTAAACCTCAAATCTCAAACCTCAAACCTAATAATCGTCCGTGCTTTTCCTCGAACTCTTTTGGACTTTTTTCAAGATAGGCCTCTTCGGCTTTGGCGGCGGCTATGCCATGCTCTCCATGATACAGGGCGAGGTCGTTACCTCCCACCACTGGCTTACCACCTCTCAGTTTGCTGACATCGTGGCCATCAGCCAGTCCACGCCGGGCCCCATCGGCATCAACTCCGCCACCTACGCCGGCTATGTCTCCGTTGTCAACGAGGGCTATTCTGCCGCCATGGGCGTGGTGGGTAGCCTTGTGGCCACCGTGGCTGTGGTGCTGCCGTCATTCCTGATGGTGCTGCTCGTGCTTAGTGTGCTGCGCCGCTACTGGGAGCACCCAGCCGTCAAGACCGTCTTTGCAGCCCTGCGTCCCACCGTTGTGGGACTGCTTCTGGCTGCCGTCCTGGTGCTAATGACCAAGGACAATTTCGGCTCGCCCACCGAGGATATGTGGCAGTTTGGCATCAGCATCTTCCTTTTCGTTGCCGCCTTTGTCGGAACCCAGTTTTTTAAGGTAAGCCCCATTCGCATGATACTGCTATGTGCCCTTGCCGGCCTCCTTCTCTATTATTAGGGCATCAATTTAATTGAAAATATATTCTTACATCTTTTTATGAAGGGGAAGGCTGCAATCTGTTCTACGCAGGTTAATGGGTGAAAAACGAAGATATGTGATAACATTCGACAAATCTCTACTCATTAAGATTCTTAACTATTTTTAACTGTTTTACACGGCCATTTTGCCATATTACTCGCGTATATATAAATGTAGGGCCTACACTACGCTAATATATGTGCACAGACAAAGAGATACTCCAAACAATCGATGCAAATCCGCCGCAGGGGCAGCGCCTCCTGCTGGCTGCCTACCAGCAGCGTGTACAGAGCGTGATAGCCAGCGTAGTAGGCAACATCAAGGATGTGGAGGACCTTACGCAGGAAGCCCTGATTACCGTGCTCTCCACCATAGACAGCTACAAGCCCAGCCGCGGTACCCTCGCCACATGGATCTACACCATAGCCTACCGCAAAGCCGTCTCCTTTGTGCGCCAGCAGCGGCCCGTAATCCTCTCGTTTGATGACACTGACACTGCCGTCCCGTCCATCAGCGATGAGCAACTGGCCGATGAGCTGTCAACCGGACGCGAGGAACGCATCCAGGCATTGGAGCAGGCGCTGGAGCTGCTGCCTGTCCATGACAGGTTGCTTATAACCCTCTACTACTATCAGGACTGCTCCCTGGCAGAAATTGCCTCTATCATCGGCGCTACGGCCAATGCCGTCAGCCACCGTCTGCGACGCATAAGGGAAAAACTATATACACTCCTAACTATTAACGCCTAACTCTCATTATGCAAGAAAAATTCAGCGATACCGACATCCGTGAGGCCCTGCGCCGCCATTTCGCAGCTATGCCGCCGCTGTCTGACGATTTCAATGACAAGCTCTTCGCAGCCCTCAATCGTAAGAAGCGTCAACGCAAGATGCGCCGTCTCATCATTTGGCCGTCCATAGCAGCGGCTGCCACAGTGGCACTGCTGCTGATGCTGCTCCCTGCCTCCGAGCCGCAGCACAACGCCGTCATTGCCCAGGTGCAGCCCGAGGTTGCTAACCAAAGCCCCAAGGCCGCACAACCTGAGACTTCTGAAGAGCCTGCTCCTGTCGCTATTCCCCACAAAGCAGAGAGAAAGGCTCCCCGCCATTCCGAGCCAGCCACTCAGAAAGTTGCTCACGCAGAGCCTGAGCTCGCTCCCGTAGCAGAAGAGGAGCCTGCTGTTGAAGCACAGCCCTTCCGCTCTCGAATTGATTATGTTGCCGCCAATCGCGACAACATGCGCAGCCGCATAAGCGAACAGTTTGAAACTCCGTTTTCATCTTCCAATAACGAAAAAACTGACAAATCATGAAACATCGTATAACTACAGCGGTCCTACTTCTGCTGCTTACCGTCGCAGCCCATTCACAGGGCGCCATCGAGCGACTGCTGCCGCAACTCCTCGCGTGCGACAACATTGATTTCAGAGAAATAGTCGATTGCAGACCTCTCTTTAACGACGGCAAAAGTTATGGCTTTTTTATCAACATAACCCCTGTCGGCAATTTGCCCGAAGGGCTACTCGACAGCCTTGTCGCTGCCTTTGAATACGAGTACCGTTTCGCCACCGAGAGCGACCGCTATCGCAAACACAAGGACAATAGCGACAGCATATTCTACACCCTGGCTTACAACGGCACCACCCATCCTGAGCCAAACTCGTCAAAGCTAAACGTATTTAATCACAGTTTCAATGCCGATATCGAGTGTGCGGCAACTCTTGACATTTATGACAACAAATTTCATTTCTCTTTCCGACGTCAAGGAAAGCCTGACCATAAGCCTAAGACTGATGGCAAGACCTACGATGCTGCCTCGTTGAAAGCACTGTTCAGCGAAATTGCTGCCGACACATTAACCAAGAGTGTCCCCGTGCGCTACGACATCACGGACGGCAACTACATCGGTAGGTGGCAGTTTCAATATGAAGAAAAGAGAAAGACCCATTGCCGTGGCATGCGGCTGGAGATTCCTGCAAAGGTTGCGAGCAAGGTATATGCCCGCATGAGCGATGCCATTGAGTCTGTCAACTGTGCCACCGACCAAATCTACTACTATAATAAGGAGCGCAACAAGATAAACATAATCTTCGGTGAAAATTGGGAGGGCGATGTCTTCTGCATGCGGCGTATGGACGACGGACGCGTCTTTATTCTCCATGCAGAAACGACTCCTGACAGCGACGTAGCCATCCCTATCGACTGGCCGACCATTGACACAATAAATCACTAATACAGATATGATTACACGAATTATTATCGCTGTGCTCGCCGCACAGTGCTTGCTCTGCGCATCCCTTGCGCAAGTAAAGCATGAAAAAGAATACAAAACTAAAGTCTGGGGTTACCTCGTAGATGAAGTTACCCAACAACCTGTGTATAACGCCAAAGTAACTGTTACGCCAACACAGGACGGTGGTGACACAATCAAAGTGCGATTAGTGTCAGGTGATTATTCTGGTTTCCCTCGTTCGTTTATAATTTTTACGATTACTAAACCGGGGGAATATATTATCAAATGTGAAGCTGATGGCTACGAAACAGCGTATTTTACATGGAGTATTCCGAAACTAAAAAAGAACGAAAGCGACATAACTCTTGACAAGCCTTGGTATCTTCGCAAAGCCAGGAAAAAGCGCAATAATGACGTTCAGTTGGGCGAAGCAGTGGTAAAAGCCAGCCGCATAAAGTTTTACTATAAGGGAGACACAATAGTATATAATGCTGATGCCTTTGAACTTGCGGAAGGTTCGATGCTTGATGCTCTTATCAAGCAATTGCCGGGCGTGGAACTGAAAGAAGGTGGCGAGATTACCGTCAATGGTCGCCGAGTGGATGAATTGTTACTCAATGGTCGTGACTTCCTTGACAGCGACCGCAAACTGATGCTTGACAACCTGCCTTCCTACATGGTGAAAAACATAAAAGTATTTGAAAAGAGAGATTTTATGAGTGAACTTATGGGCGACACGGTGACAAAAATCCTCGCCATGGACGTGCGCTTGAAGAAAGAGTACAGCATAGGCCTCATCGGCAATGCCGAGGCAGGTGTCGGTACTGACCACCGTTTCCTCGCCCGATTGTTCGGACTGCGCTTCACTCCCAATTCCAGCCTTACTTTCTTTGCCAACGCCAACAATCTCAGCGACAACCGTGAGCCAGGCAATCAAGGCGACTGGTCACCGCTCATGCAGGCTACGGGAGTCAACACGCATTATGAAGGAGGAACCAAATATCAATATACCAATACTAACGTGCGTTATAAGGGCAATATAAAAATGTCTCATGATGATAGTAAGAGTCGCAGCTATACCAACAGCGAGAATTTCCTTTCTTCGGGTAATACTTTCAGGCGCATCTTCAGCAATAATAACTATCACAATACCTCTTTTAATACAAATCATGAAATATATAAGATTAGCAAAAATTATCTGGGCGCATTAGAAATATGGTATATGGAACTAAGTCCCTATCTGGACTATAACAGATTTGCCAACAATTCTGACGCAGGTTCTGCCACAGCAAACCGCGATATATATGCTTCTTACGGCAAGGCGTGGCGCGACAGCATAACCGCACCCAATGCCGGACAACTGCTACGCACCTACGGCCTTAACAGAGTCGTAAACAGCACGGAGGGCAACGGACATAGATTTAATGTAGGAACTGACTGGGGTTTCGGATTGGGAATACAGCATAACACCTACCTTCAGCTTAGTTTTAGTGGTACGGTTGATTACACAGATTCGGAAAACAAGCATTTCGACCACTACAAACTGCAGTACCTACAGGACAACAATACAGACTTCCGCAACAGATACACTCTGAATGACAATACAGGCTTTAAGAATGCCATTACTATCAGTACTGCCAATCTGCCTTGCTTTAATAATATGGCAGATATAACACCTATTTACACCTACACCTACAAGCGACAGACACAGAACCGCTCGCTCTATCTACTCAACAAACTTGATGCATGGGGCGAGCAGACAACACATGAATTGGGCGAATTGCCTTCCGTAGATGAAATGTTGCAGACCCTGGACAACGGCAACAGTTATAGGCAAAGGCAAGATGATTATATTCATAACCTGAGGTGGCAGATACGTCTCATAACCAATAGGGGCAACAGTGATCCGAAAGTGGCAATGCAACTTAATTTCTTCCCTGAATTTAGGTTTGAGAAAAATAATCTCGATTATCAGCGTGGCAATCTTGACACACTATTGCACAGAAGCTTTGCCGTATTTGAACCCTCAATATCTTTGCGATTCTGGCCGGGTAGAAGTAGCGAATGGCCAGCACCATGGCAAATATCCTTGAGTTATTCCAATGGTGTACACGCTCCCAATATGACCTACCTCGTAGATTTCCGCGATGACAGCAACCCGCTCAACATCATGCTCGGTAACTCTAACCTCCGCAACACGCGCACCCACAATATAAGTCTTAATTTCAGGCGCAACATGCAGAAGCAGAAACAACTGAATGGGCGCGTCGCCTCCAATATTTACAGGCACCGCCTCGCCATGGGCTATACCTACGACACGCAGACAGGTGTGCGCACCGTCACGCCCGACAATATCAACGGCAACTGGGACATCACGGGCCAGCTCAACTACTCCGCGCGCTTCGACAAGGACGGCAAGTTCACCTACTCCACCAACACTGATGCCACCTACACCAACAGCGTCGATCTCATAGAGCAGCTCCGCAGCGAGGTGCACACCACCAATATCAACGAGACACTCAAGCTCAACGCCCGCTTCTCCGCCAAGGCCAGCCTCAACGTCAAGGCAGACCTCCACTGGCAGCACTCCACGTCAGGGCGTGAGAACTTCAGCACCATCAACGTCGCCGACTTCGACTACGGCGTGGGCGGAGTGTTCCAGATTCCTCTCGGTTTCCAGTTCTCCACCGACATGACGATGTACTCACGCCGCGGCTACAACGACCACTCAATGAACACCAACGAGCTGGTGTGGAACGCACGCCTCTCGCGTCACTTCGCCAAGGCAGGCCTCACCGTGATGCTCGACGCCTTCGACCTGCTGGGCAACCTGAGCAACGTGCGCCGCACCATCAACGCCCAGGGCCGCACAGAGACCTGGAGCAACGTCACTCCCCAGTACGCTATGCTACACGTACTCTACCGACTCAACAAGAAACCGAAAAAATGAG
>CADAZW010000054.1 GCA_902792555.1 uncultured Bacteroidales bacterium | reverse complement strand
TATACCAGCAGAGGCCCAGGTAGTAGTTGCCCTCGATGTTGTCGGGGTCTATGCTCAGCGGACGATTGGTGTTGGCGATGCACTGATCGTAGGCCTTCATGTTGAAAAGGACGATGGTCTGCGCATAGAGGTAGAGGGTGGAGGTGGAGTCGGTGCGCAGCAGGCTGTCGTTGAGCTGGTAGGCTGCCTTGTAGTCGTGTACGGAGTTATAGTAGTCGGTCAGGCGCGAGAAGAAGAATTCCGACATTCCTTCGGCTCCCGCTTGACTCTTGAGTATTCCCTCCTTCAGCTTGGCCACGTATTGGGCCGTGTCGTGCAGTTGCTCATACGACAGGGCTTCGTATTGCAGCACGTAGTTGATGTTGGCGGTGTCTGCCTCGGCCAGCTCGTGGTGTTTGAACACGCTCTTGTACTGCTTGCTCTCATAGCATGCCGCCATGCTCCAGAAGGCTGCGCGTGCCATCTTGGCTGTGGTGGCAGTGGTGCTGCCTTGCAGCATCGGGGCGTCAGTATTGATGATATACATTGAGAACATGCGGTCGGCTGCTGCCCATTGCTTGTTTTTGATGAAGAATACTCCGCCGTTGTATAGGTTTTGATAGTAGGGCATGAGTTCATCCACAATCTTCTTGCGCTTGGCTATTGCGGCGGATGAGTCGGCAGCCATCATCAGGCTGTCGCGTTTCAGGGCGTATTCCACTATCTTGCTGCCCGTATTGAAGAATGCCGCGGTGTCGTATTTCTGGTTGAGGTAGAGCTTCATGTTCTCGGCATCGTTGGCCTTGGTCTCGAGGGCTATGGCCAGGTCATATAGCTTAGGGTCGGTGTTGATGGTTGTGTCGGCCAGACACTTGGCTATCTGCTCGCGTCCCTTGGCATAGTTGGAAGTTTTGATGTATCCTTTTAGATTCTTATATTCCTTGCGCACGGCAGAAGAGCCGCTGATGTTCATCAGCAGCATTATAAGTGCGAGTATGATTGTTTGGCTTTTCAATGCTTAATTCTCAATTGCTTAGTTATCAGAAATTCCAGCCCGACGGGTTGCCAGATTGTGAAATGGTAATTTGCCAAATTGTGGAATGATTTCACTTTCCCACCGAGGTGTCTTCAATTTTCTGTATGTTTCCCGTGACGGGACTAAACCAGATATGGCATGTTGCTCTGCGGTTGAACAGGTCGTCGGTCAGATATTCTTCGTGGCCGAATTGAGCAATGGGCATCTGGCTTTTAATGAGTGCGGTGCCCATGAAGCTGATTTCCATCTCTGCCTGGGAGGGTACGTTGTAGTAGACTACGCGGTCAATGAGGCGCTTGTCGGTAATCTCTGTCTTGCCTTCTGCCACGGTCTTCTTATTGAGCACGGTGATGTAAATGGGCTCTCCGCTGAGGTTGTCCTTGTCCACCAGTCCGTGCTGGTCTGAGAATCGGGCGATCACCTCTTTGTCCTTCGCGATAGAGGGGACATAAGTGAGCACCCATGTCTTTGTCTCGGTGTCGGCATAGCCCTTGAAGAGCTGCATCAGTGCGTGCTCCTGTTCATCGAGTTTCTGCAGCATCAGTTTTAGCTGTTCGCCATCTTTGGGCATATAGTCGGCCTCGCCCTTGGTCAGTTCGCTGCGGCTCTCGCGGATGTTGTAGATCTCGGCGGCGGTCAGCTCAGCCATCTTCAGTTCGCTGCCGGCGGAGAGTATTTCCTCGTTGAAGAAGTCGCGGCTGTTGACCTTGCCTGTGGTGGACGAGTTGAGCAGTTCCAACGCTGCTTCCTTGGGTTGCTCGGACTGGGCGTTGATGGAGAGCAGGATGCCGTCTTCAGTGAGCGAGCATAGTGGGGCAGAGGTGTTCTTCTTGAGCATCACTATGTGGGCCTTGGCGGTGTCGGGTTCTCCGCATGCCACCATCTGAACCTTGTCAATCTTCCACTGTGTCTGCTCCTTCTGTGCGGCATCGTTGAGTCGCAGCATGCGCTGGGCATAGTTGTGAAAATCGCCAGGGTGGACAGTAGTGCGAGTGGCTGTCACAGCTATCTTGAGCGCCGTTTGCGGTAGGTAGTAAACCACCCCGTCGGTGGTTACTCCTGGGCGGTAAGACAAGACCGTGGTCTGTGCATAAAGAGAGCCTACCCCCAGCCCCTCCCATAGGGAAGGGAGCAAGAATGAAAGAATGAAAGAAACGAATACCTTTTTCATATAATGTTTAATGTTCCGTGTTCAGTGTTTTAAACGCCTGTGGCAGGTGGGCGGTGATGTCGGAGGCCGTCATGGCCCATGGCGTAAGTTGCCCGGCGGCTATGTCGCCTGCCTTTCCATGGAGCCATACTCCCAGGCGGCAGGCCTGCTCGGGTCCGTAGCCTTGGGCGAGCAGCGACAGGATGATGCCCGTAAGCACATCGCCGCTTCCGGCGGTGGCCATTCCGCTATTGCCGGTGGTGTTGACGAAGCGTGTGCCTTGCGGAGTGCATACGGTGGTGCGGTGTCCCTTTATTATTATGTATAGGGAGTGTCGTACTGCGCACTCGCTGGCAGCTTCTACGGGCTCCACGTCCTTCAGCCCTATGGAGGCGGCCAGTCGGCGCCACTCGCCGAGGTGAGGTGTGAGTATTGTGCCTTTGGGTGGAAGCGTGGGCCAGTCGTCGCGTCCGGCAATGAAGTTCAGGGCGTCGGCATCCATCACCAGCCTGCCGGGCTGCGCCTTAAGCACATCCTGCATCATAGTCACGCAGTGCTTTCCCTGACCGAGTCCCGGGCCAATGGCTACGGCATCGTATTCTACAATGCTGACAGGCACCTTGGTAAGCACCACGGCCTCAGGCACCGCCACTTGCAGTATTGGCATATTGATCCCGGCGCTGCACACAGAGAGCTTGCCCATGCCGCTGCGCAGGGCTGCCCGTGCGCTGAGTATGGCAGCTCCAGCCATGCCTTCACTGCCGGCCACTAGCAGTCCGTGGCCGAAGGTGCCCTTATGGCCTTCCGGGTCGCGGGGCATCAGCAGCGACTTGGCCGCAGCGTCAGTGGTCAGTAAGCTTTCTGCCTGTTTCATGCTGCGAAGTTAGCGAAAAAAAGTGAAAGTGAATGTGATTAGCGGGAGTGAATGCAATTTGTTAACATTAAATAATACATTGGTTACTTTGCAACCGCGTTTCTCCGCCATAACATAAAGCAAACTTTCTGTCTATGGCTTAATCGAAACGTTCACTCCAACTTTTCACATTCACTTTCACATTCTCTTTCACGCACCTCATGTGTTGAGCTGCTACTCAAACACCAGTTCTTCCTTCTTGGCTTTGTGGGTGATGTGGATTATGCCGTCGGAACTCTTGGCTGTGTTTTCATCAAGGATGTAGTCGCTTATGCCGTCCTCCACATAGGTCTGGATGGCTCGCTTTAGCGGACGGGCGCCATACTTCTTGTCGTAAGACTTGTCGATGAGGAATTCCTTGGCCTTCTTGTCTATCTCTAGAGTGTAGCCCAGGGCTGCGAGCCGCAGGTTGAGCATGCCGAGCTCATTGTCGATAATCTTGCCAATGGCTTCGCGGTTCAACTGGTCGAAGAGTATGATGTCGTCGATGCGGTTGATGAACTCGGGGGCAAACTGCTTGTTGAGTTCCTTCATGATGATGCGCTCGGCGTAGGCCTTCATGTCCTCGGCGCTCTGTGAGCTGAAGCCTATGGCGTTGCCGAAGTCCTGCAGGTTGCGTGATCCTACGTTGGAGGTGAGTATGATTATCGTGTTGCGGAAGTCCACGGTCACTCCGTTGCTGTCGGTAAGGCGGCCTTCGTCCATCACTTGCAGCAGCAGGTTGAAAACATCCTTGTTGGCCTTTTCTATCTCGTCGAGCAGCACGATGGAGTAGGGGCGGCGCCTGACTTTCTCCGTCAGTTGGCCGCCTTCCTCATAGCCCACGTATCCCGGAGGAGCGCCCACCAGTCGGCTGGTGGTGAACTTCTCCATATATTCACTCATGTCGATGCGGATGAGGGCCTCCTCGGTGCCGAACATATATTCAGCAAGCTTTTTGGCCAGGAATGTCTTGCCCACGCCCGTTGGGCCGAGGAACATGAATGTGCCTATGGGCTTGTTGGGGTCGCGCAGTCCTATGCGGTTGCGGGTGATAGCCTTGATGAGTTTCTCTATGGCTTTGTCCTGTGCAATGATGGTATGCGACAGGTCGGTCTTGAGCTCGCGCAGCTTGATGTTCTCGGCTTGCGCCATCTTGTGAACGGGCACTCCGCTCATGATGCTCACCACCTGCTCCACGTCCTTCTCGTCCACCTCTGAGGGGTTTTCCTTGAGGCTGAGCAGCCACTCGGTCTTCTTCTGCGTGAAGGTGCCCTTGAGCAGACTCATCTGCTGGCGCAGCTTGGTGGCTTCGCTGAATTTCTTCTGCTCGGCCATGAGCATCTGCTCGGTATGGAGTTGGTCTATCTCTTTCTCCATCTCCTTGAGCTCGGCGGGCATCTCCACGTCGAAGAGGTGCTTGCGCGAGCCTGCCTCGTCGAGGGCGTCAATGGCCTTGTCGGGCAGCTTGCGGTCGGAGATGTAGCGCTCCGTCAGCTTGACGCAGGCTTCCAGTGCCTTGTCGGAGTATTTCACGTTGTGGTGGGCCTCGTAGTTGTCCTTGATATTGTTGAGAATCTCCAGGGTGTCCTCCATGCTTGTGGGGTTGATCATCACCTTCTGGAACCGGCGCTCCAGTGCGCCGTCTTTCTCGATAGTCTTACGGTACTCGTCCACCGTGGTGGCGCCGATGCACTGCAGCTGTCCCCTCGACAGGGCGGGCTTGAGTATGTTGGCGGCATCCATGGTGCCGGCTGCCGAGCCTGCGCCCACAATGGTGTGGATCTCGTCGATGAAGAGTATAACCTCGGGGTGCTCCTTCAGCTCCTTCATGATGCCCTGCATGCGTTCCTCAAACTGGCCGCGGTACTTGGTGCCGGCCACTACGCCGGGCATGTCGAGGGCTATGAGGCGCTTGTCGAGCAGCGTGACGGGCACCTCGTTCTTCACTATGCGCTGGGCCAGACCCTCCACGATGGCAGTCTTACCCACTCCGGCCTCGCCGATGAGCACGGGGTTGTTCTTCTTGCGGCGGCACAGTATCTGGGCCACGCGCTCTATTTCGTTCTTGCGTCCTACCACGGGGTCCAGCTTGCCCTTGAGGGCGAGGGCCGTGAAGTCGGTGCCAAACTTGGTGAGAAACTGCAGGGGCTTCTTGCCAGCCTTGCCCTTGGCCTTCTTGCCATTGGCGGTGGCATACTCCTCGGCATAGGAGAGGTCATCCTCTTCGTCGTCCTCTTCGTTGCCATTGTCAGCCTCGTAGTCGTCGGCAGTGTGCGACGTGTTCTCAAAGCGCAGCTCGTTGGAGCTCCAGCTGTCGGGAGCATCTTGGTTGGAGGTGCTGTCATCCTCGGCAGCGTCATCCACATGATACAGCTCGCGCAGATGGTCGCGCAGCTGGTCGTAGTTAAGGCCGGCCTCGGCCAGGGTCTTGGCCACGAAGGTGCTGCGTCCCCTCAGCAGGGCGAGCAGCAGGTGGGTGGACATTACCTTGTTGCAGTTTACCACCGATGCCTCCGTCATGCTGTTCTGCAGGGCAGCTCCAGCCACGGAGTCAAGGGAGATGGCGCCGTTGGGCATATCGAAGGGCAGCATCTCCATCTTGTCGTAGGTCTTTATCTTGTTGTGCATCAGCACACGCAGGGCCTCCACGTCCTTGAAGTGGCGGCACAGTATCTCGTAGGAGTCATTGTTGGGCTCACGCAGCATTCCCAGTATGAAGTGCTCAGCTCTGATGAGCTTATCGCCGGTGCGCATGGCCTCGGCGCGGCTATTAATCAGCACACGCTTGAATTCAGCGGAATAAAGTTTGTTCATTTCGTTTAGATAGAATGGTGTGTGTTTTATATTTTTAATCAACCTTTCCCCCCATAATGCAAGAACTATGCCAACTTGCCGAACAGCACGTTAAAAATTCGGGCAGCCCCTGCCACAGAGAGAAAAACTCGCTCTTGCGTGCGCGAACATTGTTATATTGTTTCGTGTAGCGGACCTAAGAGAAAATAATCGCGAGGGCAGAAGATATTGTTGCGAGGACATGATTTTTCATTGCGAGAAGAAAAAATCTAATCGCGCAGAGCCGTATAGTTTCGGCGCGATTAGATTTGACTTCGGCGCGATTAGATTTCGTTTCGGCGTGATTAGATTTTTTGCTTCGGCGGGTTCAGCATAAATTGTTGACGGCAGATGATTTTTGCTGAATATTATGCTGAAATATTACAGCGGGCAGGCTCTCTGCTGTGGGAAAGCCTGCCCGCTATATGCAGCTGCAATATGTGGCTGCTTACTTCTTTCCGTGTACCTCGTTGGAAACGGAGAGCTTCTTGCGACCTTTGGCGCGGCGCATGGCAAGCACGCGGCGACCGTTCTTGGTGGACATGCGCTGGCGGAAGCCGTGCTTATTGTTGCGCTTTCTGTTGTGGGGCTGGAATGTTCTTTTCATCTTTGTATGTCTTTTTTCAGTTGTTTGCTCGAATTGCGGCTGCGAAGTTAAGCATTTTTTTGTTAATGGCCGTTATTGAAAGGCAAAAAATGTGGCGCTATGTGATTTTTTTGTAGAAAGATGCTGTTTTTGGCTGCCAATCGGGGGTGTTGTAAGATATTTTTTGTAACTTCGCGCCAATAACGAGTCTACTTCCAGACCAACAACTCTTGAACATTTTTAATAAGTCACAGGACATTAAGAAAGGTACCTGCATCCGCCTGGATGGCAAGCTGTACTTCTGCATCGACTTCCTGCATGTTAAGCCGGGAAAAGGTAACACTATCATGCGCACCACCCTGAAGGACGTGGTCAGCGGCAATGTGCTGGAGCGCCGCTTCAATATCGGTGAGGCTCTGGAGGATGTGCGCGTGGAGCGCCGCCCCTTCCAGTTCAGCTATGCCGAGGGCGAGGAGCTGCACTTCCTCAACCAGGAGACATGGGACGACGTGGTGATTGCCCGCGACATGATTACCGGTGTGGACTATATGAAGGAGTCTGACATCGTTGACGTGGTTAGCGATGCTGACACCGAGACGATTCTCTATGCCGAGATGCCGGTGAAGACCGTGCTGAAGATTACCTACACCGAGCCTGGCGAGAAGGGCAACACTGCCACCAACGCCACTAAGCCCGCTACCGTGGAGACCGGTGCCACCGTGCGCGTACCTCTGTTTATCAATGAGGGCGAGCTCATCGAGGTGGACACTCGCGACGGCTCCTACGTTAACCGCGCAAAGTAAAAAACCATACTGAAAGAAATTTGCATCTCTGCCTGACGGCAGGGAATGAAAATTTCTTTCGTTTATTTTATTTAAACCATGAAACTTAACGGACGACGCGAAAGCTCAAATGTGGATGACCGCCGTGGCATGAGCGGCATGCAAAAGGCCGGCATCGGCGGACTGGGCGGCATACTGATTGCCGTGGTTATGATGCTGCTGAGCGGCGGCGATCTGGGCAGCCTTATCTCTTCGGTTGACCTGGGCAGCCTCACCAGCGGAGCACAGGAGCAGACTACTCCCCAGCGTGAGTTCACTCCCGAGGAGCAGGAGCTGGCCAAATTCTCCCGCCAGATCCTGGCCGGAACGGAGGATGTATGGACAGAGGTGTTTAAGCAGATGGGCAAGACCTACACACCGCCCAAGATGGTGCTCTACACCGGCAGCGTGCAGACACGCTGCGGCAACGGCATGTCGAGCATGGGCCCCTTCTATTGCTCGGGCGACCAGTGCCTGTATATCGACCTCTCGTTCTTCACCTCGATGAAGCGGCAGCTGGGTGCTGACGGTGACTTTGCCTATGCCTATGTGATAGCCCACGAAGTGGGCCACCATGTGGAGTACCTGCTCGGCACCCTCGGGCAGGCCCACCAGCAGATGAGCAAGATGAACAAGACTGATGCCAACCGCGTCAGCGTGCGCCTGGAGCTGCTGGCCGACTTCTATGCCGGCGTCTGGGCTCACCACGACAATAAGATGTTCGGCTCGCTGGAGGACGGTGACCTGGAGGAGGCCATACGTTGCGCCGAGGTGATTGGCGACAACTACCTGCAGGAGAAAGCGCAGGGCTACTCGCAGCCCGAGACTTTCACCCACGGCACCTCTGCACAGCGCATGAAATGGCTTAAGCTGGGTCTCAGCACCGGCGACATGAGACGCGGCAACACCTTCCAGATGAGCGACAGCCAGCTGTAATTTTATGAAAAAGCTATTACTATCAGTGGCAGCGATGACAATTGTCACCGCTGCCACTGCTCAGAAAATACTGGTGCTCTACTACTCGGAGACGGGCACATAGACAATCTCATCAGACACACGAACTAAGAGTCCACATACATTATGATACGTACTATCCTATTCATACTACTGATTTTGATGTTCTTCATGCTTGTCTTCTCCTGAATCGGGTATTTGCCAATTTAATCAAGCTCCACCTAGTTTTCCATAACCACCAAGGCTGTGGCAGAGGAACTGCAGTCGCAGCTTGGCGCCGGATGCCAAGCCGGAGTTTACCGAAGTAGTTAGATAAATAAGGTATAGTTATGAAAAAGAAAACTGTCAACTCAATCCTTGCGCGGGCAGCTATGACGCTGCTCATGATGCTGCTCACAACTGCAACTGTACGGGCGATGCAGATTTTCGTCATAGATCATACAGGTAAGACCATTACTCTTGAGACTGTACTGAGATAGTGTAATCCCGATGCGAGAAATGTTTATCGCATCGGGATGTTTTATTAATGCTGTCCGGTAAAAGTAGTTACCAACGTCTTTAAGACGCTTGCTGTCTAATTTTTCAGTTCATATAAAGGAGTAGGGCTTACTTCTTGTATACGTTGCTTGTGTTATGATTATTTCATTTGCCTCGCTGTCAACTGAAGTTACTCTCATACGCCCCCGTCGGTCATAGTTACTTTCATACGCCCCCGTCTGCGTCGCAAGCTCCGCAGCCACCCCCTCGCTCCGCGAGGAAATTCATTTCTATTTCCCCAGAGGGGACCCCGCTTAGAGGGGGAGCCGTCTCCTTGACATTTTACGCCTGCTAACAGAAGAATGGCGTGTCAGCTCTCCCTCTAAGCGGGCCCCTTTGGGGAAAATAGATAAGGAAGCCTCGCGGAGCGAGGGAGTACCCCGAAGGGGGGAGGGCGTATGAAAGTAACTTTTACCGGACAGCAATATTTTGTTATAAATATTTGCAGGTACGCTATTTGTTGGTTTGGTGGCAACAGATGTATTACCATATTGTATATTACTACCTAATATTGTGATATTGAGTGAGAGAATAGAAATTTCCGACCTTTTGTCTTTGTCTAATGGTCGTTTTGTATTAACTTCGCAACATAAATCTGTTTTTGCTTATGTCAGCAGACAAAGACAAGGAATTTCTCGGCACTGAATCCGCTCCTGTCTCTGCAAAGGAGACTAAGGACGGTAAGTCTGCGAAGACTAATAAGAAAAAGTATCCGCTGTGGAAGAATGTGCTGGCAATGATGATAGTCTTGGCTGTCTTCATTGCTTGCGCATATTGGGCCAGCATTCTCTATACCCGCCACGGCAAGGAGGTGGCAGTGCCCAACCTGAATGGCCTTACCGTCAGGCAGGCCATGGAGCGACTGGATGCCCTGGAGCTTTATGGCGAGATTCGTGACTCCATCTACAATCGCGACATTGCTCCCGGTCTGGTGTGCGGACAGACTATCAATGCCGGCAACAAGGTAAAGATAGGACGAACCATCGGCCTGACCGTCAACTCTGACCATGCTCCCACGCTGGTGCTGCCTGATGTGGCGGACAACATGTCCTACCGCGAGGCAACCGCCAAGCTTCGCTCCATGGGCTTCACACTCGGCGAGCCGGAGTATATTGACGGCGAGAAGGATTGGGTTTACTCTGTGAGGTATAAGGGCTGCAATGTGTCGGTGGGTACCCGAATTGACATCAATGAGCCCATACGCCTGGTGGTTGGCAACGGTCACTATATGATGGACGAACTGGAGTTTGATGAAACTTACGGCGACACAATCGGTGCCATTGCTGGAGATATACTTGAGATATTTTAGGAGTTAGGAATTAAGAGTTAGGAGTTAGGAGTGAGGAGTTAGGAAGATGACAGGACAGGCACAGGACATATTGCTTGAAGGCACGGTAGAGTCGGAGAGGTGTGGATGTTCCAATCTCTCTGAAAGTCTTGACATTCTTGATAATTCTGAAAACTCCGAGGTTTCTGAGCTCTTTGAACACTTCCGGGTGGTGGCCGACAAAGGACAGAGCCTGCTAAGGGTTGACAAGTTTCTGATAGAGCACTTGCAGGACGTCTCACGTAACCGCATACAGAAGGCAGCAGAGGCGGGCTTCATCCATGTCAACGGCAAGCCTGTAAAAAGTAACTATAAGGTTAAGCCTCTCGACATAGTGAGCGTGATGCTCGACCGCCCGCGCTATGAGACGACCATTGAGCCGGAGGATATTCCGCTCGATGTGGTGTATGAAGATGATGCCCTGCTTGTGGTGAATAAGCCTGCGGGTCTGGTGGTGCATCCCGGATGCGGCAATTATACCGGTACCTTGGTTAATGCACTGGCTTGGCATCTGAAGGATAACAGCGATTTCGACGCCAATGACCCGGAGGTGGGACTGGTGCACCGCATAGATAAGGATACCAGCGGACTGCTGGTAATTGCCAAGACGGCTGTTGCCAAGACTAAGCTGGGAGTGCAGTTCTTCAACAAGACAACATCGCGCCTGTACAATGCTCTGGTGTGGGGTGACTTCGACGAGATGACGGGCCGTATAGAGGGCAATATCGGCCGCGATCCAAAGGACAGGCTCAAGATGGCAGTCTTCGACCCACACTCTGACCAGGGCAAGAATGCCGTAACACACTGGAGAGTGCTGCGTCGATATGGCTTCGTTACCCTGGTGGAGTGCCGCCTTGAGACTGGACGCACCCATCAGATCAGAGCGCACATGAAGCATATCGGTCACCCGCTATTCAACGATGAACGGTATGGCGGCGACCAGATTCTAAGAGGAACACGCGAGAGCAGCTATACCCAATTTGTCAAGCGCTGCTTCGAAGCGTGTCCCAGACAGGCACTCCACGCTAAGACGCTTGGCTTTGAGCATCCTGTCACGAAGGAGCAGATGCACTTCGATTCGCCGTGGGCGCCTGACTTCCAACAGCTCATCGACCTTTGGGAAGAATTTGCCAAGAGGAGTTAGGAATGCCGAAGGCATCGCGAGCAGCTCGCCAGTGGTCGCGCCACGGCGCGGGCTGGCATAAAAGAGCTGCGAGAGCGAAGCGGCAATTAGAAATTAGGAATTAGGAATTGATATACAAACAAATATAACATCTAATATTAGAATTGATGAAAAAGATAATAGCAATAGTAGCCGGCGGCGACAGCTCGGAGCATGACGTGTCGTTACGCAGCGCTCAGGGTATATACTCTTTTATTGACAAGGACGTTTATGATTGCTACATAATTGAGCTTAGCGGCCTTCGCTGGGAAGCCGTCTTGCCCGATGGCACCCGTACAGCTGTGGACCGTAATGATTTCTCCTTCCTCTGCGGCGGTACAAAGATCAAGCCTGACTATGCCTATATCACTATTCATGGCACCCCTGGCGAGAACGGCATATTGCAAGGATACTTTGACCTTATACGTCTGCCTTACTCCACCAGCGGCGTGCTGATTGAGGCGCTGACCTTCAACAAGTTTGCACTTAACAATTTCCTGCGCTCTTTCGGAGTGACAGTGGCAGAGAGCATACTCATCCGCAAGGGGCAGGAGCATGCCGTGAGTGATGTAGACATTATTGATAAGGTTGGACTGCCATGCTTTGTCAAGCCCGCTGACGACGGCAGCAGCTTCGGCGTAACCAAGGTGAAGAAGATAGAGGAGCTCCGTCCGGCGCTCAAGGTTGCCTTTGCTGAGGATAATGACGTGATGGTAGAGTCGTTTATTGACGGCACGGAAATCACCTGCGGCTGCTATAAGACCAAGAAGGGCAGCTATGTGTTCCCGATAACTGAGGTGGTTACCACTCAGGAGTTTTTTGACTATGATGCCAAGTACAACGGTAAGGTGGATGAGATAACCCCCGCACGTATAGACCCCTCCACTGCCGACCGCGTAAGCAAACTGACCTCGGCCATCTATGACATCCTTGGCTGCCGTGGAATTATCCGCGTGGACTACATCCTCACGGGCTCCAAGGGCAAGGAAACCATCAACATGCTGGAGGTCAACACTACCCCCGGTATGACGGCCACCAGCTTCATTCCCCAGCAGATACGTGCAGCCGGCCGTGACCCCGGCGATGTGATAGCAGAGATAATAGAAGACTCTTTCAACGCCTAATGATATGACAGATAAATTCAGTGATATCCGGCCTTACACAGCCGAGGAGCTGCCAGCAGTGATTGAGGAGCTGATAGCTGACCCGCACTTTTGCGAAGTGATAGGCACTGTCTTTCCACAGATGCCCTTTGAGACCTTTGCTGCCAAAGCCAGGAGTTGTCGCACCTCGCTTGACTTCCAGAAAGCCTTCTGCTACCCCTTTCTTAAGCAGCTTGCTGCCGAGAAGAGCAAGGGCGTAAGCATGGATAGCAGTGCCGTTGACAAGACCGGCAACTACACATTTATAAGCAATCACCGCGACATTGTGCTAGACAGCGCGTTCCTCAGCGTGCTGCTGCTGGATAACGGCTTTAGCAATACCACTGAGATAGCCATTGGTGACAATCTGCTTATCTATCCATGGATAGAGAAGCTGGTGAGGGTGAACAAATCGTTCATCGTACATCGCGGCCTAACTATCCGCCAGCAGTTAGCCTCCAGTATTCAGATAAGCGGTTATATGCACTATGCCATCCAGCAGAAGAAAGAAAATGTTTGGATAGCACAGCGCCAGGGTAGGGCCAAGGATTCCAACGATATCACTCAGCGCAGTGTGATAAAGATGTTTGGCATGGGCGGCGAGGGCACACTGATAGAGCGCCTGCAGCAACTCAACCTTGTGCCCACGGCCATAAGCTACGAATATGATCCCTGCGACTATCTAAAGGCAAAGGAAATGCAGCAGAAGCGTGACAATCCCGATTACCGTAAGGCGCCTAATGATGATCTGATCAACATGCGCACCGGCATTTTAGGATGGAAGGGGGAGGTACACTATAAGGCAGCGCCATGTCTCAACGAGTGGCTCTCCACACTCGACCCCAACACACCCAACAACGATATCTTCCTCCTGCTGCGTGATAAGATTAACGAGGAGATACATCGTAACTACAAGCTATTTCCGAGCAACTACATTGCTGCAGAAATGCTCAGACAGCTTGGGGTTAGAAATGAGGAGATAGACTATGACCCTGCCACTGCTGAATTCACTGCCCACTATACACCTTCCCAGTGTGCAGAATTCGAGAAATATCTTAGTCAGCGCATAGCTCTGGTTGATCTTAATAATCCCGATACGGACTATCTCCGCCGTGAGATACTGCTCATGTATGCCAATCCCCTCTACAATTACTACAAGGCTACAGGTGAGAAATAGATTGATTATATTGTTGTCAGTCATCACGCTAGCACTGCTATGTTCCTGCTCTGATGATGACTCATGGGCGCCAGCTTACATAACAGATTTCGCAGAAATCCGTACTGATGACAATGGGGCAGCGATAGCCATGACGTTAGACGACGGCACCACCTATGAGCAGTCGGGAGCAACCACCAGTGGGACATTAAACATCAATACTCAAACCTTAAACATACAAGGACTAAAGCCTGACACCCTTTACAGAGCAATTTGTCTCTATAGCCTGCAAGGCAAAGCGGCAACTCTTTACAGTCTCTCTTTGGCGTTTGCCCCTGAACCGCAGAGTCATATGGATGATGTCAAAATGGATCCTTGCACCATACAGTCTATTTGGCGTGGCGGTGATTATATCAATGCCCGAATGCTTGTGCAAGGTCAGGACCAGTCGCACATTGTGGCTTTTATTGACAATGGAATAGAAGACAGAGAGACCGGATATAAACAGCTAACACTCTATTTGCACCATGACCAGAATGGTGATGCAGAGGCATTTACCCACATCGTCTATCTGTCTTGTCCGCTGCGTGGATATGCAGATGATTTGGTAAAGGGGCGCGACTCTGTTGCCTTTGTTGTAAACCAAGAGGGAAAAGGTCTCACGACATTTATGCTTCCTTATTGAAGCATGTGCCGTGGAGGGGTGCCAACCTTTTTTTCCTATTGTTTAGGCACTGCCGCCAGGAAGTCAAGTGGCTCCGTCCCTGAGTTGATTAGACTGTGGGAATGCCCCTCGGGACAGTAGTTGCATTGACCAGCATGGATAGGGGTTGGAGTACCGTCGTCAATAAGTGTTCCTTCGCCGCTTGTAATGAAGATAAATTCACAACTTCCTTCGTGGGTGTGCAGTCCAATGCTTGCTCCAGGCACGAGGCGTGCCTGTATGATGCGGGTTGTGCCGTCCCAGTACATTTTTGCTTCCATGTGTTTTTCGCCGCCCTTGAAATTTTCAAGCACGGTGGTTGGCATAGTCTTGAAATCGATAATCATTGTGGTATATTTTCTTTGTGTTGATAGCTAATAAGTTCCTCTGTCTCAGCAATGGCTTCGCTGTGACCATTGAGTGCAGCAAACGGGGCGAACTGCGCTGCTCGTTCGCTGATGGGCATATGCGGATGATGGTCAGACACGTGATGGGGTAGGTCGATGATATCGCTGTAGTCAGATTCCATGGTTTTGCGAGTGTTAAGCGGTTTAATTGTCAATAGTTCTGATTGTCAAATTAGTTAGGCCTTGTGACCGCCAATTTGTTGATTTCGGTCGCGTGCAGTGGCACTTTTGTTGAAGCTGATGCCGCTGAGAATGGAATTTTTGCCAAATTGCCTTTGGATGTCAAGCATAGCTTGCTGCAGTTTGTCTTCTTTCTTATCTGTTTTGTTAGTATTTTCCACAGCCTGAATATTGTCGGCATTGTTGTCAAAGAGATCCAGTTGCACTGTAGTGCTTGTTTGGTTCTGCTGGCTAACGACGTCACCAGCCACCACATTGAGTCGACGGATGAGTAGGGAAGGATTGACCGTCTTGTCAAAGAGACTGACAGTGACAGTAGCTATAATATTTGCAAACGCGGTCGGCGGAGTGAGTGGCAATGTGCCCCCATCGCTTTTTGGTACTCTACGTCCATAGTGGTCAATTTGTATTTTTCCTTTGTATTTCTCTTTGGTATTAGTCTGATGCAGACTTTCTACGTCATATCCAATATAGAGTCCTAGTTTATTTGCCACCAGACCTTTGGCTGTCAGTTCGAGGGATATACCTCTGGCCATTTCTTCCACAACCACTCTGGCCTCTTTCGCAGTATATGGTTCGGTCAGCACTTGTCCGTGGCTGAGGGAGTGGGTGTCAGGCCGAAAAGCCTTGATGGCATCCATTGTGCATGGTTCCCATCCCCAGGCATGGTCGATGAGTAGTTCGGCATTCACGCCAAATAGTTTATACAGCAAATCCTCATCAATCAATGACAGGCGAGCTATTTTGCCCATAGTATCTATGCCGTAGGGAGCGAGTCTTTGTGCTATGCCGCGTCCCACTCTCCAGAAATCTGTGATTGGGCGGTGATTCCACAATAGCCTGCGATATTTCATTTCGTCCAGTTCTGCTATGCGAACTCCGTCCTTATCGGCAGGGATATGCTTGGCTACTATGTCCATGGCAACCTTGCAAAGGTAGAGATTGGAGCCAATGCCTGCCGTGGCGGTGATGCCTGTATTTGCAAGCACATCACGGATAATCCTGACAGCCAGTTGGTGGGCAGTCAATTTGTATAGCTTTAGGTACTCCGTTACGTCCATCAGTACTTCGTCAATGCTGTAAACATGGATATCTTCAGGAGCGATGTACTTGAGATATATACTATGTACGCGCGTACTATATTTTATATACAATGACATCCGAGGCGGAGCCACGAGATAGTCAATAGCCCAATCAGGATGTTGTTCTAACTCGATAGCGTCGGTGGATTTTGTGGGTGGTCGTCCATTAGTTTGCAGACGACGACGGTTGATGTCTGCCACTTTCTGCACGACCTCAAATAGGCGTGGCCTACCGCCTATACCATAAGCCTTTAACGACGGAGTTACGGCTAGGCATATGGTTTTGTCGGTTCGGCTTTTGTCTGCCACGACAAGATTTGTAGTGAGAGGATTGAGTCCTCTCTCTACACACTCAACAGAGGCATAGAAGCTTTTCAAATCGATGGCTATATATGTGCGTTGAGGTTCATTCATGGTGCAAATATACTCATTATTTGCTATTTTATGAAAAAAAAGAATTAACTTCGCCACATGAATGTTAACAGTCTTTGAAAATGAAAAAGTTTTTTTCTCTTTTTATTATGCTTACGGTTGCAGTGACTGTTGTTGCCTGTGGCAACGGAAAGGCTGCAGAGCCTAATGTGGATGTTCCTGACAGCGACAGCACAGTGCCAAATATTGTAGAGGTTACTCCTGTGTTGTTTGATTCAGTGGTTTATTCAAACTCTAACAAGTGGTTAGAGTACAATGTTTATCTAGTCTATCCCAAGGGAGGTACAGACGAGGTGATTAGGAATATGCGTAAGGTGATCCTTTCTAACTTTGGAGAGAAGAACCCTACTGGAGATGAGGACTTTGCACAAGTCTTGAGAAAGACATATGAGTCGCATTCTGAAGAGGCCAAGTCGGAGTTGGAGGAACTCTATGAGGATGCAGACTTTGCTGATGACGATTCAAAGCCGCGGTATACTTATGAAGATGCAATCAGATTGGACTATGAAAGTACAGAATACGTCACATTCTTTAGCTCGGGCTATGACTATAGGGCAGGTGCTCATGGAATGCCGTGGCAGTATCGCTTTAGCGTTGACCTCAATACTGGGCGTCAGATAAAGTGGGCCGACATGTTTAAGCCTGGTTATAAGGCTAAGTTAAAGCCGATTATTAAGAAGGCTTTACTTGACCAATATTTTGAGAATGATGAGAGCTACATAGACCGCTTTGATTTGCCTGGTGCAGAGCCTGCGTTGACACTGGAAGGCGTGTGGTTTGGCTATGGCGCTTATGAAATTGCTGCCTTTGCTGCAGGTATGCCTGAGTGTGTGGTGGGTTATGACAAGCTGTATGACCTCTTTACCGACTATGCAAAAATGATAATAAAGAAATAATTATTACTCTATCATGAAAGATCCTGAGATACTTAAGCTAAATGGTGCTTCATTCAGGCGATTGATAAGCGCCAAGGAGATAGATGAAAAAGTGGCAGAATTGGCAAAACAAATCAGAGTAGATATGGGCAATGCCGAGGTTCCGGTGTTCCTATGTGTGCTGAAAGGCGCATTTGTGTTTGCTGCCGACTTAGTCAGAAACTATGAAGGTTTGTGTGAGCTTCAGTTCTTGCGCATGTCGTCATATAACGGTGCCAACACGACTGGCAAGGTAACTCTTTATCCTGGTCTTGATGGCGAGATGCTGAAGGGCCGCCGCGTTGTGGTGGTTGAGGATATCGTAGATACGGGCCTCAGCATGAACTATCTGCTTAAGGACCTTCGCCAGTATAATCCACGCACCTTGGATGTGGCAGCTCTGTTTACCAAACCCAGCCGCCTCTGCCATGATGTGAAAGTGGATTACAGCTGCTTCGAGGTTCCAGATGCTTTTATCGTTGGATATGGCCTTGACTATGATGGCCTCTACCGTAATCTACCTGCTATTTACGTAAAAGAATAAACTATGAAAAACATTATTATCTTTGGTGCACCGGGCAGTGGCAAGGGTACCTACAGCGACGAGATTGTTAAGCGCTATGGCATGAGTCACATCTCTACCGGCGATGTGTTGCGTGGCGAGATTAAGAATGGAACTGAGCTTGGCAAGGTAGCGCAGGATTACATTGACAAAGGTCAGCTTATTCCCGACGAACTGATGATTAGCATCCTGGCTAAGGTGTACGATGCTCAGCCTCAGGGAAAGGGCGTAATCTTTGATGGCTTTCCGCGTACCATTGCACAGGCAGAGGCCCTGAAGAAAATGCTTGCTGAGCGCGGACATGATATGGGCATGATGATTGAGCTTATCGTGGAAGAGGATGTGCTGATGGCCCGTCTTCTTAATCGTGCCATTGAACAGGGCCGTGCTGATGACAATGAGACGACTATTAAGGCTCGTTTTGACGTTTATCATAAGCAGACGGCACCATTGGCCGAATGGTTTGAGAAGGAGGGCATACGCCACTCTTTCCGCTGGAGTGAAAATCCCAGTAAGGAGGCTATGCTTGAAGCAATCTTCAAGGGTATTGATGCCGAGAATGCTCTTTAAACATTTTAATTTCTTTTATT
>CADAZW010000053.1 GCA_902792555.1 uncultured Bacteroidales bacterium | reverse complement strand
AAAATGTTATCAATGTTATCACTAAAAAAAAGATAACATTCGTCGTTTTCTATATAGCCATCTTATAGAATTATATATTATATTAAATATATAATATATAATTTGAATTAAAGTTATACTATTGATATTCAAAGAGTTAAGTTTTTCAATTGCGGAAAAAATGGGTGTTTATAAAAATTATCACCTACTTTAGTGATAACTTTGATAACATTTTACCAATAAAATCTGTCAGAATGTTATCAAAGTTATCAATGTTATCACTAAAAAAAGGTAACATTCCCCCTCCTATCGGTCAGTTTTTTCTACTCATACCTTATGGCCTCGATGGGGTTCATAGAGGCGGCTTTCTTTGCTGGGAAGAATCCGAAGAGTATGCCTATCAGTGTGCAGACGGCAAAACTGAGGAAGATGCTCCACATGGGTATGCTGACGGGCAGTCCGAAATTGGCGCAGAGCAACGTGCCGCCCCACCCCACCAGGATGCCCAGCACTCCGCCGGTGACACTGATCATGATGCTCTCGATGAGAAACTGGCTGCTGATGTCTATGCCCCGTGCGCCCACCGACATGCGCAAGCCTATCTCCTTGGTGCGCTCGGTCACACTGACGAGCATGATGTTCATAATGCCGATGCCCGCCACGATGAGTGAGAAGGCGGCGGCCACCACCAGGATGATGGTGATGGAGTCCATGGTGCTCGACATAGTCTCCATCATCTCCTGCTGCGAGCGGATGGTGAAGTCCTCCTCGTCGCCCTCCTTGATCTTGTGGTTCTGGCGCAGGGTCTCCGTCAGCTCGTCGATGGCCTCGTCGGTGAGCTCCTCGGTGATGGCGGAGCAGTTGATGGAGGTGAAGAAGGTCTGGGCGAGGATGCGCTTCATCACGGTGGTGTAGGGGGCGACGATGACGTTGTCCTGATCCATGCCCCATGAGTTGTAGCCCTTGCTCTTGAGCACGCCGACAATGCGGAAGGGTATCGACTTGAAGCGGATGGTCTTGCCCACGGGGTCGCCGACGTTGGGCAGCAGCTCATCCACTATGGTCTTGCCGACCACGCAGACCTTGGCGGCCTTGCGTATGTCCTCCTCGGTGAAGGAGTCGCCCTGCTCCACGGTCCACTGCTTGATGTCGAAGTACTCGAGGCTCTCGCCATAGACTGAGGTGGTAGTGTTGTTGGCGCCATAGATGGCCTGGCCGCTGGCGGTCACCTCGGGGCTGACATAGGTTACATACTTGCGGTTCTGCACTATGCTCTCGTAGTCCTCCTGCCTTAGGGTCTGCATGGCGGAGGGGTCCTGCCTCACGCCGCCGCGCATATCGGCTCCAGGGCGTATCATGATGACATTGGTGCCCATCTGGCTGATATTCTGGCGCACGCTTTCCTTGGAGCCCTGGCCTATGGCCATCATGATGATAACGGCCGCCACGCCGATGATGATGCCCAGCATGGAGAGGAAGGAGCGGAACTTGTTGCTGTTGATGGCCTTGATGGCCACCTTTAACAGATTCAGATAATTCATCTATTTTATGTAATATGTATCAGTCGTCGTTGTTAACGGGCAGTGCTGCCAGTGCCTCGGCCGCTGACTGGATATTAGTGTTGACGGTGTCCTCGCGTATCTTGCCGTCACGCAGCATGATATTGCGGCTGGAATATTTGGCTATCTCGGGATTATGGGTAACGAAGATGATGGTGCGGCCCTCGGCGTAGAGCTTCTGAAAGAGCACGAGCATCTCAAAGGATGTGCGTGTGTCGAGATTGCCGGTAGCCTCATCGGCCAGGATGATGGTAGGATTGTTGACCAGGGCACGGGCTATGGCCACTCGCTGCATCTGGCCGCCGCTCATCTGATTGCTCTTATGGTAGAGGCGGTCGCCAAGGCCCACAGCCTTGAGGGCCTCAATGGCTGCCTCCTTGCGCTGGCTGGCTGAGTATTTGCTATTATACATCAGGGGCAGCTCCACATTCTCAACGGCAGTGGTCTTGGGCAGCAGGTTATAGTTCTGGAATACGAAGCCTATCTTGCGATTGCGCAGCAGGGCGCGCTCGTTTTTCTTCATCTTCCTGACGGGTATGCCGTCGAGGTAATACTCGCCGCTGGTGGGGGTGTCAAGGCAGCCCAGCTGGTTGAGCAGTGTGCTCTTGCCGCTGCCCGAAGTGCCCATGATGGTCACGAACTCGCCCTCGAAGATCTTGAAGCTCACTCCGCGCAAGGCATGGACGACCTCGTCGCCCACCTGGAAGTCGCGCCTTACCTTGTCGAGCTCTATCACTACTTTTCTCTCTTCCATCTTCCTGTTCTGCTACTTGGCTGCACCGCCCTTGTTGTCGCTGCCGGACTGACCGGCGGCGGCGCCCTGCTTCTTGTCGCTATTGCGGTTGCGGAACTTGGGCATGAAGGGATTGTTGCTACCCTGGCCTTCCTCGTCGCCACCCGTCATGACAAACTCGCTGATAATCTCCTGGCCAGCCTTGAGGCCGCTGACCACCTCGGTCAAAGTGCCGTTGGTGAGGCCCGTGGTGATGGGCAGCGCCTTGAAAACGTTACCCTGCCTGGTCCACACCTTCACCCTGGCATCGCAGTCCTCGATAGTCTCGTCGTCGGAGAGCAGGGCCTCGTTGGGAGCAAAGCGCAGGGCCTTGCTGGGGATGGCCAGCACGCCACGCTTCTCGCTGGTGTAGATAGTCACGTTGGCAGTGAGGCCAGGCTTAAGCTTGAGGTCCTCATTGGGCGCGGAGATCACCACCTCGTAGGTTACCACATTGCTCTCAGTGGTGGCCTGCTGGCGCACCTGCGTCACCTGCCCCTCAAACACGTCGTCGGGATAGGCATCGACGGTAAACTCCACCCTCTGGCTCACCTGCACATTGCCTATGTCGGCCTCGTCAACATCAGCAATCACGCGCATGTCGGTGAGGTCCCTGGCAATCTTGAAGAGCGTAGGAGTATTGAAGCTGGCGGCCACGGTCTGGCCCTCCTCCACCTCCTTGCTGAGCACCACTCCATCGATGGGCGAGGTGATGGTGGCATAGCCCAGGTTAGTGGTGGCCTTCTTCACGTTCTCGCCGCTCTGCACCACCATCTGGCGCTGCTGGCTGACGCTCTGGGTGGCCTGCACAAAGCTCTTATATGCCTGGTCGAAGGCATCGTCGCTGATAAGGCCCTTGTCGTGGAGAGTCTTCTGGCGCTGATAGTTCTCCTTCTGATAACTGAGCTCCGACTCCAGGCTGGCCAGGCTGGCCTTGGCCGAAGCCAGGTTAGCCTTGGCGCTGTTGAGCTCGCTGGTCAGATTGCTCTTGTCGAGCTCGGCAATCACCTGCCCGGCCTTTACCACGCTGTTGTAATCAACATACAGGCGACTCACGATGCCGCTCACCTGAGTACCCACGTCCACCGAGGTGACGGGCTCAATAGTGCCGGTGGCCGTAACGGTGGTACTGATGTCAGTCTTCTCAGCCGGCACCATCACATACTCCACCTTGGGCATGCCACTCTTGCCGCCTAAGATGAGAAACAGCGCAGCTATCACCACAGCTGCCACAACTGCATAGGTAATCGTCTTTTTCTTGTTAAGTTTCATATAATTTAATCTTTTTCTGTTATTCTAATTATAGGTATTATAGGCACTATAGTTACTATAGGCACTACTGTTGCCTTTGTTCTCTCATATCGTCAGCGTCTCGCCGCTGTAAAGGCGCAACATCTGCATATTGTAGACAGTAAGGAACTTGCTCTGCAGCACATCCTGCTGGGCATTGAGCAGCGAGGTGCGGGCATTGAGCGTCTCGACGATGTTCATTGTGCCTATGCGGGCCTTTTCGTAGATAGCGTCGTAGTTAGCCTTGTTGTATTTCAGACGCGTGAGGCCGGAGCTGAACTTCTGCTGATTGCTGACCGCCTGCAGGCGATAGGTGGCAATGGCATTATACACCTCACTCTCAGTCTCAACCTTGTCAATCTTAGCAATGGTGCGGTTGATATCAGCCTTTTGCACATTGGTCTTGTTGCGACGGTTGTCAAGGATAGGAACACTCACGCTCACTCCCACCGAGGCATCGAAGGAGCGCTTCATCTGCTCAAAGAAGTCACGGCTGCTGCCGCTGCTATGATTGCTACCCATGCCGGCATTCAGGTTCACCGTAGGATAGTAGCCCGCACGCGCAAGGCTATAGTTGAGCTCCGACTGGCTGATTCTCAGGTCTGCCTCCCTCATCTCCGGTCTCACCAGCTGAGCCCGCTGATACACAGCCTCAGTCTCGGGAATGGAGGCAAGGGCCATGGCATCACTCACCTCAATGGGAGCAACGTCAAATGGCACATCGTCAGACATATTGATGATGTCCTTCATCTGCAGCATATAGTTATCAATTTGTGTCTCAGTCTGCACGATGTCATACTCACCGTTGGCCACCTGCGTCTGCAGCTCCAGCAACTCATACTTGGCTATCTGGCCCTGCTTCAGCAGCTCCTCGCCACGGCGATAAAGCGTCTGATCCTGCTCCAGCAGCTCGCGGTTCACCTTCAGCGCCTCACGGGTGTAGAGAATCTGCACATAGAGCTGGGTGACCTGCTCCTTAATCCTGTTAAAATAAATATCGCTCTGCAGGTCAGCCTGTTCAGAGAGCAGCTTCGACAGGCGGATATTGTCGCGAGTCTGATTGCCGTTCCAGACGGTCCAACTGGCATTCACGCCGTAGGAGCCGTTGTAGGTAACCTTGTCGGCATCCACGCCTGCCACTTCCTCCAGGAAAGGCGTATAGTTCACACTATGGCTGGTGCTGGCAGAGAGCGACGGCAGCCACTCAGCCTTCTTCTGCATCACGTCCACACGCTGCTGCTCAGCCTGCGCCCTGGCACGCGCAATATCAGTGCTGTGCCCCTCGGCAAAGTCCAGTATCTCCCGCAGAGACCACTGCCGGGCCTCGGGAAAGTACACCATATTGTTGTCGGTAGCGGGAGGCAGCACCCTGCCCGACTCACCGTTATCCTGCGCAAAACACGTCAGCGTCAGACCTGTCAAGACCACGGCGGCAAGAGCGCATCTCATTTTTATCATACTGCTGGAATTATAGGAATAATCTTATCAAACAATGTATATTTTAGATGCAAAGTTACGCATTTTGATTAATTTATGCCTGATTTCATTGCCAAAAAGAAACTTTTTGTCTACGAAAAAGCGAAATCTAATCGCACAGAAGTTTATGCTGAGCCCGTCGAAATCTATGCTGAGCCTGTCGAAATCTATGCTGAGCCTGTCGAAGCAAAATCTAATCGCGCCGAAGTCAAAACTAATCGCGCCGAAGTCAAAACTAATCGCGCCGAAACCGAGCACCTCTGCGCGATTAAAAAAAATCTCTACGCAATAAGAAAAAATCTTTGCGCATTAAGCAAAAGTTTCTGCGCAATAAGAAAAATTATCCACGCAGTTCTTCCTTTCCCTTTTTTATTACCTCCAGTCCAAAAGGCGTTTCCATCCTCTTTCCTTATTAACGGCCGAATGACCGCTTTTTACATACTTTTATTTGCCTAAGTGAAAATAAAGTGTAACCTTTGCACCGTTTTTCATATCTGAACGGCTACTCACCGCTCATATAATAAAATATATGCGAAAATTCTTCCTTTTCCCAATGTTGGCTGCAGCCATCCTCCTGTCATGCTCTGCCAGGACAGGACAAGGCTCCCACTCCCCCACTGAGCCTCTCGATTCAGACACAGTCCGCACGCTTACCCTGCTCTTTGCCGGCGACATGATGCAACATGCGGGCCAGATAAAGGCAGCAGCATCCGCCGACGGCTCCTACGACTACAGCGAATGCTTCACCTATGTCAAGGACCAGATTGAAGCGGCCGACCTGGCCATAGCCAACCTGGAGGTGACACTCGGCGGAGCGCCCTACAAGGGCTACCCGATGTTCTGTGCCCCCGACGAATTTGCCCTGGCCATCAAGGATGCCGGATTCGACATACTTACTACCTCCAACAACCACTGCTGCGACACTGGCAGCCGCGGCTTAGGTCGCACACTCAGCGTGCTCGACTCCATGGGCATTCCCAGCCTCGGCACCTACCGCGACCGCAACGACCGCAACGACCGCTACCCCCTGATGGTGGAGAAGAACGGATTCCGTCTGGCCCTGCTAGCCTGCACCTATGGCACCAACGGACTGCCCGTACCATCACCGTATATTGTCAACCTTATCGACACAGTGCAGCTGAAGCAAGACATCGCCAAGGCCAAGGCCATGCAGCCCGATGCCATTATTGCCTTCATCCACTGGGGCGTGGAGTATGTGCTGCGACCCGTCAGCTCACAGCAATGGCAGGCCGACTGGCTGCTCAGCCACGGCGTGGACCACGTGATTGGCGGCCACCCCCATGTGGTACAGCCTATGGAGATGCGCACCGATGCCAGCGGCAAAAAACACCTGGTGGTGTGGAGCCTCGGCAACTTCATCAGCAACATGACCAAGGACACCACCTTCGGCGGACTGATGGTAACTCTAAAGCTGTCAAAAGTCATGGGGCATGAGTCGAAGGTCGAGGGAGAGCCAAGTTACTCGCTGGTGTGGACGAGCCGTCCGCCCATTAGCGGCCACAAGACTCACCGCGTCTACCCTATCGGCATAGCCGATTCCATGCTCAATGCCAAAGAACGCCAGATGCGCGACTTCTTCGCCAAGACAGCACGCAATCTGTTCGACAAGTTCAACAAGAACATTTTTGAGATGTAACATGTGAAATGTAATTTATAAAATTATGTCGAAATACTTAGTTGAGGATACGCGCAAGGTGACGACTTTGCGACTGAAGGAGATGAAGGCACAGGGCAAGAAGATTGCCATGCTCACTTCCTACGACTACACTATGGCCAAGCTTGTTGACGAGGCCGGAGTGGATGTGATTCTAGTAGGCGACTCTGCCAGCAACGTGATTGCGGGCAACACCACCACCCTACCCATTACGCTGGACCAGATGATTTACCACGCCACGGCAGTGACGAGGGCCACGAAGCGCGCCCTGGTGGTGTGCGACATGCCGTTCGGCTCCTATCAGGTCAATCCCACCGAGGGAGCGATGAACGCTATCCGCATCATGAAGGAGACGGGCTGCGACTGCCTGAAGTTGGAAGGCGGCGAGGAGATTATCGACACGGTGAAGAGAATTCTTGACGTGGGTATCCCCATCATGGGCCATCTGGGTCTGAGACCGCAGAGCATCAACAAATACGGCACGTTCGCCGTACGTGCCCAAGACGAGGATGAGGCCAACAAGCTCATCCGCGACGCCCATCTGCTGGAAGATGCCGGATGCTGCGCCATAGTGATTGAGAAGGTGCCTGCCAAGCTCGCCACCCAGGTAGCCGGCGAACTGAGCATCCCCGTCATCGGCATCGGTGCGGGGCACGGCGTGGACGGGCAGGTGCTGGTGCTCCAGGACATGCTGGGCATGGACCGCGGCTTCTCGCCCAAATTCCTGCGCCGCTACGCCGACCTGAGCAACATCATCAATGACGCCGTGGGGCAGTATATCGTTGATGTAAAGAATGTAACATTCCCCAACGACTCGGAAGAATATTAAAATTATTGCTGTCCGATAAAAGTTATGCGCCCCCGTCAAAACGGGGGCGCATAGTAACAACTCTTTTGTGCAGAGATGACTGGTATACTGCTGTCATTTGCCCAACCAATCGAGCGCGGCTTGGAGCGCATTGTCGATTGGGGAGTTGAAATAGCTTTCCCATGTCTCTTCCACGGGTATGGTGGGCTGAATACCGATGCCCACGAACTCTGTGCCGTCTGCGCCCACATCATGCTTGGAGCAGATGTTGGCCGATGAAGAATGTGGTATCAGTTCCACTCGCACTCCGTTGCCGGTGCTGCCGCCAGTGGGCTGGCCGATAATCGGGCCGCGCTTCATCCAGGCGAGGCTGGAGGTGAAGTCCTCGGCGGCAGAGAATGTGCCGCGGTTGATGAGCGTAACGATGGGCTTGGTGTAGTGCGGCTTGCCCTTGGCGGGATGGAGATATTCTCCTTCGCCTTTGTAATTGTCAACTTTCATTCCCCACGAGGCGAAGGCGGGACGGTATTGCGGAGTGTCCCATTCGCCTTTGCGTATGCTGTCGTTGGAGAGGTGGCTCAGTATGTAATCGCCGTTGCCGGAGTTGCCGCCACCATTGTCGCGCAGGTCGATAATGAGTGCCTTGGTCTTGAGTATTTCGGTAAATATGTTGTCAAACTGCTCGCGTATATCGCTGTTGTTGAAACTGCTTATCTGTAGATAACCGATATTGCCATCAAGCACCTTGAACGCGAGATCTGGCTTTTGGGGATAGGACTGCCACTTGTAGGAGCCGTAGTTGTGGAATGTCAACTCTTGCGCAGAGCCATCGGCGTTTTTCAGGTTAAGAGTTATCTGGGCAGCGTCTTTTTTGGCGGTCAGCATATCGCGGTCAAAGACTTTGTGCTCGGTCCACTGAGGCGTGGAGGAAGATATAAGCGGAAAGAACCTTTGCTTTGCGTAGGCCACGGCATCCACTCCGTCAATCCCACTTATCTCCATACCCCGCTTTAGGCCCATCTCAGCGAGCTGGTCGTTATATACTCCGTCAATATATACTTTGCCGCCGATGAGGCGCGTGCAGATGGGCAGTGTGGTGCCAGGGTCGAATGGCCACATGTAGGTGTGGCCGTCTTTGACCTGTGCTATCATCTTTTGCAGTAGGAAGTTTGCCTCGTCGTTATCGGCAGCCTGCTGTATTTGCGGAATCATGGCCACATAGAGACTGTCCCAGTTGACGGAGACTTTATCGTAGTAAACAAAGTTGCGCTTGACCTCAGCCCAGAGTTGGCTTAGGCCGAACAGACGCAGCGTGGCGGGGGTAGCATTACCGAAGATATCATCTTTATCTGTAAACGGATTATTATAGTAGCTGCTTATTGGCCAATTGTAAGGTACACAGATCTGATCTTCCGTGGTGGCGCGCAAGAAGAAAAGCGTGTCTCTTTCGAGGCGATAGCCATAGAATGTGCGTGTGCCCTCCTCGTATGTGGTTGCAGCTTCTTCATAAAAATTCACCAAGCGAAGTTTCCCGTAGTAATACTCAAAGATACTGCGGATGCCATTTATAAAGGTCTCGTCGGTGCAGGGAAAGGCCACGCGTATGCCCTTTGTCCAACCTTTTCCACTGCCGCGTTGCCATTGAAATCCAGGGCACCCTTTACCCCAACCGCCAGTATATTGTACTTTTGTGTGCAGAGCATCCGGCCTGTTGCCGAGTGCCTCGTAGAGACTGTCTAGCCTGCTTACATCAACATGTTCCTTAATACCATTGTTAAAGAAATCTATGTGCTCCCAGTCGCCTGGCACACAAGGCTCGTCGCCTTCGGTGGCCACAAGCACATAGATGGCACCTTTCTTGTCGCGCGAGGCCATGAAAATCTCTTTGCCGTCTTCGTTGTGGAGGATAAGCCTGTCGTTGTAGGCAATCAGTTCCGCACTCGTCTTGCCATTGGCACAGGTGTGGAATGCGGTTCTTATGTTCTCGAAATCGGCTGTTGAGGTATTGCGTACAGTGTAGCGTGTACCCTTGGTCCATCCGCTGCCATCGCCGCGCTGGAAGTTAAAGAAGCCTTTCCATCCTGTGTACATCACGCTGGTGGCCGAAGCACTGCCATTGTTATCTGTCAACTGAGCGATGCATTGTTTGACAGCAGAGAAGTCGGGCTGCGCTGATTTGCTCACATACCGCTCTATCTTCGACACTTTGATATTTATTATGTTGCCATAATCGAACATCAGAAATCCGTTGTTGGTGAATAAGGAGTGCGAGTTGATGCCTGTCTGTGCCTTTTGCGACAAACCATAGACAATTGTGCAGCTCACCGAGTCGCCGTTAGTGTAGAGAATGCCTTTTTCGTTTTTTGTCTCATGCTGCTTCCACTCGCTTTGATAGAGTTTCATCAGTTGCTGTTGCTCGGCGGCAGTTAGTTGTGAGTGACTGATTTGCAAGTCATACCTTGTTTCTTTGCGTATGCGTCCGTTGCTGATGGGGGTGAGCCTTGTTTCGTAACGCTGGCTTGCGTCGGGGTATCGCAACGACAGTTTCTTCACATAATCCATCATTGCGTCTTGTGCCATCGACGGCATGGCGACGAGCAGGGACATGATTAACACGCATTGCTTACATATTTTCATTGTCATAATCATTTAAAAGGTTAGCACGAAATTCCTGGCTGCCTGTCTCTATGTCCGCGATACGTGCCGCCAGTTCTTCACACGCTTCGTAGTCTGCGTCTATGGGTGTTTCTTCTTTCGTCCATTCTTCTGCAGCAGACGGACTTTGCGAGGATTCATCGTAGGCGCGGTGTATTGTCGTTTTATTGCTATGTGTATTCTTGTTTTGAGTTACGTTTTCATGTGGCTTTTGCGAAGGGGTAATGTTTTTGTCAACAGTTTCTGTAGTAGGGATGTCCGGTGCAATTGCCAGATGTTCATTATTTGGTTTTGTGACAAAGACCGTCGCAATTATGAGTGCTATGGCTGCAGCGGCAGACATTCCCCACACGGCAACCGTCTTGTAAGGCTTTGGCTTGGTGTCTGTGGATAGCCACTGAGCAGGAATAATGACACCGGTCTCTTTAGTGCTATCTTCAAGCATGACTTTGATGGCGGCATACTCCTTAGTCAGTTCCTCCTTTTCTATAAGTTCCAGCAGCAGCCTTTCCTCTTTGTTGTCTGTCAGTCCGTCCAGATACTTATTGGCTAATGTTACTATCTGCTTGTCCATGGCTTATTGATTGTTGATTATATAATTGAAAACTTTGCGTCTTGCGGCGGAAACCACAGCACTGACGGAACGCGGATTGCTGTTCGTGAGAGCGGCGATTTGCCCTATTTCCATGCCTGCCTGCTGACGCATGATGAATAGTCTGCGTTCTGCTTGGGAAAGCGAAGCGACAGCCTTGCGCAACAACTCATTGTTCTGTTTCTCTTCCAACCATTGCAAGGCATTGCCACCAGTGTCAGCGTCACATTGTTCGAGCGGGACGGTCAGCGGCGAGACTTTTCTCAGTTTAGATACGCAGTGGTTGCGCATCATAGTGGTCAGCAGACCATCGATATTTTTCCCATGCCTGAGCGAAGACCGAAACAACCATAGTCTCAGTAACACTTCCTGTGCGGCGTCTTCTGCGTCTTCCTTGTTCTTGAGGAAATGCAGTGCGAGGGAAACAAGCCGTTGTCTGTTTTTGCCGACTGTTATTTCAAAATCTTTGTCGCTCATCATTTGTAATAACGCAAGGAAAAGACAAATGTTAGAAGTCCGAAATGGAATTTAACAAAAAATAACTACTAAAATCAGAATACTACAATAAAGTCAACAGTGACGGCAATGTGAATAACACTGCCAACGTTACAGCTGTATATTTCCTACATCATCAACGGCACAGACTCCAGCTTTCCTGCCGAGAAGGCCGACATCAACGGCGACAACGATATCAACACTGCTGACGTTACTGCCATCTGCAACATCATAATCAGCATATAACACATAAATAAGCCCCGAAAGTCAGAAACTTTCGGGGCTTACTTTATTTTTCGGATTTATATTTATATACCCAGATTACGGCACGCCTCACTGTTGCCGCCAAGAATGGGTGCAATTTTTTCGCACATCCTGACTTTACTGCAGTCGCCGCAAGTACTGATTCCTTTTACCACTGCGCCCAGTTTGTGGACGAAGTCAACAAGCAGATGCCCAAGCCAATGACCAAGGAAGAGTACAAGCAGATGATGCGCGGATTCTTTCCCATGC
>CADAZW010000052.1 GCA_902792555.1 uncultured Bacteroidales bacterium | reverse complement strand
TCCCGTGAAGAAAGATTTTAATCCCGTGGAGCTGGCGTTTTCCACGGGATTAGATTTCGTTTCAAGGCTTTTAGATTTCGTTTCAAGGCTTTTAGTTTTTTCCCTCCCCCTATTACAAAAAAAACGAATGGCGGGAACCATCACGGTTGCCGCCATTCTCTCTTATGGAAAACTTAAAAAAAATTGGGGATTGTAAGATGTGTGTATAATGTGTTTATAGATGTCGTTGTGTCTGCCAGTTAAAGATTGAATTTCAGTCCTTCAATTCTTCAACTCTTCAATTCTAATGCCGTGCTAGAGCTCCCAGCCGAGTGCCGAGGCTCCGAGCACTGCTGCGTCGCTGCCGTTGAGGCCGGACAGGAGTATCTTGGCTTTTCCCTTATAGACATAGAGGATGTCCTCGTCGTAGGCCTCGCGCACGTGCTTCATCAGCATCTCTCCGCTCTTGGTGGGGCCGCCGAAGAAGATGAATGCCTCAGGGCTGCAGAAGAGGGCGAAGTTGGCGCACGCTTTACCGAGCAGCCTGCCGGTGTAGCGCAGTATGTCGATGGCCAGCTCGTCACCCTCCTTGGCTGCGACGCTTACGTCGAGGCCGGTGATGTCGTCGGGATTGAGTGAGCGCAGCTTGCTGGGGCGTGAGTCCTTGATGAGCATCTCGCGGGCGGTGCGCACGATGCCGGTGGCGGAGCAGTATGCCTCCAGACAGCCCTTTCGGCCGCAGCCGCACTGGCGTGCCTCGGGGGTGCGGTCGATGATGGCGTGGCCCAGCTCGCCGGCAAAGCCGTCGGAGCCGTATACCACCTGGCCGTTGACCACTATGCCGCTGCCTACGCCTGTGCCGAGGGTTATCATGATGAAGTTCTTCATGCCGCGGGCTACGCCGTAGGTCATCTCGCCCATGGCGGCGGCGTTGGCGTCGTTGGTGAGGGCTACGGGTATGCCGAGCTGCTCCTCAAAGAGCTTGGCGAGGGGCACGGAGCCTTTCCAGTCGAGGTTGGGGGCTTCCTCCACCTGGCCGGTGTAGTAGTTGCCGTTGGGCGCGCCGATGCCCATGCCCTTAATCATCTCAATGCCGCCCACGGAGTCGATGATGGGCTCCAGGGCTGCCACTGAGGCGGTCACGTAGTCCTTGGGGTCGGGATAGCCTTTGGTCTTGATGGCTGTGGTTGCCTTGATCTCGCCACGGGCGTCCACAATGCCGAACACTGAGTTGGTGCCGCCGAGGTCTAAGCCGATTACATAGGGTTTTTCGATGGTTTCCATAGGTTAGAAGAAATAAATGTGTTACTTTTGTGCACAAATGTAGCAAATAAATATGAAAAGCGCCCATAAATTGCCCGTTTTTTTTATAATTTCCTAATTTTGCAGTCAAACTAAACTGATTTTTCACTATGAAGGCATTGAAATCATTGGTTTCTTCGCAATTACCTTTTCTCGCCGTGGCAGAGTTGATGCGGGCATCATTCCGCTCATTTGGCTTAACGAAAACGTTGGTTTTTGCCCTTGTGGGCGCTATGGTGTTCACCATTGACGCCGGTGCGCAGTACGACAGGCGCACGCGCACGCTCAACATGGCCTCCTACCTCAGCCTCTACGGCACTGAGGCCGACCGCTCGCCAGCGGTGGTGCGCGCTCTGCAGGACTGCAAGCGCCTAGGGGCCAGGCGGATGGTCTTCCCCAAGGGCGAATGGCGCTTCCGCCCCGACAGCCTCACGCGGATGATGACTCACATCTCCAACAACGGCAGCTATATGCGCTGCTTTGCCTTCGACCTCACGGGGCAGCGGCAGCTGGAGATAGACGGCGGCGGCTCGCTGTTTTTGTTCAAGGGGTATGTATGCCCCTTCTATGTCAACCGCGCCCAGGGCATCACGCTGCGCAACTTCACGGTGGACTATGTGCGCACCTTCCACAGCGAGGGGCACATAGAGGCCGTCACAGACTCGGCCATGGATGTGCGCTTCTCGCAGGAATATCCCTACACCATTGACGAGCGCGGCCGCCTGCACTTTGTGGACGACGAGGGCACGGAGTACCCCTGGTACTACCTGCTGGAGTATGACCCCAAGCGCATGGAGACTGCCTACATGGTGCGCGACCAGTGGACCGGCGCCGACATTGCCACCGAGGACCTGGGGCAGGGCCGCGTGCGACTGCACCGCCAGGGCCTCAAGGGCACGGTGGGCAATGTGATGAGCTTCGGCATAGCTTACCGCACGGTGCCCGCCATCACACTGAGCGATAGCCGCGACGTGAGCATTCGCAATGTCACCCTCCACCATGCCGGCGGTATGGGGGTGGTGGCGCAGCGCACGCGCAACATTATGATTGACAGCCTGCTCGTGATGCCTGCTCCGGGCAAGGACAGGGTGAACAGTGTGGCTGCTGATGCCACCCACTTCGTCAACTGCTCGGGTTATCTTAAGATTTACCACAGCGTGATGGTCAACCAGACTGACGACGCCAGCAATATCCACGGAGTCTATTACCGCATAGTCGATGCGCTGAGCGACCGACGGCTCTGCGTGGAGATAGCCAACGATGCGCAGCACGGATTCGACATCTTCAGCCCCGGCGTGAAGCTGGAGTTTGCCTCGCCCAAGAGCCTGGTGACCTACGCCCACGCCACGGTGAAGTCGGCCTACCGCATCAACGACCATAAGTTTATGGTCACCCTGGCCGGCGACATTCCCGCAGGGGTGAAGTCGGGCGATATCATTGCCGCCGAGGGCGACTATCCCGAGGTGCATATCAAGGACTGCTACTTTGGCGGCAACCGTGCCCGCGGTCTGCTGCTGGGCAGCCGCGCCAGGATGCTGATAGAGCACAATGTGTTCCGCACACCCGGCACTGCGCTCCTGCTGGAGGGCGATGGCCGCTATTGGTTTGAGCAGGCCGGCGTGCGTGATGTGGTGATTCGCGATAATACGTTTGACAACTGCAATTTCGGCGTATGGAACCGCGGTGCCATAGGCTGCGGCTCAGGCATTGAGCGCGAATACTACGACCGCAGCTTCTATAACCGCAACCTGCTGATAGAGAACAATAAGTTCCTCATCCATCGCGCGCCCGTACTATATCTATACAGTGTTGACGGCATCACCTTCCGCGGCAATACCATCGTGGCCGACGGCAAGAAGTATCCCTGCTCCGTCAAGCCCGGCGATACCGACGCCCTCTTCCAGCTTGTGGACTGCAGGAATTTCACTCACGACGAGGTGAAGATAGAGTAACTTTTGGCTGTATGCAGAATTTTCGTTAACTTCGCAGCTTGAATTACCTCAAACCTCAAATATGATAAGGAATTATCTCTCCGCTGAGCAGCTGGAGCTGTGGCATAGGATGGTGGGCGAGGCTGGCAATATCGTGGTGCTCGGCCACTCCGGTCCTGATGGCGATGCCATGGGAGCTATCCTGGCTCTCACTGCCTATCTGCAGGGGCTGGGGAAGAAGGTTACGCCCATCACCCCCAATGCCTGTCCCGACTTTCTGCGCTGGCTGCCCGGCGTGGAGCAGGTGATTTTCTTCCGCAATAAGCAGCGCAAGGCTCTCAAGGCGCTAGAGGAGTGCGACCTCGTGTTCTGCCTCGATTTCAACGGGCTTAGTCGTCTGGAGGAACTCAGCGGCAGCGTGGAGCGCTGCAAGGCCCGACGCATAATGATAGACCACCACCTCGACCCCGAAGAGATAGCTGACCTTATGGTAAGCGACCCTGAGGCCGCCGCCACCTGTGAGCTGCTATTCTGCATACTCCATCAGTTGGGGGCTTATGAGGCTATGACCCCCGACATTGCCACCTGCCTCTACTGCGGCCTGATGACCGACACGGGAGCCTTTGCCTACAACTCCAATCGCGCAGCGCTGTTTCATATCGTGGGCATGCTCATTGCCAAGGGTATCGACAAGGACAAGATTTACCGCAATGTCTATTATAGCTACACCGAGAGCCGCCTGAGGCTGATGGGCTACCTGATGTATGAGAAGCTGGAGTATTTCCCCGAGGAGCACGTGGCTATGTTCGCCCTGACGGAGGAGGAGATGAAACGCTTCAACTTTATCCGCGGCGATGCCGAGGGATTCGTCAATCTGCCGTTGCAAATCAAGGGCACGCGGCTGAGCATTTCGCTCCGCGAGGATACAGAGAAGCCTCTCGTGAGGGTTTCGCTGCGGTCAGTGGGCGATTTTCCTTGCAATGAGATGGCGGAACGCTTCTTCAATGGCGGTGGCCATCTGAATGCCGCCGGCGGATGGCTGCCCAAGCCCATAGACTCTGCCGTGCTGACGGCGCGTCAGGCAATCAAGTCGCTGAGCAAGAAAGAGTAATTATCACCTCCCTCATTCACCGAGTCCATTCACCTTAACTGAGTCCATTCACATTCACAATTATATTATGTATAGAATCCGCACATCTGTTAACGGCCTGTGGCTGCTGCTCCTTGGCTGTTGCTTGTTTACACTTACTTCCTGCGAGGAGGAACAGACCTATGCCGAGCAGAAGAAGGCAGAGTACAGGGCCATCAACTCCTTCATACAGAAAGGCGTCACCGTGCTTGACGAGGAACTGGGCGACACCATACTCCACGTGGACCCCATCAACTGGATTAGCGAGGAAAAGTTCTATGCCCAAGACTCTACCACCGACCTAAGCCGCAATGAATATGTCCGTTTCAACTCCACCGGTATCTATATGCAGATAGTCCGCAGGGGAACCGGAGAGAAACTCAACCTTGAGGATGACACGGTGCGAATGCTGTGCCGCTACAAGGAGTTTAATATCAGCGGTGACTCCCTGCAGTCGCGCAACGACAACGCCTACTTCATCGGCATGCTCGACGAGATGAGCGTGGAGAGTCACTACGGTACCATCACTGGATTCTTTATCCAGGGTATGATGCGCCAGAACTACAGGTCCATCAATGTGCCCGAGAGCTGGCTTGTGCCCCTGCGCTATGTCAAGATTGGTCGCCAGATTGCCGCTGACGAGGAGATAGCCAAAGTGCGCATGATAGTGCCTCACTCTGTCGGGCAGTCTGATGCCGTCAGCAAGGTCTATCCCTGCTTCTACGAAATTACCTACCAAAGGGCAAGATAGATATTGCACAAAAACAGTAAGTTGGGCAGAAAACATCATAGTTCTCTGCCCAACTGCTTTTTTGCACTGTCTCGGTGTAGGTTCCTTTGCGCCGCCTCAGTGCAGTTATATCTGACGGGGTAGCTCTCGCAGCATCCGGGCCACGGTCTTGCCGAGCAGGGGGTGCTTCTTCCGTGGAGCTATCTCGGCGAGAGGGCGCAGCACGAAATCGCGCTGTGCCATAAGAGGGTGGGGGATGGTCAGCTCTGGTGTGGAGAGCACGAGATTGTCGTAGAAAAGGATGTCGATGTCTATCACTCGGTCGGAGTAGAGCCCGTCGTGGCTCTTGGCGCTGCGGCCCAGCTGTCGCTCAATGTCCTGCGTGATTCGCAGCAGGGGCAGCGGAGCGAGGCTGGTGTCAAAGATGGCGGCGGCGTTGAGGAAATTATTGTCGCTGCTGAAGCCCCACGGCTCGGTATGAATATAATAGGAGCACTTCACGAGTGCTCCTATCTTGTCTTTCATTGCGGCGATGGCACCGTCTAGGTTGGCGGTACGGTCACCGAGATTGGTGCCGAGGCTGAAATAAACTCGGTGCTTCATGAGCTTGGGTTAACTCTGCCGTTAGTCAATGATGAGCATCACATCGCCGTAGACGCCGAAGTGGTAGCCCTGCTTGACGGCGGTCTTGTATGCCGCCATAGTGTAGTCGTAGTTTCCGAAGGCGGCGGTCAGCATCAGCAGGGTGCTTTCGGAGGTGTAGAAGTTGGCGAGCATCGACGTCGCAATGTTGAAGTCGTAAGGCGGGAAGATAAACTTGTTGGTCCACCCGTCGAAAGGCGTGATGTGGTGGCGCGTGTCGCAGGCACTCTCCATGGCGCGCTGCACAGTGGTGCCTACGGCCAGGATCTGGCGCCCTTCATCCTTCGCCTTGTTGACGATGCTGCAGCATTCCTCGTCGATGTGCATCTCCTCAGAGTCCATCTTGTGCTTGGTAAGGTCCTCCACGTCGGTCTTGTTGAAGTTGCTCTGACCGCAGTGCAGGGTGAGGAAGGCGGTGTCGATGCCTACGATCTCCATCTTCTTCATCGTGATCTTGGAGAAGTGGAGGCCTGTGGCAGGTGCGGTGGTGGCACCCTCGTTTTTGGCGAAGATACACTGGAAGGCCTCGAGATCCTCCTCCTCGGCCTCGCGCTTGATATATGTGGGCAGTGGTGCCACGCCGAGGGAGTAGAGGTCGTGCTTAAACTCCTCGTGGGTGCCGTCGTACAGGAATCGCAGAGTGCGTCCGCGGCTGGTGGTGTTGTCTATCACTTCGGCCACGAGGGAGTCGTCCTCGCCAAAGTAAAGCTTGTTGCCGATGCGAATCTTGCGTGCGGGGTCTACGGTAACGTCCCACAGACGGTCTTCGGCATTGAGTTCCCTGCGCAGGAATACCTCAATGCGGGCACCGGTGCGCTCCTTGTTGCCGTGTAGGTGGGCAGGGATTACCTGACTGTCGTTGAAGACAAAGACATCGTGCTCGTTAAAATAATTCAGCAGATCGTTGAACATCTTATGCTCCACTTTGCCCGTCTTGCGATGCAGCACCATCATGCGGCAGCCGTCGCGGAAGGGGTCGGGCTGCTGGGCTATGAGTTCCTCGGGCAGCTTAAACTTAAATTGGGATAATTTCATTATTATATATTGCGAAAATTTTAATATTCAACTGTCAATGGTCAGCTATCTCCACCTGTTCCAGCCATTGCGGGAAGGTTTCAAACTGCAGGCAGTTCTCCACGCGGTAGTCGCCTACGCGAGTGCGCCGCAGGGCAGTGAGATAAGCTCCGCTGTGGAGTGCCTGGCCGATGTCGCGAGCCAGTGCGCGGATGTAGGTGCCTTTGCTGCACACTACTCTTATCTTGAGTTTCGGCGGCTCAAACTCCAGCATTTCAATCTCGTCAATGACGAGGGTCTTGGGCTTCAGCTCTACTTCGTTGCCGCGGCGGGCCAGGTGGTAGGCGTGGGTGCCCTTTATCTTGCATGCCGAGTAGGCTGGCGGCACCTGTTGTATGGTTCCTACGAAGGTGGTCAGCACCTGCTCCACCATCTCGCGGGTGATATGCTCGGTGGGGTAGGTGGCGTCCTCGGGGTGCTCCATGTCAAAGCTGGCGGTGGTGGCGCCCAGCTTGAGCGTGGCTTCATACTCCTTGGTGTGGGCCTGCAGTTCCTCTATGCGCTTGGTGGCTCGCCCTGTACAGAGAAGCAGCACTCCCGTTGCCAGGGGGTCGAGGGTGCCGGCGTGTCCCACTTTCACCTTGGTGCCAAGCCGTTGGGAGAGCAGCCATCTCACGCGGGCTACTATGCCGAAGGAGGTCCACTCATAGGGCTTGTCAAATGCCAGTATCTCTCCGCTGAAGAAGTCCATCGGGCGCAGCTTGCGGTGTTAGAATATGTTGAAGGCAAGCACTGCCAAACCCACTATCGCGCAGTAGAGTGCAAAGTATATCAGCTTACACTTCTTGACGAGCGAAATCATCCATTTGCAGGCGAAGCAGCCCGAGACAAATGCTGCGATGAAACCGACGATTAGCGATGTGGTGGGTATGGGTGTAGCGGCTCCGTGGGCGGCCAGGTATTCCGCGCTGGGCGCTACGATATGCTTGAAGTCGATGATGGCTTCGCCCAGTATGGGCGGAATGACCATCAGGAAGGAGAACTGCGCCAGTGTCTTGCGGCTGTTGCCCAGCAGCAGGCCGGTGGCTATGGTTGAGCCGCTGCGCGACAGACCCGGCAGTACGGCCATGGCCTGAGCTACGCCAATCACTAGGGCGTTGGAGGGAGATATCTTCTCCTTCTCCTGCGGCTTGTAGAAGTGAGTCATGGCCAGCAGGGCGGCAGTCACCAGTAGGCAGAGGCCGGTCACCAACAGCACATTGCCGGAGTAGAGGGCCTCAATCTTGTCCTTGAAGAGCAGTCCCACTATGGCCACGGGAATCATGGATATGATGATGTTGAGTACGTAGCGAGTCTCATCGTTGAACTTAAACTTAAAGAGCCCTTCGAATATCCATACTATTTCGCGCCAAAGCACCACAAGCGTAGACAACACCGTGGCTATGTGTACCACGATGTCGAAGGTCAGGCCTCCAGCTTCGGCTGCGGGGCCTAGCAGCGCCTTGCCTATCTCCAGGTGGCCGCTGCTGCTCACGGGCAGATATTCTGTCAGTCCCTGTACGATGCCAAGGATAAGTGCTTGAAAAGAGTCCATGTTGGGCGTAGGGGGTTAGGCCTCGGCATCCTTTGGCGTGGAGTCGGCAGTCTGCGCGGGCTTTTTGTGATAGAGTATAGCCACAATCATAAAGAGGAATCCAGCCAGGCAAACCATTGGAGCCACCTTGGTGCGGCGTGCGCTGAATATGTCGGGGTTGTAGGCCTCGGTGGTGGAGGAGTCGCCTACCATGAGGAGGAATCCCAGTATGATGGCGGCTACTCCGACGAGTAGCAATATGTAGTTGATCTTGCGGAAGGCCATGGCCTTGCTGCCTTTCACCATGTCGGTGGCTGCCTCTTTCTCTGCGGCAGCGGCAGTGTTTTTCTTGGTGGTGTCAGTGTAAGTGGTTTTTTTCTTTGCCATATCTGTATTAAAAGAAAAGGTCTAATGGGTGTAAATCTTGTTGCGGCTCATCTTGAGGTAGTGGGTAACGGCTATGTGGGCGCTGAGCCATGTAATCAGCAGGCCGCATGCCACCACGGCTCCGGCGGTCAGTGCCACCGTCTGCCAAGTGACGAGCTCCTGTATCTCGGGGTCATATTTAATAAGGTAGAAGATTCCTGCTGCCAGCAGCACGCAGGCTATAAGTGCGCTGACGATGCCTATCGTTACGGCCTTGCTGATGAAGGGTTTGCGTATGAATCCGTAGCTGGCTCCCACCAGTCGCATGGTCTTGATCATCAGTCGGCGCGCATAGATGGTGAGGCGTATGGTGTTGCTAATCAGCACGAAGGACACCAGTGTGAGCAGCATTGCCAGCACCAAGAGCACCAGGCTTATGTGGCGGATGTTGCGATTGAGGCTGTCCATCAGGTTCTGCGGTGCGGTCACGTCCACTATCAGCGTATCGCTCTGCAGTGGTGGCAGCAGCTTGCTCAGCGAGTCGCCGTTGGCGTATTCTGACTTGAGCCTCAGCTCAAAGGATGCAGGCATGGGGTTCTCGCCTAGGAACTCGGTCTGCTCAGCGCCCAGCTCTTCGGCCAGCACATGCTGGGCCTTCTCCTTAGACACATAGTTGAGCGAGCGGGTGCAGGGCAGCTTGCGCAGGCGGCTCTGAATCTCGTATGCCTGGTGCTGGGTGATATTCTCGTCAAGCATCAGGGTGACGGTGAAATTCTCCTTTAAACTATTGGAAAAACTGTGGGCAAAGCACACGAAGAATATAACTGTGCCTAGCAGCACCAGCATGAGGGTGGTGCTTATGCAGGCGGTCACCACATTCATGCTTGTGCCTTCTGAAACCTTCTTTTTGGCCATACTCTACCTAATTTTCTGCAAAATTAAGAAATATTGGGCAGAAACAAAAGAAAACACGGCTTATTTAGCACTAATGACTGAAAAAAGGAAGAAAAAATCAGAAAGAAAGTACTTCTACTCCACGATCTCTCCCATAAGCGTGGCGCTTGATGAGCCGGTGATGCGGGCTTTGAGCTTCTGTCCCACGCGGTGGTCGGCTCGGTCGAATATCACTACTTTATTTTGCCCTGTGCGGCCGAAGAGTTGGTCGGCGCTGCGTTTGCTGCGTCCTTCCACCAGTATCTCGAAAGTCTTACCCTTGTCTTTGGCGTTCTGCTGGCGGCTCAGTTCGTTTTGCAGGGCTATCATCTCGTTGAGTCGTCGCAGCTTCACCTCCTCTGCCACGTCGTCTGCCAGGTGGCGTGCGGCATAGGTGCCGGGGCGCTGGCTATATTTAAACAGGAATGCGCTGTCGTATTGGCATTGGCGCATCAGGTCGAGTGACATCTGGTGGTCTTCCTCCGTTTCCGAGCAGTAGCCGCAGAACATGTCGGTCGTCAGGGCGCAGTCGGGCAGTATGCTGCGTATGGCTGCCACGCGGTCCAGATACCATTCGCGGGTGTACTTGCGGTTCATCAGCTTGAGTATGCGGTTGCTGCCGCTCTGCACGGGCAGGTGTATGTGGTGGCAGATGTTGGGTTCCTCGGCCATCACCCGCAGCGTCTCGTCGCTCATGTCCTTGGGGTGGGAGGTGGTGAATCGTATACGCATTTTGGGCACCGCCTCGGCCACGGTGCGCAGCAGCTGGGGAAATCCCACTGTGCCGCTGTCGCTTTCGGTGCTGTAGGAGTTGACATTCTGCCCCAGCAGCGTCACTTCCTTGAAGTTTTTGGCTTGCAGGTCGCGCACTTCGTTGAGTATGCTCTCCACGTCGCGGCTGCGTTCACGGCCTCGGGTGTAGGGCACTATGCAATAGTGGCAGAAGTTGTTGCAGCCTCGCGTGATGCTTACAAATCCGCTTATCCTGTTGGCTCCGATGCGCTGCGGTATCACGTCGGCGTAGGTCTCGGTCAGCGAGAGGGTGGTATCGATGGCTTTGCCCCCCGCCTCGGCCTGCGCCGTCAGGTCGGGCAGCTGCAGGTAGGAGTCGGGGCCGGCCACTATGTCCACGCCGTTCTCCTCTATCAGCTTGTCCTTCACCCTTTCGGCCATGCAGCCCAGCACCCCGATGATGAAGCGGCGCCCTTGGCGTCGGCTGGCATTGAGGGCTTCCAGGCGGTGCAGTATCTTCTGCTCGGCATTGTCGCGCACCGAGCATGTGTTGAGGAACACGGCGTCGGCATCTTCCTCTTTCTCGCATACATCGTAGTCGGCCATCTTCATTATGCTGGCTACGGTCTCGCTGTCTGCCACGTTCATCTGGCAACCATAGGTCTCAATATACAGTTTCTTCATCGTTCAAACAAGAAAAGCGCTTTTTTGCACCGCAAAAGTACACAAAAAGTTGTAACTTGCAGCCCGTTTCACGCAAAATCTATCAGCAATGGACTCTCAACACCCCGATTTCACAGCCATCAGTGCTCCCAGCGAGATTGAATCCCTCTGTCGCGGCAGTCTTGTGGAGATGCTCGGCATTAAGTGCACCCTAGTCAAGTCCGACCGCGTGGAGGCCGTCATGCCTGTCAACGAGCATACCTGCCAGCCCTTCGGCGTGCTCCACGGCGGGGCCTCACTGGCCATGGCTGAGACCATTGCAGGCATCGGCTCGCTTGCCATCATCGGCTCCGACGAGCATGCTGTTGGTCAGCAGGTTAGCGGCAATCATGTGGGTGTGGCCCAGCTGGGCGACACGGTGAGGGGCGTGGCTACCCTGCAGCATAAGGGGCGCAGCAGTCATGTGTGGCACGTGGATATCTTCTCCCAGTCCACCGGTAGGCTCGTCTCCACTGCCCAGGTACTCTACGCCATTTTGCAAAAATAGCCCTCTCGCTGCCTCAATGCCGCAGAAAATGCTTAATTTTGCACTCAAATCCCCAAAGGCCGGCTAACGGTCGGTTAAGAAGTATGTGATGCTTATTATCATCCCCCTGAGCAAAACCATTATAAATAAACAATAAGCTATGCAGAAGAAATCATCCCTTATCTTGGCTCTCATTGCCGCTGCCGTGCTCACTTCGTGCAGCAAGATGGGGCCGCTCAGTGCCGACTATTTCACCGTGGTGCCCAATCCCCTGGAGGCCAACGGTGGTCAGGTGCAGTT
>CADAZW010000051.1:11858-13391 GCA_902792555.1 uncultured Bacteroidales bacterium | reverse complement strand
AATTTGGTCATTACCGAATTTTTACTATAAAGTGCCTGTGGCAACAAAAAAAAGTCGCATACGTTACAGCGTGTGCGACACAAAGGAGTTAGAAGGAGATAGAAGGAGATAGAAGGAGATAGAGGACAATAGTCATGACTAATGGCTTAACTTCTTAACTTCTTAACTTCTTAACTTCTTAACTTCTTAACTTCCAGACTAATTGTCTATTTGCCCTGACGCTTACTCTTTGAGTCATTGGCGAAGGAAAACACGTAGTAAACCTGCTGCGGCGATAGAACGGTGGCAAACTTCTGTGTGTAGGCGCGCCTAACCTTGAGCACCTCTTCATCGGAGCGCCAACGGGCGGCATTGAGCTGCTTAGCCAGCTCGGCAGAGATCTTCTGTTTCCTTATTGCGGTCAGATTCTTGTCCTTCAGGTCATTGTAGATATCCTTGGCGGCATGAAGCTCCTTCATGTAAGCATAGAAAATCGGCTGAAGCTTGGCCTTGACTTCCTTGGTCAGCTTCATTTGCGCTGAAACGTAAGCAAAGCGCTCCCTGTCCTTGTCGGACTGTGCCGAGCAGATAACCGGCATCAAGATAATTGCGATGGTCAGAAGTACTTTTTTCATTGCGTTATTATGTTTGATTGTTAGTTTTCTAAGGAAAAAGGCGAGTCAGCCTGTAAGCGGGGTTCTGTGCTGCCCGGCCGGTTGGGGTGGGGCAGTGTCTGCCATTTATCTACGCCTGCTGTTGCCAGCAGGCTCTATCGTGCTACCCTCCGATGCAAAGTCCTTGCGGCTTACTTGGACGGACAGCCCTGGCTGTCACCGGTTTACATGCACTTTCACTCTCCGCCACGCACATGCCAGCCATCACTGGAAGGCATCGTGAGCTCTTACCTCGCGTTCTCACCCTTACCTTATTTATATATATAAGGCGGTTGTTTTCTTCTGCGTTGCGGTGCCCTCGCGAACACTTCCCGTTAGGAAGCGGAGTGTCCTATAGTGCCCCGACTTTCCTCTTGCGACCCTCAGAAAAGGCTCTCAAGCGACAGACCGGCCGGCTCGCTCTTTTGAAACGTCATTATATGAATCAACGTTACCAATCCGGCTGCAAAAGTAATCAAAAAAGATTAATTCACCCCTTTACAATTCTAAACTATTCTTAAACAAACTTCTTTTTAAGTTAAATGAGTTCAAAACATCGTCTTTTACTCCAAATTTTATGTCGTTTTGTCGTTGGGAAGTAGTATCTTTGCGCCGCAAAACAAAAACAACTACTAAATTTTTTCAACATGAGTCATAACATTATCAAATCTTTCATCGGCGGCATGGCATTCACATGCGCAGTTGCTGCCATGACATGCGCCCCTTCACAGACTGCAACGGCAGCAGTGGGCGTTCCCTCGGCAATGATTGACCTCACCGGCGCAGCCGAGAGTGCCGTAAACTCCGTGGTTTACATCAAGGTGACAATGGCCAGCAAACAACAGCAAATGGAGTATTTCTCGCCTTTTGACGATTTCTTCGGCGATTTCTTCGGCTTTGG
>CADAZW010000051.1:0-11838 GCA_902792555.1 uncultured Bacteroidales bacterium | reverse complement strand
TTTGGCAACGGCCAGAAGCGCCGCCAGCAGGTGGAGACTCCCAAGCGCAAAGCCTCTGGCAGCGGAGTGATTATCTCCTCCGACGGCTACATCGTGACCAACAACCACGTAGTGCAAGATGCTGACGAAATCCTTGTCAAGCTCAATGACAAGAAGGAGTATAAGGGTCGCATCATTGGCACCGACAAGACCACCGACCTTGCCCTTATCAAGGTGGAAGCCGAAGGACTGCCCGCAATACCCATCGGCGACAGCGACAAACTGAAGCTGGGCGAGTGGGTGCTGGCCGTAGGCAATCCGTTTAACCTTACCAGCACCGTTACCGCCGGCATCGTCAGCGCCAAGTCGCGCTCACTCAACGCAAACGACGTGGAATCGTTCATCCAGACCGATGCTGCCATCAATGCAGGTAACTCAGGCGGTGCACTGGTCAATGCCAAGGGCGAACTGGTAGGCATCAACGCCATGCTATACAGCCAGACGGGTTCTTTCTCAGGCTACGGGTTCGCCATTCCTACAACCATCATGAATAAGGTGGTTGACGACCTCAAGAAATATGGTACCGTTCAACGCGCGCTGCTTGGCATCCAGGGCTCCGACCTCTCCAAGTACATTGACGACCAGAAAGACAAGGGCAAGACCGACGCCGACCTCGACTTTGGCACCAACGAAGGCGTAATTGTAATAGAAGTGCCCGTTGACGGTGCAGCCGCTGCCGCCGGTATCGAGGAGAAGGACGTAATAACCGCCGTTGACGGCAAGGACGTTCACTCCATGGCAGCCCTGCAGGAAATCTTGGCCACCCATCGTCCAGGCGACAAGGTAAACGTAACCTTCCTGCGCAACAAGAAACAATACACCAAGGCCGTAACCCTGCGCAATATCCAGGGCACTACCGATCAGGTTTCCGACGTTGATCCCAACAGCCTGGGAGTAGCGCTCAAGCCGCTGACCAGCGAGCAAAAACGCGAACTGGCCCTTAGCAACGGACTGATGGTTATCTCCGTAAAGGAAGGCAAGATGAAGGATGCCGGCATCAGCAAAGGCCTGATTATCCTAGAGGTCAACGACAAGAAGATGAATACCACTTCAGACTTTGACGAAGCAGTCAAGGCTGCCAATGCATCCAAAGACCCCGTGCTCTGGATTAAAGCCAAGACACAAAGCGGTCTCCCCAAGAGCTTCGCCGTAGACCTCAGCAACGACGAAAAGAAATAGGCGTCGAGCATTGGAATAAACTAAACCAAGGACTGAGATCCAGACAAGGAACTCAGTCCTTGATTTTTTTGATTATGTACAACATATTTTGATTTATTGCTGGGGGAGCTTGCATGCCATCATACCGCAAGCCGTTTTGCATTTGAAGGCAGAAAGACGGCTCCCCCTCTAAGATAGAGGGGGTGGCCCGAGGGCCAGGGGCGTATGATACTAACTTTTACCGGACAGCAATAAAAAACTTTCCTTCCTTTTACGACAGGAATCACGATTATGTTTAATAAAAGAAATCGGCTCTATCCTTTTGACAGAAATATTCGCTGTGTAATGGAAAATGATTATATTTGCATTTTATTTGAAAATGACAGCTAGTCGAGAGTGTGATGAAGAATTTTGAATTAGTTTCCAACTATCAACCAACCGGCGACCAACCCGAAGCCATCAAGCAGCTGACGGACGGTGTACTCAACGGAACCAAGGATCAGGTTCTGCTTGGCGTTACTGGCAGCGGCAAGACTTTCACCATAGCCAACGTGATCAAGAATGTTGGCCGTCCAACTCTTGTACTGAGCCACAACAAGACGCTGGCTGCGCAGCTCTATCAGGAATTTAAGAATTTCTTTCCTAACAACGCCGTAGAATACTATGTAAGCTACTATGACTACTATCAGCCTGAAGCCTACATACCGTCCACAGGGAAATATATCGAAAAAGAACTGCAAATCAATGAGGATATCGACAAGATGCGTATCTCGGCAACCTGCGCACTGCTTTCTGGCCGCAGAGATGTGATAATCGTCAGCTCAGTGTCGTGCATCTACGGTATGGGCAACCCTAGCGCATTCTACGAAAACCTCATTGAACTGCGTGTTGGTCAGACAATCGGTAAAAATGAGCTGGAGCGGAAATTGGTAAAGAATCTCTACACCCGCAACGATGCTGACCTCAACCGAGGCTATTTCCGTGTAAAAGGCGACACCATTGACGTTGCCCTGGCTTATTCTGACAAGATTTTACGTATCCAAATGTGGGATGACGAAATTGATGCCCTGCAAGAGTTGGACGCCCTATCCTATCAGAAAATTGCTGAATTTGACGATTACCGCATATATCCTGCTAATCTTTTTATCACCTCACCCGATGTTGCCAATTCTGCCACCAAGCAGATAGAGGATGATCTCTGGGCTCAGGAGGAGGATTTCCGCAGTGTCGGCAAGACGCTGGAAGCCGAGCGGTTACATGAGCGAGTGACCTATGATATACAGATGATTCGCGAGCTTGGCTATTGCAGCGGAATAGAGAACTACAGCCGCTATTTCGACGGCCGGGAGCCTGGCACCCGCCCCTACTGTCTGCTTGACTTCTTCCCAAAAGATTTTCTGTTGGTGATAGATGAGAGCCACGTCACCGTAGGTCAGGTAAGCGGAATGTACGGCGGCGACCGCAGCCGCAAGGAAAACCTCGTGGAGTACGGCTACCGCCTGCCTGCAGCTTTTGACAACAGACCGCTGAAATTCAACGAGTTTAAGGAGATGACTGACCAGACAATCTACGTCAGTGCCACCCCCGCCGAATATGAATTGCAAGAAAGCAACGGTGTGGTAGTGGAGCAGCTCATCCGCCCTACCGGATTGCTTGACCCCAAGATTGTGGTGCGTCCGAGCGACAATCAGATTGACGACCTGATGGAAGAGATTCAGCAGCGTGCCGAGCGTGATGAGCGCGTGCTGGTAACCACCATCTCCAAGAAGTCGGCCGAAGACCTTACCGAATATCTGCTCAACAGTGGCATGAGGGCAGACTACATCCATTCTGACGTTGACACCATGGACCGCGTGAAGATACTGGAAAAGCTCAGGCGCGGCGAGATTGACGTGCTGGTAGGCGTCAACCTGCTCCGCGAGGGACTAGACCTGCCCGAGGTTTCGCTCGTAGCCATACTGGATGCCGACAAGAGTGGATTTCTGCGTGATGCACGCTCCCTCACCCAGACAGCAGGACGTGCTGCCCGCAATGTCAACGGTCTGGTGATAATGTACGGCGACACCATTTCAGACGCCATGCGCGAGGTGATGGACGAAAGTGAGCGCCGTCGCGGCAAACAGATTGCATACAACAAAATGCACCACATCACCCCTACCCCAATACGCAAAGCCGTTGGCAATGACCTGATAAATCAGACAGCCGCCAGCGACCTGCTCAAAGGTCTGCCGCAGACTTATGAAAGCAGCATTGCTGCCGAACCCGAGGCCACATACGGACTAGAGAACGAAACTGTCGAGACGCTGAAGGAAAAGATGGAGCGCGCCGCACGCAACTTCGATTTCATCCTTGCTGCACGCTACCGAGACGAAATACTGAAGCGCGAAAAGAAATAAAGAAATGATATTCTATTTTTCTGCAACAGGTAATTCCAAGGCACTGGCAGAGGCAATCGCCCAGACTATTGGTGACAAAACTGCCGACATTAGTTCGCTACTTGCGCAAGAGTCCATCATATATAATTTCTGCAATGACGATGAGCCCTTGGGCTTTGTGTTCCCTATATACGGCTGGAGTCTGCCAAACATTGTCCGGACATTCATAGGCAAACTCACCCTTCTTAACTATAGCAACCGATACACCTATTTCGCAGTAACTTGCGGAGATGATGTCGGCGTGGCCGACAGACCTATCAGCGAAGCCATGGCTGCAGCCGGACTGACGCTTGATGCCGGATACTCTATACTAATGCCCGACTGCTATGTCTGCCTGCCTGGCTTTGACGTGGATAGCGACGAAGAGCGCATGAAGAAATTATCCCACTTTAATACGCGCGTAAAGGAGGTTGCCAAGCATATTGAAGAGCGTAGCAGAATTATGGACATCAATCGAGGCGCCTTACCATGGCTCAAGACCAATGTGCTTGGCGCGCTCTTCCGCCGATACCTCGTTACCGACAAGCCTTTCCGCACAACGACCGACTGCATCGGCTGCGGCACTTGTGTCAAAGTATGCCCGATGCACAATATTACGTTGGAAGATAAGCGGGCAATGGTCAACGGTCAACAGTCAGTCAGTGTTAAATGGCACGGTAACTGCACCGGCTGCCTGGCCTGCTACCACCACTGCCCTACCCGAGCCATTCGCTTTGGCCGCCGCACAGAAAAGAAAGGGCAATACCTTCTTGCCAAATACAAAGAAGAGATTGCCCCCCGTGAGTAGGATTAGAATCAGCACACCTGTGATATAACACTGACGAAGTTGTTCTGGAATTTTTGCAGAAAAACCTTTTGGCCGTTCATTGTGCATGCAGTGGCAGGCAAAGAGCTGATATCGAAAGGCTTAACTCTAATATCTGTGAGCATCTCCAGTTCCGCCTGATTTGCAAGACTCTTGTAAATCGCTTCCTTGATTGTCCACAGGGCCGTGAGATACTCCGACCGCTCCTGCTCGCTCATTTCTCCGAATGCCACGGGCAACTCCTCAGATTGCGCTATGCGACTGGCCAGCCGCAAGATGCGCGGAGACACCAACTCTATATCTACACCTACACCGGCATTCTCTGTCAGGAGCAGGGCTGCATGAGTCTTGCTGTGGGAAATGCTAATGTTGGAGAAATGGGAATCAGACAGCAAACCTGTCAGCTGCGGCTTGCCACTGTCATCGTAGCATATACCGGCATTGGTACCCATAACCTGACGTAGCATGGCGCGAATAGTGAGCCACTCATACTGACGGTGAGCGGACTTGAAATGACGCTGCGCATAGTTGACGATTGTCTCAGTATCGCCACCAAAGAAATGGGCCAAATCGCTGAGGTTATCAATGATTTGGCTCACATAAAGTTTTGTTTTTCCGATGCTAGGCAATTCGGTCATCTCATTGCTTGTTGTCTGCTGACGGAGCCACCGAGCAAAACTCAATCTTGTCAGCCCATATTTCCGTTACGTTACGGCGAATACTGTTATTGTCTTCATAAGAGCGGGTATGGATACTACCCTCAATGAAGAGTTTGTTGCCTTTCCTTACATACTGCTCCACCAATTTGGCGAGTCTGCCCCAAACGATAATGCTATGCCAGTCCGTTCGCTCTGCCACCTGCGTACCATTTGGCAATGTGTAAGCCGGTTCGCTGGTAGCTAACGAAAAGGTGGCAACAGGGCGATCGGAGTCCACGTAGCGCACTTCTGGGTCGCGACCTACGTTGCCAATGAGCATTGCTTTGTTGAGGGACATGTAAGTTATAGGTTAAAAAGTTCGAGAAATCGAGCGAAAAATTGCGCGAACATTTTAGTTTCGTGAGCTGCCACTTCGCTCTCCCCTACGCGTTTCACACCCCGGTGCTTTGTGCGACAGAGCTACTCCAGCCCATAATGCCTGCAGCATCCAAGAGCCTCTTATCTCAACCTATCGGCTGAGCGGACCAGGCGTTCGTCAAAACGGATGCGGCGACAGGCAAGCAGATTGAATATGATGCAAGCCACCGGCAACAGGGATGCGAAGTCAAGCCAAGAGGCGTCAGTCTTGTGATTTATGACAGCACTGGTGACAAGAGTGATTAAGCCCAATGCATAAGCAATGGTGCTGAACCTGACAACCTTGAGCTGGAACATCCTGTTCTTGTAAAGGAATATGCTCCACAGCGCCAGCAGCACACCAATGCCGATGAGGGCAATATAGATGTATCTGACAGACTCTACACCTGCGAAGGCGACAACTGTTACGCTTTCGGGTGATGCTTTAAAGTTGAGGATCTGCGCGATTATGCCGACAACTACCGACAGCAACAGATGGATGGTTTGAATTCTCTGAATCATTGCTTTACTTAAATTTCTTCTCTTCGCGGGGATTACGGAAATATATCTGGTTTTCCAGCATCTCCTGCTCTGCTATAAGGCTCGGCTTAGGCATACGCTCATAGTAGCGTGAGATTTCTGTCTGCTCACGATTGTCGAACTCCTCTTCCAGAGAATCGTTTTTGCCACCAAACTCTTTAAGCTTCTGATTGAGGTCAGTCTTTATGTCAGAAGCAATCTGATTGGCGCGCTTGCCCATTATCACTACACTTTCGTAGATATTGCCTGTAGGCTCGGCAAAGTCCATAAGATTACGCGTTCTAGTAGTGACGGGGGCATTAGTCTTTTTGTAGTTCATTTTGGTAATAATATAATGTGAATGATTGAATATCTAATGTGAAGGTGAATGCTTGATTGAATATCGCAGTGTGTCGCGAGAACTTGCATTTGCTGCAGCAAAGCCTGTGTAAACCTTGCAAGTCAGGTTGTTGCAAGCGTGGCAGCGAGGTTGAATGTTTAAGTGTCAAACGTCATCTTCCTCGGTGGCATATTGCTTAAGCCGTTTGCTATTCAATTCTTTCTCCGACTTGTCGAAAATGCTTTTTGCCTCTTTGAGGAACTTAGACTGTGGATACTCATTGACAAAGCCATAATACTCATCAACGGTATCATTGTATCGTTCATATTTCTTGCTTTCCACGCTGCTCTCAGCCAGGTGATATTTAGCCCGAAGTATCAGTATGGCAAAGTCCTCCTTGCGCACTGAGTAGGGATAGTCGTTAATGGCATTCTGCGCAGTAACTACGCAGGCCTCATAATTACTGCCACCCATCAGGCAGTTGAGGAAATAATCGCCGAGGTCGTAGTAGAGCTTGGCTGCAAGGTATTCCTTCTCCACCAAGCGGTCCTGCATCTTAAAGAGCATATCCTGCAGGGAAGCATAGTACTTGCTGTCGGGATTGCTCTCCATGGCAGACTGAATCTCCTTGATAGCCTCATAGGTGGCGCTTTGGTCAAGCCTCACGGGATATGTTGACTCATAATAGGAACAGGCGGAATAATAGCGTGCCTCATCCACGTGTTCGCCGTTGCGATACGACTTGCCATAGTAGCGCTTAAACAGCTCTGCAGCACTATCGTAGTCGTGGGTGTTAAACTTGCACATTCCTGCCATAAACAAGGCTTCGTCGCCAGCCTTGGTACCCCTCAGCGCAGGCAGCACATTGTCCAGCAGAAGATAGCAATCATTGTATTTTCCCATAGCATAGTACTGCTTGGCCACCTCCAGCTTGTAGTCGCGGTCGCTGCTCTTAAGCACCTTGCTGAGGCTATGACACGAGCACAAAAGGGTGAGTGCAACCACTGCCATGAGGAGTATATCTCTGATCTTTGCCATGCGAATACCTGCTGTCAAAATACAATTATCCATAATAATCGGGCGCAAAGTTAAGTCTTTTATTCCAATGTGGCAAACGCTTTAATGATTTTTAGCACAAAAAGGTGACTATATATATAAACCTACTCTGCCATAATCTTAAACTCGGCTCCAGTGGCATAGTCATTGCCGGCCTGGTTGGAGAGGGCGCGGAAGCGCAGATAGCGTGCCTTGACAGGCTGCTCAAACATTACCTTCTTTATATTCTGATTGTTGGCAAAGCTGCCCTTGCTCACCGGCTCGCTCCAGTTGGTGCCGTCGGTGCTCACCAGGATTTCATAGTCCTTGATGTTGCCGTTGGGGCTGTCCTGTCGCGGCAGGTAGCTAAAGCCGGTAAGGCTCTTGACCTCCATGCAGTCGAAGTCCACCCAATGCGGAAAGCCGGCCATGGTGACGGAGTACATGGTGTGCCAGAATGTTGAGGGGTCGCCGTCGGTAAGGTTGGCGGCAGGTGTATCCTCAGCCTTGTTCTCCTCGCTGCTGGCGAAGATGGTCTTGATTTGGATGGTGCTTATCTTCTCAAACTGCATGGTGGTGGCAGACAGCCTGTTGCCCATGGGCCATGCAGTGATGATGCCTCCCTGCTTAAAGGGAATGGGCTCTGTGTAGCCCTGTACCTTGCCGCCGTCGATGGTATAGACGATGGAATCGGCATTGCTGGCGCTGACGGTCACCATGCCGTTGGCGCTACGCTCTATCTTCACTGGACCCGGGGTAGCAGGCCTTACGTTGGTCAGCAGGTTGCGGTTGCCGGAGTCATTGATGGGGCGTATGATGAAACCGAAAGTGTGCGACTGGCCCATCACACGGTCTTTTTCGAAGGGCGGAGCCTGTCCGCAGCTTGTGCCACCCAGTCCGGTCACGCCGAGATCAAGGTTGAGGTAGGTGGAGTTGCCCCTGACCAGCTCGTAGGAATGAGCTGCCGTGGTCATGTCAATGGCAGAATAAGGCAGGGCCTGCATGCTCATCTGGCCATCAGCCACGAAGAGCACTCCCTCGCCCTGAGGATTGGTGAGTGCGCACCACCTGGTCTCCTCGTGATTAGCCATCTCCTGCGGTTTGGGGAAGTGCTCCACCTGCTGTCGCACTGTGCTGGTATAGCGTTCTATGAATGAGCCTGTGCGACGGTCGTTGTAGTTGCCCACGGGGCCGCGGCCATAGTACTCCAGGCGTGAGAGGCTGCTGGGCAGCTGCATCTGGTATCCCAGGCGCGGCAGTACGAGGTTGGGGTCGCTGCTCAATATGCTCGCCTGCAGCTCGACCGAGCCGTCGCGATGGACGGTGTAGAGCTGGCGGGTGGTAAAGTGGAAATCGCTCTCACCGAAGGGACGGTCGGTCAGTTCCTCTACCCTGCTCTGGTAGGGACCGTAGCGATTCATGTCGGTGCCGCCCACCTGTCGCGCAGCATTGGGAGCCTGGCTCCTGATAGTGAAGGCTATGGTCATCGACCCGTCGGCATTAGTCTGGCAGTCATGGGCCAACGCCTGATGACGCAGGTTGTGAAGTCCGTTGGCAAACCACTTGGAGTAGAACCAGTTGTCGTTGTTGGTAAAAGCGCGGAAGGCATTGAGGCGCGGTCCGCAGTTGGGGGTAATCACATCGGCGCCGTCGTATATAAGGCTGCTGATAGAGCCGTCAGCCATGTTGAACGCCATGCTGAAGTTCTGCCCCTTGATGCTGAGCTGGCTGTCAGTGGAGTCGGCTGCCAGGGTGCTCAGATTTGGATTATCGGCGGCCAGCACAGGCTTCTCTGCCGTCTTGATGGGGAACTGCTCCTCGGCCTGCACATAGCCTGCGTCGGCCCAGGGCGTGGCGTGCTTGAGGATAAACTGCAGCTTGACAAAGTATTCGCCCTCGGGGTCAAGCTCCTCATAGTCGTAGGGCAGCTGCATCTTCTTCACTGTGCGCGGGGTGAGTCCGTCGAGGTTTATCTCGCCCACATTGACCTGGTTGCCATTCTTCCAGAGGCTCCACTCGCCCAGATACTGGGTGAGGTCGGTAAAGTAGCTTTTGTTGAAGATCTCTATCTCGCCGGTCTCCACATCCTCCATCTTGGCGGAGATGTTCTGATAGACCTTCTTCACCTCATTATACTGGGGCTTAGGCTCCAGGTCGCCAAACATTATGCCGTTCATCACAAACTGACCGTCATTGGGCGAGTCGCCGAAGTCACCGCCGTAGCCCATGTAGCGCTGGCCGTCGACGGTATAGTTCCAGATGCCCTGATCCACCCAGTCCCAGATAGCTCCGCCGCAGATGAAGCTGCTGCTCTCCACGGCTGCCCATATATCGGCCAGGTTGCCCACGGCGTTACCCATGGAGTGGGCATACTCAGAGATATGATAAGGATATTTGTAGCCCTTGTTGCCACTGGCAATATCCTGTGTCCACCCCACGGAGGGATACTGGTTGGAGCCCATGTCCACTATGTCGTTGTTGCGCTCATACTGCACGGGGCGGCTCTTGTCGAACAGCTTCAGACTGTCGTAGGCAGCCTTGAAGTTGTGGCCCGGCCCTGCCTCGTTGCCCAGACTCCATATCACTATAGAGGGGTTGTTGACGTTGCTATGTGCCATCTCCATCACCCTTGCCACGTGAGCCGGCCTCCACTCCTCAGGGTGAGAGAGGCTCTCGGGGCCGTAGCCATACTCATGGCTCTCGATGTTGGCCTCGTCCTCCAGGTAGATGCCGTACTTGTTGCATAGCCAGTACCAGTAGGGAGCATCGGGGTAATGGGAGTTGCGCACATGATTGATGTTGGCCTGCTTCATGAGCATCACCTCCTTCTCCATCTGATCGCGCGTGATGGCGTGGCCCAGCGAGGGGTTGGTCTCGTGGCGGTTGACGCCCTTCAGCTTAACCGTACGGCCGTTGATGTAATAGTAGCGCCCGGCTTTGCCAAACTCATCCTGCTCGGCAGGGGTGTCCTTGATCTCCACCTTGCGGAATCCCACTATGGTTGACACGGTCTCCACCACCTGGTCCTTCTTGTCCACCAGCTCGGCCACCAGGGTGTAGCGGTTGGGCTCCTCGGCAGACCACTTCTTTGGGTTGGCCACGTAGATGGCCGTCTGCGACTGGAGGTCACTCTCCTTGCTCACGTTAAACACGGCACTCTCCGTGGTGCTCACCAGGGTGTTGTCGTCCTGGTAGAGGTTGTTGGCGTAGAGCCAGTAGCGCAGACGGTATTCGTCGGCCTTGCGCCCGGTATGATTGCGCACGGTGGCCGTGATGTTGAGCATGCCGTTGCGATAGTCGGAGTCAAGGTCTGGCACTACGATGATATCGTTCACCTGCACCTTAGGCTGGCTGTAGATGGCCACGGTGCGGAATATGCCCGGCAGGCGAAACATGTCCTGAGCCTCCAGGAATGAGCCGTCGCTGAGGCGATAGACCTCCACGGCCACCTCGTTGCGCCCCTTCTTGACATGGCGGGTGATATTAAAGCGGGCTGCATTGCGGGAGTTCTTGCTGAAGCCCACATACTGGCCGTTAATCCAGAGATAGAAGAAGGAGTCAACGCCGTCGAAGCTGATGTATATCTCCCGGCCGTCCCACTCCTCGGGCACCATGAAGGAGCGCCTGTAGCTGCCCACCTCGTTGGGATAGTCATGGGTGGTATAGCTGGAGGGATTGTCGCGCATCACCCCCTTGCGCCAGTCGCCCACGGTGCGCTCAGTGTGGAAAACGGTAAGCTGGTTGACATAGATGGGGCTGCCGTAGCGACGGCTGCCGTCCTGCTTGCTGATACCCTGCACGCTCCAGTTGCCGGGCACGGCGATATCGTCCCAGCCGCTGTCGTCAAAATCGGTGCGATAGAACTTCTGCGGCCTCTCGTCGGGCGACTTGGAGAAATGAAACTTCCACATGCCGTCCAGGCTCTTCCAATAGACAGAGTTCTCGGGCAGCACCTTGCGGGCATTGTCGCGAGTGTCGAAGGAGAAGAACCACGACCGCGGCATCTCCTTGTTAAGGCCCAGCACGGCGGGGTTGTTCCACTCATTGCCCTTGGGAGCCTTGGCATTGGTGCTCATGGCATAGCCCTCCATCAGAGGGGAGTAGTCGGCGCGAATGCAGACGGCGCCGAGAAGCACGACAGAAGCCAAAATCAATATTTTGCTGTTAGATTTCATAGTTATATAACTTTTCCGCAAAGTTACGAAAAAAAGAGCACATAGCAAAGAAAACAGGCTTTCTTTTTTATACTTGGTCAACAGCTGGGAAGCACCACCACCTTCATCCAGTCGCTCATCACTCCGAAGGAAGGCAAAGCCAAATGACACTATCACAACAAAGAAGAATAATATGGATGAAGATGAATTGGAAGGCTTGCTACAGCCTATGGAAAACGAAGAAGAATTAGATAAGATTCTTGATAAAGATGATATCGATTAGGTAATTCCTCTTTTC
>CADAZW010000050.1 GCA_902792555.1 uncultured Bacteroidales bacterium | reverse complement strand
CCAGCTCCACGGGATTAAAATCTTTCTTCACGGGATTAGTTTATTTTTCCACGGGATTAAAACTTTTTTGAACGGGATTAGATTAAACTTAGGCAATGAGCACGCGAAAGACTCGGAATAAAAGTCTCATGTCTATTCTAATCAACGCTGCTATGCAATAAACATACAAATAACGCAGTCAGGATTGGATGCATTATGAGTAATCTGTGCCAACTTCTATATCATTATTTTTCACAAGTTCACAGATAAATCTTGCAAGCTCGTGCTTAGATTTCACGAAGACGTACTTATATTTCGCGAAGACTTATTTTGATTTCGCGAGGACTTATTTTGATTTCGCGAGGACGCAGGAAGAATTCACGGGCTCGCGACGGGGTGACGGTAAAGGGGCGGCAGAAATTCTGCCGCCCCTTCAGAGCTGATTGCCAGGACTTGCTGAGAGCCTGCTATCTGTACACTTTCTTTCCTCCCACGATATAGATGCCCTTTGCAGGCTGTCCCTTGACTTCGCGTCCCTGCAGGTCGTAGATCTTGCTGCTGTCGGGGCTCTGGCTGATGTTGGCCTTTACTCCGTCGGGGTCGTAGTCGTAGCCTGGGCACTCTGTATATTCGTATTTTACGGCGTCCCACTCCTGCGGAATCCATCCCTTGGCGCGGGCTGCGGCCACTTGCTCCGGGGTTATCTGATTGCCCTCGGCATATTCGGGATGATTTTCGCACAGTATGCAGAGTGAGCCTGTCTCGCCTTGCGGCATGGTGCGAAGAGAGGCTATCAGGTCGTCCATGTCCTTGCCCTTAATCTGATTCATGCTCAGATCCACGTATTCTGCTTTAATATTTCCCGACAGATCAACGTGGGTCAATTTATTGCCAGGGAATTCAATAACTTCCACGTTTTGGAATCGCTCAATGCCCTTGAGGTCGGTTAATCCTCTCGGCTGTGATGTAAGTTCCTCTGCTTCCACGGTTTCCTCGTAGGTCAGAGCTCCCCTGCAGGCAGGCCCGTCAAAGTACCATTCTATGTAATTGCGAAATTCGGGGTCTGGGAAGTTGACTTCATCGAGCAGCCAGTATCCCTCGGTTTCCACCCACCTTTTCTCGTTGTCATTGTAAACCTGTACCTTCCATCCCCTGTTGTTGGCTGCTTTTACCTGCACGGGTGTCATCTCATTGAAATCCGGATTCTCTTTGTCGCTGCCATAGTAGACCAAGATACGTCCGTCTTCTACCGTAGGCAGATGCCTTATGAAGATGTCCATATTATTGCCACTCAGCCGATTCTTTTCACAGTATATAAGGCATAGGTTCACGTTCTTCGACAAATCCACGCGCTCCACATTGTTGTTTCCGAAGTAGAATCCCGTCAGGCTGGTGAGGTACTCGATACCCGTGAAGTCGTCTATGCCCAGGCCGCTGGGCTCAATCTCTTCTATTTCGTCCTCCAGCGTCAGCACCCTAGGACAGCGGAAGTCGCATTCGCGCAGATATTCGCGGAAGGCCTGGTTGGGGAAGCGCTCTTCGGTAAACTGCCAGAATCCCTTTGTCTCTGAGTATATTTTCTCATGCTCGTCATATACATATACTTTCCATCCCTTGGCGTTGGCTGCGCTCACCTGCTGGGGCGTCATCTCGTTGAGGTCGCCGAGGTAGCCAGAAGAACTGTCGTCATAGACATATAACTTGCCGTTTGTCACTATGGGCAGATTCGATACAAGGTTGTCCATACCTGCACCGCTAATCTGATTTGCTTCGCAGTAAATCCATTGGAGCGCAGTATTCTGCTTCAGATTCATGGTCGTCAGCTCGTTACCCCTCACTATGAGCTCTTCCACAAAGCCGCGAAGGTACTCTATGCCCGTGAGGTCTTTTATCTGGTTGGTATTGATTAGCTCCAGCGTGGTGCCGTGCGTCCAGAGTTCATCTACTGATATCTCGCTTCCGAAAAGACTTTCCAATTCTCCGCGGAACGCATAGTCGGGGAAGTGGGCTGCATCCACGGGGATAGTCCTCTTGCAGAAATAGCCGGGATTACCTGTGCCGCCGTCGGGGTGCGCGTAGGTGCCATCGATGTAGTTTGACTTGTATGCCGTGCCTTTTTCACCCTGCAGTTGCTCACAGGATGCAAACATATGCTCGTTTGTCACATTGAAATTCTTGAACGCATTATCGCACCAGATAGTTTTTAGCTTTTTGCAGTGGTCAAACATATAGCTCATTTCTGTGACATTGGTTGTGTTCCAGCTCCCCAAGTCAAGATACAGCCACACGCCCTCTGCAAACATGCTGTTCATCTTTATCACCTTCTGTGTGTTCCATTTATGCAGGTCAAGATAATCTATTTTGGTGACGGCAAACATGATGCTCATATCAGTCACGTTGCCTACGTCCCAGTCCTCCGGTTCCAGATAATTCAGGCTTGAACAGTAGTAGAACATACCGCGCATGTTTGTCACTTTGCCTGTCTTCCACTTTCGCACATCGAGGGTTTTCAAATATTGGCATGAGCAAAACATCTCGCACATATCGGTCACGTTGGCGGTGTTCCAAAGGCTCACCCCGAGAAACTTTAAATTTTTGCAGTTGTAAAACATCTGGCTCATATCGGTTACGTTGGCGGTGTTCCATTTGCTAACGTCGAGTGTCTCCAGCGCGGTGCAGCCGTAGAACAACAGGCTCATATTGGTTACGTTGGCGGTGTTCCATTTGCTAACGTCGAGTGTCTTCAGCGATTCACAGTTGTCAAACATTGCATTCATGTTGGTCACGCGAAATGTGTTCCAATTGCTCACGTCAAGACTCTCCAATTCCTTGCAACCGCAAAACATTGCTCCCAGATTCTGTATGTAGCCCGTGGTAAACCAAGTGCTCACATCCACGCTCTTCAACTTTGAGCAATGGTAAAACATACCGTATGCACTCGTTGTGTAGGTAGTGTTCAGGTTCTGTGCGTTGAGTACGGCCGTGAGGTTGGTGCACTCCTCAAACCATCTGGCCGGTGCAGGATTTGTAAATCCGGCAAACGAACTGTCGAAATTGACTGTCTTGATACTCTCGCGAACTTCTTTCCATCCTATTTCTTCGTAGGCGCTGACGGTAAAGCTTGTTCCCGGGCGCGAGTTGCGATTGTCGTCAAAGTAGAACGTCAGTGTTCCCTGGTAAAGCGTGCAATAGGTGTGCTTGGCCGCCTTCACTTGAGTGAATGTGGCAAAAGCCGCAAGTGCGATGATAAGTGTAGATAGCTTTTTCATAGTACACGTATTTTTATGTTGTCGTTGTAAAATTAGAAAGATTTTTTTGATACCGCCAAGTTTAAGGAGAAAAAAATAAAAAACAATCGCGCGTACATTGTTGTTTGTACGCGCGATTGTCGGTTATGGTAGGATTTTCATCACGAACCCTCCGCCGGGTGCCATGTTGATATTGATGGGCTTATCAACATAGGCTTTTATGGAGGTGTGCTTATAGTCGCGGGCTGCGCGGTCGGCGTTCACTCCGTCGCAGAACAGTTCAATCTGCCTGGTGCCGCTGCCGATGAAGCTGAGGTCGAGCGTCACCTCGCGTGGGTCCCAGTTGGTGAGACCGCCCACATACCACGTGCCGTCCTTGGCCTTGCGGGCCATGACGATATGTTCGCCTATCTTGCCGCTGAGGGCGCGGGTGTCGTCCCATACAGTAGGCACAGTGGCGATGAAGTGGGTGCACTCTGCCTCGCGCAGATAGTTCGACGGGTTGTCGCAGAGCATCGACAGGGGCGCATCGAAGATGATGTACTCAGCCAGCTGGCGACAGCGCGTACCTTGACTCATGGGCTCGGAGTTGGTAGAGAAATAGTTCTCCTTCGTGGCGTTGCGCATGGCGCCCTGCGTGTAGTCGGCGGGGCCTGCCACTTGGCGTATGAAGGGATAGGTAACGTCGTAGGTCACCATGTCGAAGTCGGGCTCCACCCATTTCACTTCCTCCAGACCATAGACTCCCTCGAAGTTGATATTGTTGGGCCATGTGCGCTGCTGACCGGTGGGTTTATACATGCCGTGGAGGTCGATGAGCAGCTTGTACTTGGCTCCCATCTCAGCGCAGCGCGTGTTGAAGTCAACCATCACCTGGTCGTCGCGGTCCATGAAATCGACCTTGAAGCCCTTGATGCCCATCTTGGAGTAGTGGGCGCAGACGCGCTCCATGTCCTGGTCGAAGGCGCGGTAGCCGGCCCACAGGATTAAGCCCACGTTACGTTCGGTGGCGTAGCTGATGAGCTCCTCAAGGTTTATCTCAGGCACAATCTTGAAGAGGTCTGCCTCGCCCGGCACTGCCCATCCCTCGTCGAGGATTACATACTCGATGCCTTGCTCTGAGGCAAAGTCGATGTAGTATTTATAGGTATCATTGTTGATGCCTGCGCGGAAATCTACGCCGTAGATATTCCAGTCGTTCCACCAATCCCACGCCACCTTGCCGGGCTTCACCCAGCTCCAGTCCTGCGCGGGGTCGGCAGGCTTGGCAAGCTTCATCACGAAGTCGCTTGCCAGCAGTTCTTTCTCGTCATCGGCTATCTGTATGGCACGCCACGGCAGCTCTGTCTTGCCAGCCACACGGGCTATGTAATCCTCGCGCGCGTGTACCTCTTTCTTTAATCCGCGCGTAGTGACCTTTGTCTCCTTGGGATAGGCGGCGAAGACACCGCGCAGCTTGCCGTCGGCAGTCTGAAGCCTCATACCGGGATAATTAAACAAGTCCACCTCTGTAATGCAGAGGCTCACGCCGCCCTCCTGCACCAAGGCAGGCAACATAATCTGACGATCCTCGGGCCACTGGCTTATGGTGGAGTGCTTATAGGTGTTCTGGAAATTGGAGTGCCACTGATTCTCCTCGCCCAGTATAGTGCGTCCCTTGATGGGGGCCACCACCATCTGCGCCTCCGGGTTGGAGGGCACGAACTCCGCCACCTCGCTCCTTACCGTGTAGTCGTCGGCCAGGGCAGTAACGATGCGGTATGCCACACCGTCGGGGTATGCCCGCCAGACAATGCTGTAGGAGCCCTTGCAAGCGGCGGGTGCCTTGCACCTCAAGGTCAGCTCGTTGTAGTCAGCCTTTACCTCGCTGCGCTTATACACCTGCGGCTTGATTATCTCGCTCATGCTGCGGCGCTCCCTGGCTGTCACCCGGGCATTGCGACCCAGCACCATACTGCCGTCGCCCAACTCAAGGGCGATGCGCTGCGGACCCAGCACCTGCCTGCCGCAGTGCTCCACGGTGTAGGTGATATCCTGGCCTACGGAGATAGTGACAGTATTTACTCCCTCAGGGTCAGAGAGGGTGAATCTTTCGGGATTGCTCGCAGTGGCTGCCAGTGCTGCCAGCGTAGTCAGCAGGGTGAAAATATATCTTCTCATATATTAAACAAAAACGAAAACGAAAACTTTACGACTAACTAAAAGGCTCTTCAATCCTTAGTCTTTGCTAGTGCAAAGGTATGCTTTTTTGTCCATAAACGCAAAGTTTTTACTGTCAATTCATCCTCTGTATGCCAAAAAAGCAGCCCGTTTCTTGGTCATATGAAAAAAATGTTGTTCCTTTGCAGCGCTTTTTGCGTAATCGCTGGCAGGAAGATGAGTTGCCTGTTATGTTGCGCAGAACTGACAACTAACTTTTAATCCATTAAAAAGATGGAAGACTTGATTAAGGTAGCCGAACAGGCTTTCGCCACCGGCACAGAGGTGCCCGCATTCAAATCAGGCGACACAATTACCGTTGCTTACAAAATCGTAGAGGGTAACAAGGAGAGAATCCAGCTCTTCCGCGGAGTAGTCATCAAGATCTGCGGTCATGGCGACCAGAAGCGCTTCACCGTACGCAAGATGAGCGGCACCGTTGGCGTAGAGCGTATCTTCCCCATCAACTCCCCGGCCATCGACAGCATCACCGTCAACAAGGTGGGCAAGGTGCGTCGCGCTAAGCTCTACTACCTGCGCAACCTCACCGGCAAGCTTCGCTTTGACAAATAAACGGAATCTTTTAGTCAGAAACGGCAAAAAGATTCCGTTTATTTATTTTTTTCCTCCCCTTTGCAGGCTAATGTAGCAATTATTGCTTACATTTGCATAATCTATAGACAAAGCCATGCCCCAGTACTCCGACATACTGCAGCTGCTGCAAGCCCTGCCGCCCATCACGCTCGACGAGATGGCTGGCATAAAGCTCATGAACCGCACCGACACCAAGTTTCTGACCAACAAGGCTCAGCTGATGCAGGTGCTGGCGCTGGCTAAGGACGACTACTACGTGCAGCGCATCAACGGCAAGGCCATCGCCCAGTACCGCACCATATATTGGGACTCGCCTGACTACCGGTTCTACCACATGCACCAGGCCGGCCACCGCCCGCGCACCAAGGTGAGGGTACGCACCTATGAAGACTCAGGGGGCCTTACATTCCTGGAGGTGAAGAAAAAGGACAACCACGGCAAGACGAAGAAGAAGCGCATACAGATAGCGGGGCAGGAAGCCGTGTTCGACAACGGCGGCGACGAATTCGTAATCAAGCATACGGGCTGCAGCCTGCATGAGTTCCACCCCTGCCTGCAGAACCACTTCCACCGCATCACCCTCGTCAACAGAGGCAAGACCGAGCGCCTGACCATCGACTTCGACATCGACTATACCAACTTCGACACCAACAGCTTGGCCGACTCCGACCAGCTTGTGATAATTGAGCTCAAACGCGACGGACTGGTCTTCTCGCCCATCAAGGAGATACTGATGAACCTGCGCATCAAGCCCCACGGCTACAGCAAGTATGTAATCGGCTCCCATATGACCAACCCCGCCCTCAAGGCTAACCTGCTCAAGGAAAGGATGCGCGAGATAGCAAGGCGAAACGCCTTGACCGTTAACCGTTAAACAATAAACAATAACCGTTAACCAATAACCGTTAGATTTCCAAATATCAACCCTTAACTTTAGAACTCAAAAACCTCAGATCTCAATGCTAACACTACTCAACGGAATCCTTGCCGCCGCCGGCGGAACCATCCAAAGCATCGACTGGATTGATGCCCCCGCACTGGTAGAAATGCTGTGCCGCTTCCTACTCAATATAGTAATGGTGTGGATTGTCGTGCACTTCTTCTACTACCCCAAGAGCCGCCGCCGCGACTACTACTTCACCTTCCTCCTGTTCGCCGTAAGCATATTCATGCTCATCTACCTCATGGACGGCGCTAAGATGAAGATAGGCGCCGCACTGGGCCTGTTCGCCGTGTTCGGCATCATCCGCTACCGCACCGAGTCGGTGCCCATCCGCGAGATGACCTACCTCTTCTTCCTCGTGGCGCTGAGCGTGGTCAACGGCATGGCGCAGAAACTCAGCATTGCCGAGCTGGCCGCTGCCAACATCATCTTCGTCATAGCCGTCAGCCTGGCCGAGAGCAACCTGCTGGCCAAGCATGTGTCGTGCAAGTATGTGCGCTATGACAACATAGCCCTCATCACCCCCGAGAGGCGCGCCGACATGATTGCCGACCTTGAGAAGCGACTCGGAGTGAAAGTCATCAACGTCGAGGTTGGCTCCATCGACTTCCTCAAGGACTGCGCACTCATCAAGGTTTACTACCAAAGCTTGGAAAAGTCCAACGGCATGGACGACGTGGCCAAGCTGCCAAGGCACTACTCCTAAACCCGCAACCACTTAACAATTATGAAAAAACTGCTTGCAGCACTGGTCATGGCCGGTGCCGTTGCCACCGCCCACGCCGAAGACTTCGGCCTGTGGACCGAAGTAGGCATCTCCCAAAATCTCGGAGTGAGAGGACTCTCCGCTGACCTGGGCTACGACATTCGATTCAACAACCACCTCAAGGGAGCCACAAGACGCAGCTTCAACGTAGGACTCAACTACTCCCTCACACGCAACATCAAGGTGGGAGCAGCCTATGCCTACATCTACAGCTTCAACCTGCCCGAGAACGAGACCAAGTACAGAACCGACGATGAAGGCAACATACAGTATGACGACGAGAGCGGACTGCCCATCTATAGGGGCTACAACTATACCCACTCATACTGGCGCAACAAGCACCGTATCGTCGCATATATAAAGGGCGACATTGACATCGGACGCTTCAACCTCTCGCTCAGGGAGCGATTTCAGCATACCATCTTCCAGCACGACAAGACCGTCAAGGAGAAATACCGCTACAACATGGTCTTTGACGACGACGACAATGTCACCTACGAGCTGCGCCCGGGCTATCCCGAACTGGAGGACGACGGCAAGCGCAGCAAGGTTAAGGACTATCTGCGCCAAAAATTGGAGCTGAGCTACAACATACGTCACTGCACCATCACCCCAGACATATCCGTGGAGATGGAGAACAACCTCCACAACTCCTTCCGTATCGACGAGATGCGCTATGCCGCTGGAGCCGAGTGGAAAATAACAAAGAAATATCACCTCGGACTACACTATAGATACCATAAGGGTTCAGGCGATGACGACGAGAGCGACCTCCACGCCATCGAGATATCCTTCAAACTCAAAAACCCCTTCTGGCGAGCAAAGAAATAAGCACACCGCCAAAGAGAGACTCCGAGCAGACCATACATAGCGAAGCCCCCGCCGCACTCCTGCGGATGGAGGCTTCGCTCTTTTAGGCTAAAGCAATGATATAGAAGTTGGCATTAATCTGGCAATAACTGTCATTTCATACGCCCCCGTTGGTCATAGCTACTTTTTTCATACGCCTCCCTCCCCTCGGGGTACTCCCTCGCTCCGCGAGGCTTCCTTATCTATTTTCCCCAAAGGGGGCCCGGTTAGAGGGAGAGCTTGCAAGCCGTTCTGCATTTAAAAGCAGGAAGACGGCTCCCACTCTAAGATAGAGGGGATGGCCCATAGGGCCGGGAGCGTATGATACTAACTTTTACCAGACAGCAATAAAAAGATATATGTTATTCCCAAACTTTTTAGTGATTAGAAATTAATTGACTCCGCGGATATAGAGCCTAGTCGCGTGGCGGTCGACTTTTGGCCCTAGGAGAACGGATTTTTCTCTGACATAATTACAAAAGACTGCGCAGGCAATAAAAATTAATCGCGATTAAATTTCCGTTGAATCGCGATTAAATTTCCGTTAAATCGCGATTAAATTTCCGTTAAATCGCGATTAAAATTCAATCTCCACGCGAAAAAAATCAGGCTTCACGCAACAAAATTCAAGTTCCACGCGACAAAAGTCGCTCAGTTCGCGACAAAAGTCAGCGAGTTATGCACCTGATTTTATCAGCACTGACTTAAATTTCGCAAACTCGACCTTAGTTTTCATCGGCACAGCACCAGATTTCATCGGCTTGATCTTGGATTTCATCGGCTCAGCCTTTAAGTTTGCAGGAGCAGGGATTGAAAGACAGAGAACAAAGAACAGAGAACAGACAACAGAAAACAGAAAACAGAGAACAGAGAATAGAGAATAGAGAAAAAAATCGGGAGGCGCAATTGCTTGCGCCTCCCGAAATCGTATGGGAGTGTCCCATCCTCCCCTTTAGGGGAATAAGAGAGGGTCTCGCTTTTTTAGAACTTCACAGCCTTGCCGCCAACAACGTAGATCTGGCCCTTTGCAGGAGCAGCTACCTTCTTGCCGTCGAGAGTGTAGATAGACTTGCCAGCAGCAACTGCCTCAGCGGTGAGAGCTGCAACAGCGGTTACCTTACCGTCCTTGATGCTGAACTTGGCATCCATGTCGGCTGCCTTGTAAGACTTGGCGTCGGTGCCTACGGCCAGTGAAGAGGTCATCTTAACTACATAGTCACCGTCAGCCAGCTCGCTGCCGTCGAAGTAAACGGTAACAACAGCACCCTCTTTCTCCTTGAAGGCCTTGTTGTCGGGGTTGGTGATGGAGATGAAGAATACGTTGGCGCCGTGAGCTGCGGTACCGGCAGCATACTTAACGGTGTGCTTCTTGCCCCAGCGGTCGGTGTCAGCGGTCTTGTAGTCCTCTTCCTCGTCGTCATAGACGAACTTGCTTACGTTAACGGGAGCCTCGAGGTTAGCCTCAACGGCGGTGATGTCAACGGTGGGGTTGGTGAGGTAGACGGTCACGGGAATCTCAGCGAGATTGTCGGTGCTACCAACAAGAACAGTAACCTCGGTGTCGTCCTGGGCAAATGCATTGCCTGCGAACATAGCAGCTACAGCTACTAAACAAAGAGTAAAAATCTTTTTCATGTTTTTTATTTTTAGAAGTTATACATTATCACACTACACAATATTTCATTGTGAGATTTGGGGCAAAGTTATAACATTTTTCTTTTCCACGACACTTTTTACACAAAAAAAATGCATTCATTTGCAAAAAAAAGTGATTTTTTTATCTGCAAGTCCAATTTTTGCACAAAAAAGCCCCGTTTGTCACCCAATAAAGAAGGGAAGTGCTAGTTTTGCAGTCGAAATGAAACACCTTAGCTTTGAAAGACAGATACAACTGCTCAAACTGGAGTACGAACACGAGAAGCAGGAGTATGAAAAAGCCACCCAGATCATCGGCATCGGCCGCAAGGTGAAGCGTGGCGACTGCTGGTATCCCATCAGCGTGGGCCAGGGGCGCTACAACTCGCTCGACCATTTTGTGGTGGACATCATGCGCACCGCCGACCTCGACATAGAGCACAACTTTGAGTACGGGCGCACCGTCTCCTTCTTTACCGAGGACGGCAGCGGCCAGCTTCACTACCTGCCCTTCCGCGCCCAGGTCAGCTACGCCGAGGAGAACAGGATGGTCGTCGTGCTGCCTGGCGAGGGTGCGCTGACTCAGCTGCAAGGTGCAGGACGGCTGGGCGTGCAGCTCTTCTTCGACGAGACCACCTACCGCCTCATGTTTGATGCCTTAAATAAAATAATGCTCGCGCGCGAGGGACGCATGTGGGAGCTCCGCGAGATTTTCCACGGCAGCCGCCCTATGGCCGAGCCGCTCAAGATACCCCATATCCGCCTGCCGTGGCTCAATGGCCATCAGGAGATGGCCGTCAACCGCGTCGTGGCCTGCAAGGACGTGGCCATCGTCCACGGTCCTCCAGGCACCGGCAAGACCACCACCCTCGTGGAGGCCGTGATAGAGGTGCTCAAGCGCGAGCCCCAGGTCATAGTCTGCGCCCAGAGCAACACCGCCGTCGATTGGATAAGCCAGCGCCTCACCGAACGCGATGTCAGCGTGCTGCGCATAGGCAACCCCTCGCGAGTCACCGACGACATGCTGGCCTGCACCTACGAACGCCGCTTTGAGAGCCACCCCGACTACCCCACCCTGTGGGCCATACGCCGCGACATGCGCCAGCTCTACTCCACTCCCCGCAGCAGGCGCGGCCGGGATTTCCACCAGAAAATCAGCCGTCTGCGTGACCGGGCCGACGAGATAGAACTGCGCATCAGGACCGCCCTCTTCGACCAGTGCCGCGTCATAGCCTGCACCCTGGCCGGAGCCGCCAACCCTCTATTGCAGGGACAGCACTGGCATTCCCTCTTCATCGACGAGGCAGCCCAGGCCATGGAGGCCGCCTGTTGGATAGCCGTGCAGAAAGCTGACAGAGTAGTCTTCGCCGGCGACCATCAACAACTGCCGCCCACCATCAAGGACCCCGTGGCCCAGCGCGAGGGCCTCGGCACCACCCTCATGGAGCAGATAGCTGCCAACAAACCCCAGTGCGTAACCATGCTCACCGTGCAATACCGCATGAACGAAGAGCTGATGCGCTTCTCCTCCGAATGGTTCTACGGCGGCCAGCTGGAAGCCGCGCCCTCCGTGCGCCACCGCAGCCTCATCGACGAGCTCGACAGCCCCTTGGTATGGATTAACACCGACAAACGCATTGCCGAGGGCGAGGATGGCGAGGAACTGGACTACCGCGAACGCTTCGTGGGCAGCAACTACGGCCGCATCAACAAGGCTGAAGCGCAGCTCACCCTCAGCACCCTGCAGCAGTATGCCGCCCGCATAGGCCACCGCCGCATAAACGACGAACACATAGACATCGGCATCATCTCCCCCTACCGCGCCCAGGTGCAGTATCTCCGCAAAATTATCCACTCCTCGCCCGATCTGAAGGGCATACGCCGCGCCGTGACCATCAACACCATCGACTCCTTTCAGGGGCAGGAGCGCGACGTGATCATCATCAGCCTCGTCAGGGCCAACGACCACGGTCAGATAGGCTTCCTCTCCGACCTGCGCCGCATGAATGTGGCCATGACCCGTGCCCGCATGAAACTCATCATTATCGGCAATGCCCAGACCCTCTGCCGCCACAAGTTCTACCGCGAGCTATACCACCGCTGCACCGAAGCTTAGTGCGCAGCCGTCATCCTTCCTTTAAAAAAGTACAACTACGACTATGCCTTCCCCAACAAGGATTGCATCAATTAACGACATAAACGAATAAAGCACCAAAGACGGCAGTTAGGATTTCTTTCTCCAGATAACCATTCCTTTGATGCTTTATTTTATGTCTTTAGGTTTTTAGGCCTTAAGGCTTTGGTCTTTGAAATCATTTCCATACTTGGTTACTCTAACCAATAACCATTTTTCCTCATTTTTTCGGTTTCTTGTTGAGTCGGTAGAGTACGTGTAGCATAGCGTACTGGGGAGTGACGTTGCTCCAGGTTTCGGTGCGACCCTGGGCGTTGATGGTGCGGCGGACGTTGCTGAGCTGACCGAAGAGGTCGAAGGCATCGAGCATCACGGTGATACCGGCCTTGGCAAAGTGGCGCGAGAGGCGTGCGTTCCATACCAGCTCGTTAGTGTTCATTGAGTGGTCGGAGTATCCGCGGCGCGAATACATGGTCATGTCGGTGGAGAACTGGAAGCCGAGGGGTATCTGGAAGACACCGCCGAGGCCATAGTCGAAGTCGGCGACGTTGATGGTGCTGAAGTCCTCACGGTCAGAGGTGGCACGCATATAGTGTAGGTCTGCCTTGACGTTGAGGCTGGCCTTTGCGGAGAAGCGAGCGTTGAGCTTGAGTGTCTCGTTGATGTTAGTGGTGTGCACTTCGCTGCGGAGCTGCTCTATCAGATCGACGCTGTTGATGTAGGTGGCATCGGTGTTGGTGGAGTATGTGAACTTGCCGTTTTTGTCGAGGCGTGCGGAATAGTTTATGCGTCCTGTGAGGTCCCAGTTGCCGTTGACATTGTCTGGGGTGACGGTGCGCACACCAGTCTGCGTGTCGTAAGTGTAGCCCATGGCGAGGCGGTGCCTGTAGATATTGGCTACAACGCTGCTATTAAGCTGTCGCTGCTTCTCCATATTGCGCCTGAATTCAACACTTATTTTATGTGTGCGTGTGTTGCGGAGGTTGGGATTGCCGAGCATGATGTTGAGCGGGTTGCTGTCGTCGCGGTAGTCCACGAGATAGGTCATGTTAGGCAGGTTAACGTTTATGTTATAGCTAAGGCTTACGTGCCACGGAGTGGGCCACGAGTTACCCTTAGGATAGAGCGATATGCCAGAAGAGAAATCAAAGTTTCTCTGGTTGCGACGGACAAGGGTGTCGATTGCCGCACGCTCATAATGGAGTCTCTCTCTGCTGAAAGAAACACCCGGAATGATCCACGCATTTCCACTTACCTTGGCTCCGTCTTTGTTTCCCGGATAAATATATATATGGGGAGCAACTCTATTATTATACGAATCCTGCTGCTGTCTGTAGCTGTTGCCGTTGTCGAGGGCCAACAGCATCTCATCTACGGAGGGGAGTTCTCCCAAGGGATGGCCTGTCTCCTCTCCCCAGGCATCGAGTTTGTTGAGCAGATAGAGAGAGCGGTTCTGTATCTGCTTCTTGTCTTGATATTGATAGACAAGCGACACGCTAAACAGATTGTCTAAGAAAGAGAAAAAACTGGTCTGAAGTTCTATGCTATGCATTAGTCCCTGCGCCTTGTCGTAAGTGTGGCGGTTGCGGAAGTCGCGATTGGCAGTCTGCAAATACTCAAGGTTGTAGTGCTCATAGAGACGTTCTACTTCTTTCTGGAAGTCGGTTTTTCCATTCAGGTAAAGGACAAATCTGTTGTCATGAGCAGGCGCCAAATGAATGCCGTAGGTTGACGAGGCATTAAGTGCATAGCCATTATGTCTGGAGTTATTCTTGGTGCGGTTGAGACCATAGGTGCGCAGCAGTTGTCCGGTATTGGGTGCAGTGATGCTGTCGCGCCACTCCTTGCCGTAGGCTCCGTAGATGTCTTGATCGGTAGTGGCAGAGCCGTTGGAATAGTGACCTCGATTGTCATTGTACGAAAAATTGGGATTTATCCGCATCTGTCTAACCTTGACAGGGCCGAGGAGGATGTCATTCTTTATATAAAAAGTATGGTTGGTCCAGAAAGAGCTGCTGTAGTTACGTCCACGGGCAAAGCGACGTCCGAAAGTGTTACCCGAGGAAAGGAAGTTCTCGCTGTTGGTGTAGCTATCGCTCTTGTTTTCGGTATAGCGCCCCTGGATAGTATTTTGATAGTTAAACTTATCATCGGTATAATGATAGAAGCTACTAAGACGATATATGTTGTAAACACTCGTAGCTTGCTTCAGGGGCGTCCATTCGCCCTGCTCACCGGGATCGTTGACATCATTGAGGTTGTTGGCCATGGCATGAACCTTAAAGCTTGACTTTGGAGTAAAGCCGAGAGCAAAAAAACGTCCCAACGCTGTATGGTTGGTGCCGAGGCCGCCCTCTATGTTGCCAACAAAGGTACGGTTGTACTCCTTCTTGAGTCTTACGTCCATAGCAAGCAACTTGTTGATAGTGTCGCCCATAATTTCCTGTTCCCTTGTAGTCTTTTCAAACACCTTGATATTCTTAACCATATAGATGGGCAGGTTGTTGAGAAGGTCTTTTCTGTCTGAGTTTAGGAAGTCCCTGCCGTTGAGCAGCAGTTCATCTACGCGGCGGCCCTGCACGGTAATCTCGCCGCCCTCCTTCAGCTCTACGCCAGGCAACTGCTTGATGAGTGCGTCAAGCATAGAGCCCTCTGCCAGTTCGAAGGCATCAGCATCATAGACTATGGTGTCACCCTTGTAGTAGAACTTCACGCGGCTGGCCTTGACCACTGCCTCGCCCAGTTTAACATCCTTGCGTGTCTTCTTTGCCCTGCGGATGTACCACGGAGTGGCAACCCTTAAGAAGTCCTCATGCTTATAGAGCTTGTCCACCTTCCAGTGGTTGTATGTAGTCTCGTAGCCCTTGCCTTCACATTTCACCAGAAATTCGCCCGGTTCGCTAAGTGTTAGCCGCACTGATGTGCTGGCAAAGTAGGAATTATTGTATGTTCGGACTGTGTCGGAGTTAACGAGGGTGCTGTCCTTTGCCCGCAGGATGCTTACCTTGACACCGGGCACAGGCATCCCTGTAGTCTCCTCCATTACATAGGCGAAAACACGGACTTCAAGTTTCTTTTCCTTCTTCTCCTGCGCTTGGGCAAGGGATGCGAAGAGCAAGCACTGTGCGGCGAGCACAGCGATAAACTTACTGTATTTCATTGTATTTTATTTAGGGATTTCTTTTTCCGCTACAGGCGTATCAACGGACTTTAGAGATAAGTTTTCCTATCTTGTCGGTCGTACGCTGTGCCTGCTTGTGTAGTTTTAGTATGCGCTGCTTTATGAGAGTCCTCTCCTCCGGTTTGAGGTCATCGCGGTCATAGTCGCGACGGAGTTTCTGTATCTCCTCCTCCTGCATCTCCAGCAAATCCTTATAAGCCTGAAGCTGCTTCTCTACCTTGGCATTGCCTTTCGGGACTGACGGGATTGACGGAACAGATGATAAGGATTTGTTCTTGATACCATTTTTCTCATTCCAATCTTTCCACCATTCCTCCACATTTTCTTCCGGGTTTATCTTGAGCAGCGTCTCATTTATCTTCTCCTTTTGGCTATTAAAGAAATTATCATTCTGCTCTTGAGAATTGCTGTTGTTTCTATCTTTTTGCAGATCTTCGCGTCGTGAGTAAATTATAAAGATTTTTCCTTTTATAACATCTGATTTATAATCCCATACAACTCCATAATAATCGCGCATCTCGGGATTTTTTGCATTTTTTACCCACATGGCAATGTGCTCCTGCTCCGTACGGTCGCGAGTATACATCTCCTGATCTTTATAGTCACCTATACCGACAATCCACCCACCAAGTTGACCTGGCATAGCTTGAGTGAAATGATAAGCGAGATCTATGTCCTCAAAAAAAGCTCTCTTAAATTTTGTCATAATCCCTTTGTCCTTGGGACACTGGAAGGGAATCACCTCGACAGAGGACCTGAGACTATTGTCATCAGGATTAATTGCGCGCATATAGACAATATTGTCCTTGTCGCCATACCACTGGCGCATATATTTGATATAATCGATTACATGCGTGGGTGGAGAGGCCGGAGCATCTTTGTCGTTGTAGGCGAAGCAGCCGAGTGCAGCTGCAAACATAATGATTGTTAGAATTTTTGTTTTCATATTTTTAGAGTTTTATAGTTAATCCAGAGTAAATGATTTCTCAAATTCTTCGAGCCTGTAGCGTGCGCGCTCCACAGTGCTCTTAATGTCTGCTATGAGGCGCTCCTTGCGCAGTTGCTCGATTTTCTTCAGTTCGTCTTTTGAGTAGAGATAGTTCTCCATGTTGGTAATGGGCAGGTCTGCCTCGCTATAGACGGGCATCTCCTCCTCCTGTTCCTCTGTTGCATGATCTTCATTAGAATTAGACGCAAGTAACAACTGCGTATTGTCCGACAAAGTACCACTGTTTGTTTCTTGTAAATCCACAGTAGGCGACTCGTCTCCTTCCGGACTTTCTGCGACCGCGGGCAACTCCCCTCCTTGAAGAGAGGAGCTGCCATTATTCCCTTGTTGATTAACCTTATTATTAACTATGTTCTTGCTCTCTACAGGAATATCCATGACATGAGCGTCATTATCTGACTTGCCGGTAGTGGTACCTTGGCTGACAATCACTGGCTGAGGCTTGCCTTCAACCAATGCTTCGAGGGTTGTATGATGCGCCACCATATTACTGTTTGCCGGGTTTCCAATATTCACGGTCAACAACAACACCACTGTTGCAGCTGCCGCAGCGATTCCCATGAAGGAGTAAAGCCTTATTGCCTTGCGACGTCTGCATTGTTGCTCCCATGCCTCAAATAAGCGCTGGGAGAAATCTTGCGATAACGGAGGCATCTTGGAATACTTCCGTTGCAAGACATTACGTATGTCGTTTTCTGTAAAGGATTTCATATCGATAAGCAATTAGGTTTAGTATCGGTTTGTTTGTAAATATATTTCTTTAATGATTAAACATGGCTTTCTTTCAACCGTACGCGGAGTTTGTTGCGAATCTTTTCAAGCCGCTTGTAGATGGCTTTGGGGGTAACTTCCATAATGTAGGCAATATCGTCAACCTTGCGTTCTTCATAATAGTATAGCGTGATAATTGCTTTTTCTTGTGGTGACAGCGCATCCATCATCTTTTCAAGTTCCTGAATCTTTCCTTCGTCGTCTTCTGCATAGTCCTCGCCCGTGGAATACACTGACCAAGCTGACTCTATAGTGTCTTCGTTGAGAGGTACTAACTGGAGGCGATGGCGTTTCAAAAAACTCAGAGCCTTATTATAGGCAATACGGTAAACCAAAGATGCAAGTGTAGTGCCAGTTACATCGTAGCGACAGACATTCTTAAACACTGCGAGAAAAGTGTCTTGCGTCAGTTCCTCTGCGTCCTGCATGTTTTGCACTATGGCAAATATTAGATTACGAACACGCTCCATATAGCACCGCACAAGTTCCTCCTGTGCATAGCTTGCCCCCTTCTTGAGAGCATCAATGGTAACTATGTCGTTTTGCATTATAATCTATATAAATAAGCTGTCCTAAGCAGTCCTCTACTTATATAACACCATACTTAAGGAATTTCTCCGTCATTTGTTCTTAAAAAATGTTAATTCAGCCATTTTTTATAACTGAAAGAAATTACCGGAAAATATTCATAAACTTGAATGACACGCCTGCGGCTCAAATTTGAAAAGGGGAGTTAATATTGGGAGTTATAATGTGCCGTTACTCATGAATATTGGCCAGAGCGCTCGCGCTTAAATCCTCATTTTAACTCCAAGTTGAACTTTCCTCCTCCCCTTTAGGGGGTTGGGGGCTTCCTATAGGGGGCCGGGGGGCATTCTCATTTTTTCGGTTTCTTGTTGAGGCGGTAGAGGATGTGGAGCATGGCGTACTGGGGAGTAACGTTGCTCCAGGTTTCGGTGCGGCCCTGGGCGTTGATGGTGCGGCGGACGTTGCTGAGCTGACCGAAGAGGTCAAAGGCATCGAGCATGACGGTGAGGCCAGCCTTGGCAAAGTGACGCGAGAGGCGTGCGTTCCACACCAGCTCGTTGGTGTTCATGGAGTGGTCGTTGTAGCCGCGGCGCGAATACATGGTCATGTCGGTGGAGAACTGGAAGCCGAGGGGTATCTGGAAGACACCG
>CADAZW010000049.1 GCA_902792555.1 uncultured Bacteroidales bacterium | reverse complement strand
CAGGTTGAGCACCTCGCTGTAGTTGTAGAGCGAGGTGTCGTAGACTATGTAGAAGGGGTCGGTGTCGCCGACGATATTCCTCAGCTGTGCGGCGTCCACCACGGTGTGGTTAAACATCTTGACCTCGAGGTCATATTTCTCTGCCAGGCTGCTCACGATGCCCATATTCTCCTCCCTTACCAGGCACAGCAGCTGTGTCTTGCGCGGTGCGAGTCTGGTCTTGAGCCTGTAGATCATCTTGCGCCAGGTGCTCTTGACGAACGAGAGTGCTGCCAGCACATAGATGGCCACATATATAAATATGCGCAGCAGGAAGATGTGGCTGTTGAAGTGTTTCTTGAAGAAGATGAAGATGGCCTTGTAGAAATTGTTGACGTAGGAGTAGGTGTTGCGCCGTGTGCTCTCGCCCTTGTAGTGGAGTATCTGTGTGGGCAGGTAGTAGTTGTGGTAGCCGGCCTTGAGCATTCGGTAGGAGAGGTCGGTGTCCTCGCAGTACATGAAGTAGTCCTCGTCGAAGGTGCCCACCTTCTCCACGACCTCTCGCTTCAGCATCATGAAGGCGCCGGAGATGATTTCCACCTGTGCCGGCTCGTTGATGGGCAGGTGCTGCATATAGTAGTAGCCGAACGTCTTGCTGTGCGGGAAGAGCTTGCTCAGTCGTGTTATTTTGCAGAATGATGCCCACGGGGTAGGCACTCCCCGTCTTGACTCGGGGGCGAAGGTGCCGTTGGAGTTGAGCATCTTCACTCCCAGGCATCCGGCGTCGGGGTGCTGCTCCATGAAGTCGAGGCATCGGCGCAGTGTCTCCTCGCTGACGAAGGTGTCGGGGTTGGCCAGCAGCACATAGTCGCCCTTTGCCATGCCGATGGCCTGATTGTTGGCCTTGCCGAAGCCGGGGTTGTCGGTGTTGGCAATGATGTGCAGCTGGGGAAAGGTGCCTTCGGGGAAGCACTCTCTCAGGTATTCCACCGAGCCGTCGCTGGAGTTGTTGTCCACCACTATCACCTCCCAGTCGAGGCCGTCGGCAGCCTTGCGCAGCGACATCAGGCACTGATAGACATAGTGCTTGACATTATAGTTGACGATTATGACGGAGAGCTGCATGGTTGGGGTATTAATATTTCTGCGGCCAGCAGAAGATGAGGGCCACGCCGAGTATGGCTGCCAGGTAGAGTGGGGAGGTGCTGCCGGTGATATAGTAGGCGGCGAAGTCGAGTATCACCACCATCAGTATCATCAGAATCCTCACGCGGCTCAGCAGCTGCACCGAGGCTTCCCTCTGTGCTCCCTTGAGGGCGTTGAGCCGTGCCTGTATGGGCTTCATGGCAAACATCTTCATGGCCAGCCATGCGGTGAGCAGACTAAGCACCACCGTGGTGATGCTAAGCATATAAACCAGGGTCTCGTCGGGCTTGGCAGGCAGTCGCGATATGTTGCCCGTGAGGTAGAGCACTATCAGCACAATGGGAACAACCCATGCCAGCGCGTAGATTATGTAAGTGGTCTTCATGAGGAGTTAGGAGTAAGGAGTTAGGAGTAAGGAGTTTTCAGTTAGTCGCAAAGCCATTTTAATTTGACAATTTAACAATTTACTATTTCACAATTTAGCAAGCCGTTGGGCATAAATTTTTGAATAATTTCTGGTAATTTCTGTGCCGTTTCGCTCTCAGGCTCTTATTTGTCAGCCCGCGCCGCTGGCGCGACCACTGACAGAGCCTTCGCGATACCTTCGGCATTCAGTGCCCAATTCCGGACTTGGCTAAATTTCAAATTTCAAATTTCAAATTTCAAATACATCATATTTTCACTCTGTTTACTATTGATCGGCCGAGGGTTAGCTCGTCGGTGTATTCCAGTTCCTCGCCCACGGATATTCCGCTGGCGATGGTTGTCATCACTATGTTGTACGGCTCCAGTCGGCGGCTGATGAAGAAGCGTGTCGTCTCGCCGTCGGTGGTGGAGCTCAGCGCCATGATCACCTCTTTCACCTCGCCGCCGGCCACTCTCTCCACCAGCGAGTCGATGAAGAGGTCGCTGGGCCCTATGCCGTCCATGGGCGAGATGATGCCGCCCAGCACATGGTAGAGCCCCTTGTACTGGCGGGTGTTCTCGATGGCCATCACGTCCTGCACGTTCTGCACCACGCAGATGGTCGAGGTGTCGCGCTTGGGGTCGCTGCAGATGTCGCAGATGTCGTTGTCGGATATGTTGTGGCACACCCTGCAGTGCTTCACCTCCTCGCGGAATGTGCTTATGCTGTCGGCAAACCGCTGCACATCGTCCTTCGACTGCCGCAGCATGTGCAGCGCCAGCCTCAGTGCCGTTCGTCGGCCAATGCCGGGCAGCGAGTTGAAAGCTTCCACGGCTTGTTCCAGCAGATGTGAAGGGTAGTCGGACATTAGAGTTAGGAGTTAGGAGTTAGGAGTTAGGAGTTTTTAGTTAGTCGCAAAGTCTCAAAGTCGCAGAGTCGCAAAGCCATTTTAATTTGACAATTTACTATTTCACAATTTTTTTTCTGTCAAGAATTAGAGAATTAGAGAATTTATAATCATCCGTTCAATCCGAATAATCCGTGGTTAAAAAAACACGGATTTCACGGATTTCACGGATTTTCGTTTTCGTTTTGGTTTTCGTTTTCGTTAAATCTCAAATATTTTTGTTTTCGTTATCGTTATCGTTTTCGTTAAATTTCAAATAATAATTCGTTTGAGGGGGCTCCTTCTCCCTTCCCTTTGGGGAGGGTTGGGGAGGGGCTCTCTTTTGGAGGGCTGGGGAGGGGCTCCCTTTTCTCTAACTATCTTGCAGGGACTGCAAGATAGTTTCTATGTGTTCGAGCACTGCCTCCTTGCCGATGCGCTTGGCTGACGACACCTGGAAGTAGGGTGGCAGTTCCTCCCACTGCTCCTCGAGGGTTTTCAGGAATACGCTCACGTTCTTTCCGAACGAGCCCTTCCTCGATTTGTCGGCCTTGGTGAAGATGATGGTGAACGGCACCCCGTTCTCCCCCAGCCACTCGATGAACTGCAGGTCAATCTGCTGTGGCGCTATGTTGCCGTCAATCAGCAGGAAGAGGTTCACCATGTTCTGGCGCTCCATAATGTAGCCCCTTATCATCTTGCCCAGCTGCTCCTGCTGCTTCTTGCTGCGCTTGGCGTAGCCGTAGCCCGGCAGGTCCACCAGGTACCACTCGCCGTTGATGAGGAAGTGGTTGATGAGAATCGTCTTGCCCGGCGTCGATGAGGTCATCGCCAGCTTCTGGTTGCCCGTCAGCATGTTGATGAGGCTGCTCTTGCCCACGTTGCTGCGGCCGATGAATGCAAACTCCGGCTTGTCGGTCTGTATGCATTTGTCCACGCTGATGGCGCTCGAGTCGTATCTCGCAGATTTTATCTCCATCGCCTTATTCCTTGTTTTTGCTTTTCTTTGCCACCTTTTTAATAATAATGATCAGCACCACCAGTGCCACCACACCGCATATGCCCACCACGATGGGCGTCTCATACTCCTTGAGGGCGCTCTGCAGCTGGTCCTTGGGCACGATGGCGTGGAGGTAGTAGCCCAGGGCAGCCAGCACGATGTTCCATGCGCCGGCGCCCAGGGCAGTGTAGAGGGCAAACTTGGCGAAGTTCATCCTCGACAGTCCGGCGGGGATGCTTATCAGCTGGCGTATGGCGGGAATCAGTCGGCCCACCAGCGTAGCCACTGCGCCGCGCTTGTCGAAATATTTCTCCGCCTGCTCGACCTTCTCCCTGCTCAGCAGGCACATACGCCCCAGGCGGCTGTCGGCGAACTTATACACGATCGGCCGGCCCACATAGTAGCTCAGCACATAGTTAATCACGGCGCCTATCAGGCTGCCCAGAGTGGCGAACACCACCACCAGCACCACGTTCATGTTGCCGTCGGCAGCCATGTATGCAGCCGGCGGCACCACAATCTCGCTGGGGAAGGGGATGAACGAGCTCTCCACCGCCATCAGCAGTGTGACGTAGAAATAGTCGAGCTGTTCAGCCAGTTGGTATAGAAAGTCAAGCATCGGTTGGAGTTAGGAGTTTTTAGTTAGTCGCAAAGTCTCAAAGTCGCAGAGTCGCAAAGCCATTTTAATTTGACAATTGGACAATTTACTATTTCACAATTTTTTTTCTGTCAAGAATTAGAGAATTTATAATCATCCGTTCAATCCGAATAATCCGTGGTTAAAAAACACAGATCTAACGGATTTTCGTTTTCGTTATCGTTTTCGTTATCGTTTTCGTTATCGTTTTCGTTATCGTTATCGTTTTCGTTATTCAAACCTCAAATCTCAAACTTCAAATCTCAAATAATTTTGTTTTCGTTATCGTTTTCGTTTTCGTTATCGTTTTCGTTTTCGTTTGAGGTTAGCTTTTCAGTCCCACCGTGCGGTTGAACACGAGGTGGTCGGGCGTTGAGTCGGGGTCAACGTTATAGTATCCTATGCGCTGGAACTGCAGGTAGTCCAGGGGCTTGCGTGTCTTGAGCCACTCCTCGGCGTAGGCTTTCACCACGTCCAGGCTGTGGGGGTTGATGAAGTGGCGCATGTCGTCGATGTCGATGCGCTCCTTGCCCTGCTCCTTGCTGTAGGCAGCCACCTCGTCCCTGGGGTTCTCCACCATCCAGAGGCGGTCGTAGTTTCTCACCTCCGCCTCCACGCAGTGGGCGCAGCTTACCCAGTGGAGCGTCTTGCCCTTTATCTTGCGGTCGGCGCCCGGCAGTCCCGTGCGCGTCTCGGGGTCGTAGGTGGCGTAAATCTCCACCACGTTGCCGTCGGCGTCCTTCTTGCAGCAGTCCGTCTCGTCGCACTTGATGATATATCCGTTCTTCAGTCTCACCTCCTTGCCCGGGCCGAGGCGGAAGAACTTCTTGGGGGCGTCCTCCATGAAGTCGTCGCGCTCAATCCATAGCTCTCGGCTGAAGGCAATCTCGTGGGTGCCGTCCTCCGGGCGCTCGGGGTTGTTCTGCGCCGTCATCATCTCCACCTTACCCTCGGGGTAGTTGGTCAGAATCAGCTTCACGGGGTTGAGCACCACGCTCACCCTGGTGGCGCGTCCGTTGAGGTCCTCGCGCGCCGCGCTCTCCATCAGCGCCATCTCGTTCAGCGCGTCGAAGGTCGTGTAGCCAATCTTGTCGATAAACTTCACGATGCTCTCGGGCGAGTATCCCCTGCGGCGGAAACCGCATATCGTCGGCATGCGTGGGTCGTCCCATCCGCTCACCACGCCCTCCTTCACCAGCATCAGCAGGTTGCGCTTCGAGAGCAGGATGTGCGTCAGGTTCAGCTTGTTGAACTCCGTCTGGCGCGGGCGGTTGTCGTCCAGCGGCTTGTCGTCGCCCCCCGCAATCTTCGCCCAGTCCACAAACAGGTCGTACAGCGGTCGGTGGCTCACAAACTCCAGCGTGCATAGCGAGTGTGTCACGCCCTCCCAGTAGTCGCACTGTCCGTGCGTGTAGTCATACATAGGGTACGCGTTCCATTTGTTGCCCGTGCGCCAGTGGGGCATGTTGAGCACGCGGTACATGATGGGGTCGCGGAAGTGCATGTTAGGGCTCGCCATGTCAATCTTGGCTCGCAGCACCATCTTGCCCGGCTCCATGTTGCCTGAGTTCATCTCCTCAAACAGGCGCAGGCTCTCCTCCGCGGGCCTGTCGCGGTAGGGCGAGTTCTCGCCCGGCTGGGTGGGCGTGCCCTTCTGTCGCGCAATCTCCTCGGCGCTCTGCTCGTCCACGTAAGCCTTGCCCTCCTTAATCAGTTCCACGGCGAGGTCCCACAGCTGCTGGAAGTAGTCGCTGGCGTAGAGCAGCTTGCCCCACTTAAATCCCAGCCACTCGATATCCCTTTTGATGGCCTCCACGTACTCCGTGTCCTCCTTCTGCGGGTTAGTATCGTCCATGCGCAGGTTGCACACTCCTCCGTATCTCTTGGCGATGCCGAAGTCCAGGGCAATAGCCTTGGCGTGACCAATGTGTAGGTAGCCGTTAGGCTCGGGCGGGAAACGCGTCTGCACCCTCTTGCCGTTGCGGCCTTCGGCCAGGTCTTTCTCCACCATCTCCTCAATGAAGTTGAGCGATCTCCTCTCGCCGTCTTCAGTCTTAACGCAGTTGTTTTCTTTGCACATAAAAATGCTCTTTTCCGATTTTGCCGCAAAATTAAGAATATTTTTCCATTCCCCATAGTGACAGAAAGAAATTCTTGGCATTTGTGATTTAGCCAAACCAAGTTATTTCACAACTTGACGATTTCACGATTTGACGATTTAACCAAGTCCGGAGACGGAATCTAAGAGCCTGCGCACGGAATCTTGAAGTCTGCGCAGCAAATTTTGAAGTCTGCGCGTGAAATCTTGGAGTCTGCGCGTGGCTGCGCGATGCGGCATTATTTGAGGTTTTTGAGGTTTTTGAGGTCTATAGGATGTGACATTTTTTGAGTTTCTTGAGGTTTTTGAGGTTTTTGAGGTATATATTTTCTTATCTCATCGTTTCCCCTAAAACATTCTCCCCTCCGTAATCTTCTGATTATCAGTATTTATTATTATAATTATTATATATTATTAATATAGGAAAGGTATAGGGAAAACCAGAGAGCTACACCCCTTTGTTTTTTATATATCAAATTTCTCAAATTTCTCAAATTTTGGGCAATAATATAGATGTTGGCACAGATAACACTACCTGCGAAATGGTCATACGCGCCTGTTACTGTTAAGTTTGTATCATACGCCCCGTCGCTGTTAAGTTTGTATCATACGCCCCCGTCGCTTCGCGACACCCCCTCTATCTTAGAGGGGGAGCCGTCTCCTTGAAAGCCTTCGCCTCCTTCAGCTTCGACGAGAGGATCAGCGCGTAGAGTCCGCTCTCGTTGATGACGGTCATCTTCTGGTTTCCTCCAAGGGTGTAACATTTCGTTACCCCCTTGTCATCTTCATCCACATGGTCGCGCAAAGCCTTTTGCGGATTTTTGTACCCCAGTGCCTTGGCCCTGTCCTTGCTAATGGTTAACGCTGAGGGGTGTAACTACTGTGAATACCCCTACCAAGAACCAGCATGGGGCAACGGCAGTTCAGCTGATTTCCTTTGAAGGTGAGAAGCCCCATGAAGTTTTTTTCTGCGTCTGCGCGCCTTGTCTATTAGCGCATTGCGTCTGCGTGCGCGCGCAGAAACGGTCCATTTCGGCGCGATTAGATTTCGGCTCTGCGCAATTAGATTTCGGCTCTGCGCGATTAGATTTCGGCTCGGCGCGATTAGATTTTGTTTCCTCGCGATAAAATAGTCAGCCCTCGCGTTTATTTTTCCTGACGTCCACGCCATAAGCGCAGACATTCACAATTATTGGCATTTAACTAAGTAGAAAATTGTCAGATTTCTATGTTCTTCTAATAACTGCTCATGTCGTTATTGTTCCACTAAAGGGTTTCCGCCTCTTCGCTAAGAGCGTGGAAACTCAAAGGCATAATACTAAAATATTTTAGATTCGGCAGAAAAAAGGACGGAGAATAGTTCCTATTATCGTATATTTGCAGCAGAAAATGATGACTGACATGAAAAGAGTGCTGACGATTTGTATGGCGTGGCTGCTTATGACGGCAGCGAATGGCGAGGGGCTTTCGCCTCTGCGTGTGAAGGGCAACCAGCTGGTGGACAGGAGGGGGCAGAGGGTGCTGCTCCACGGCGTGATGGACACGCCTAACCCTTACTTCAACAGCTACCGCTGGGGACACGGCTGCACGGACGAGAAGGCGGGAGACTGCATTGCCTACTTCGACAGGATTTTCACCGCTATCACCGACAGGGCGCAGGGCGCCTGCTGCAATGTGTTCAGACTGCACCTCGACCCATGCTGGACGAACGACCCGCATCTGCAGTCGGACGGCAAGGCGCAGGGCGAGGCGGACATCTCACGATTCAGCGTGGAGAGGCTCCGCAAGTATCTCGACGTGGTCTATTGGCCAATCATACGCAAGGCTCTCGACAGGGGGCTCTACGTGATCGTGCGTCCGCCGGGCGTGTGTCCGCATCATATTGAGGTGGGAGGCGAATACCAGAGGTATCTGCTCACGGTGTGGGACGTGGTGTCGCGCCACGACTCTATCCGTGCGCACAGCGGCACGGTGTCGCTGGAGCTCGCCAACGAGCCCGTGGACGTCACCCTCAGCGGATGGCGCAAGGACAGCACGGCGCTGCGCGACTTCTTCCAGCCGGTGCTCGACAGGGTGCGCAAGAACGGCTTCAAGGGCATCGTGTGGATTCCGGGCAGCGGATGGCAGTCGCACTACGCCGACTATGCCCGATGTCCCATCAAGGGCAAGAACTTCGGCTTCGCAGTGCATGTCTATCCCGGATGGTACGGCGCCAGCGACGAGCACCCTGACCACGAGGCGTTCATACGGCAGTTTGGCGTGCAGGTGCCGGTGGTGAGGACGCACCCCATTATGGTGACGGAGATTGACTGGAGTCCCGAGGTGCCGGGCAAGGGCAAGCTGAACGAGTTTGGGAATTATGTGCCTGCCAACATGGGCTCGTGGGGCACTGCCACGACATCGAAATGGGGGCTCGCCTTCAAGGCGGTCAAGGACTTCTACGGCAACATCGGCATGACTCTCACGAGCACGGACGACTACGTGGACATGCCTGAGTTTCTGCGCTCGGGCACCGTGCGCCCAGCCTTCGGCGCCGAGCCCGAGGCCTGCGGCAAGGCCTGCTTCGAGTGGTATGGGGAAGAGCGTTGACCAATAACCAATAAACGTGATTATTTGAAATTTGAAATTTGAGGTTTGAATAACGAAAACGAAAACGAAAACCAAAACGAAAACGAAAGCGAACACGAAATCGAAAACGAAAATCCGTGAGATCCGTGAGATCTGTGTTTTTTTTTTAACCACGGATTATTCGGATTGAACGGATAAGTATAAAGGGACGAAAATATTTGAGGTTTGAGGTTGGAGGTTTGAGGTTTAGGCCAAGTCCGGAGGTGGGTACTGAAAGAAATTATCAGAAATTATTCAAAAATTTATGCCCAACGGCTTGCTAAATTGTGAAATAGAAAATTGTCCAATCGTCAAATTAAAATGGCCTTGCGAAATAATAGGGAGCTCACGCTTTGTGGCGTGAGCTCCTTGTTATTTCTTCCAGAATCGGCTGGTGATGTCTTCAAAGGTGCCGTCGGGCTGCTTCTTGTAGAGCCGCTGGTTGGTGGTGGGCTGCTTCAGTGGGCCGAGGTGGCGGATGAAGGGGCCTACCTTGATATAGTCGAAGTCGGCCTTGTTGATGACGGAGGGTATGCGCAGGCGTCCGCTATACCATGCCACGCGGAACTGGGGGTGTGTCTGATGGATATAGACTGCGAGCTCGTTGACGGCCTGCGGCTCGGCATCGCCGCCCATGAGGGCTATGCATGTGATGTCGGTGCCGTACTGCTGGACGAAGCCGTCGATGGCGGCGGCATCGAGCGGCGTGCCGCTGTCCTCCCACAGATATTTGCTGTGGCATCCCGGACAGCGGCACGGGCAGTTGGAGATGTTGATGGCGAGGGTCACCTCGTCGGGTATCTCCTGAAAGACGATCCCAGTGTTTACGAATTTAAGCATTCTTCACTCCTAATTCCTCACTCTAGTTGGCTTTTGCGTAGTAGCGGCGTGCTGCCTCCTCCTGGCGTGCCTGCGAGAAGTTGCTGACGCGCTTGAGGTAGCCGATGATGCGTGTCATGTAGTCCACATTCTTGCTGTGGCACTTGGGGCACTCCTTGAGGTAGCGCTTGTCGATGTGGCCGCAGTCGTTGCAGACGGTGTTGGGGATGTTGAAGGTGAAATAGTTGCAGCCTTCCTTGGCAGCTACCTTGAGCAACTGTGCATACTGCTGCTTGCTGAGATGCTCCTCGAGGTTCATGTGGAGGGCTGAGCCGCCGGTGAGGTGCTCGATGTAGGGGGTGCCGTGGAGCTTGAACTTGTCGATGATGGAGAGGCTGTCGTCCTCTACTACGTAGAAGTAGCTGTTGTAGCAGTCGCGGGGCACGAAGTAGCCGTCCTCGCGGTCCCACTTGGCATGCTTGACGCCTACGTTCTCGGCGGGTATCATCTCGCAGTTGAACATCACGTCCTTGGTGCGGTACTGCTTGTTGTACTTCTCGATGAGGCCGAGGATGCCCTGCACGAAGTTCTTGTAGTCGTCGTTGGGGGTGATGCGGAGCCCCATGAACTCGGCTGCCTCCACGAGGCCGTTGATGCCGATGGTGAGGTACTGGCGGGCAATGTTGATGTAGCCGGCGTCAAACAGGGGCAGCATGCCTGCCTTCTGCAGCTCCTTGAGGTTCTCATTGTAGGCGAGCTGCACCTTATGGCAGAGGTCGATGATGCCGCCGAGGTACTCGAGGTAGTCGAGCTTATGGTTGACGGCATACTGGATGCAGCGGTTGAGGTTGATGGTGAGCACTGACTTGGAGCCTGTGCTGACGCCGCCGGCGCCGAGGGTGTAGCTGAAGCCGTTGTCGGTGATCTCGTTGCGCAGACGGCAGCAGCTGGAGAGGGAGTCGGCATTGTCGCTCATGTAGGTGAAGAAGGAGTGGCCCTCGGAGTACATCTCGGCGGTGAAGTCGCCCCATTCCTGGTCGAGGCAGTTGCCCTCCTTGTCGGTGAGCAGGGCCATGGTCTCAACGGGGAAAGTGAGCATGGTCTTGGTGCGCTCCTTGTTGAACCACTTCATGAAGCGTTTCTGCAGCCAGCTGAGGCCTGCCCAGTCGGGCTTGGAGCCGTCGGGGAAGTAGAACTCGCCGAAGATGCTCTCGAAATAGTAGCGGTCGTAGTAGGCTACATTCCAGAAGACGGCCTGGTAGTTGCGTGCGCCGGTGGGCTGGTTGAGGGTGTAGACTATCTGCTCGAAGTAGTCGGTGATGACCTTGTCGAGGGTGCGCTGCTTGAGGCTCATGTCGGCCTGCTGGTCAACGCGGGTGTAGTAGTCGACGCCGTACTCCTTGCCCAGGAAATAGTTCATATACATCAGGAACTCGGGGGTGGCGCAGGCGCCGCTGAGCATGGAGCTGACCATGAAGACCATGTTGACGAAGCCGCCGCAGAAGGACTTGAGGTTGGTGGGGGCGGTGGAGTTGCCGCCGATGGACTTGGTGCCGTCGATGAGCCAGGGGTACATGGTGATGCTGGCGCAATAGTTGGCCAGGGATGTCTCGTCGTTCTTATATATAAAGTGGTGGGTGAGCTTGTCGATGTACTCGTCGGCCAGCTTCTTGCCATACATCTTCTTGATGCGGTCGGTGAGTAGGCGGCGGTTGAGGCGGATGAAGTTGGACTTGGGCAGCTCGCCGATGAGGGTGGCTATGTTTTTGTGCTCCACATTGGCGTTGGCGTCATACTTGGAGCCGGTGGCGGCATTGACGGAGTCGCAATACTCGGAGAGGAACTGCAGCTTCTGGAGTGTCTCGCGGTCCTCGGAGTGCTGCTGGCGATAGAGGATGAAGGACTTTGCCACACGGTAGTAGCCCTCGCGCATAAGGGCTTCCTCTACCTGATTCTGGATGTCCTCAACCTTGATGTCGTTGCGGATGTCGAGATGGTTGATGATCTTGGAGATGGTGCCGAGGTCGGCAGGCTCCTCTACGCTGTCGAAGGCCTTGATGATGGCATTCATGATTTTGTCCAGGGAGAAACTGTCCTTGGTGCCGTCACGCTTGGTGATTGTGAAGTTTTTTATTTCCATGAGTATGTATGATTTATTATTGTTTGTTGTTGTCGAGGTTGAAATATGCCTGCCTTGTATCAGCGTGAAAAAAATCCAGTTTTGGGAAACTTTTCTTTGGGGTGACTGAAAAAAGTTTCCCGTTTTGGAAAACTTAATTCGGTTACAAAGGTAATGAAATTTCTAATTACGTCAACATTTTTCCCGCAACTTTTTTTAACTTTTTTTCTGCGGTGAATCCGTCGTTTTTGGTCAGACCGCGACGGATAATGACTTTCAGCGCGACGACGGGGAGAATTTTTAGTTTCACTTGAGTTGTATCGGCGAAGAAGATGAAGGAGATTTTTCACAAAAGTCACGGGGGATGAGTTTTCTTTTGAAAAAATTGTACTTTTTGAAAAAGAAATTGTATCTTTGCCGAAAGAAAAACAAAAATGATATGATTTGTCGCTCATCGGGGCGCAAATGATAGCAGGTGAGTGTGACCACTATGTGCTACTGAAGCATCATGCCGGAGAGTGCATAGGGTGAGCACCCTGTGAGGAGAGCTGCCCATCTGGGGGTGAGCATCACGGAGGGCATGGAGCACGCTGAAGAGAAGTTTGGCTATTAACAATACAATATATAATATATATAATATGGAGAAGAGTGTAAGACTATATTCGCTTGATTACAATGATGTAAGGACTTTTCTGTGGGCTGCGCTGTTTGTGGTCTGCAATATGGCGCTGCCTCAGGTGGCTCACCTTGTTCCGCAAGGCGGTATTATCTTTGCGCCGCTGTCGCTGGTTATCCTGGTGGCTGCCTGCAAGCTTGGATGGAGGACGGCCCTGTTGGCTGCCGTGGTTTCTCCGCTGGTGAACAATATCGTGTTCGGCATGCCCGCATGGGGCGTGTTGC
>CADAZW010000048.1 GCA_902792555.1 uncultured Bacteroidales bacterium | reverse complement strand
GAAATGGTCAGTTTCGGCGCGATTAAATTTGACTTTGGCGCGATTAGATTTGACTTTGGCGCGATTAGATTTCGGCTCGGCGTGATTAAAAAAGTCCCCTTCGCTATTATCTGCTCCCAGTGTGGGGCGGTTGGCGGTTGTTGGCTGACGGTCAGTTATAGTGACTCCATCGTGCTCTGCAAATAGACGGACATGCCGATTCCGAACAGTACTGACAACAGCATAATCGCGGCAAAGAGCAGGAGTATGGCGAGCAGGGAATATAAGATGGTGCGCCACCAGCTGAAGCCGCTGAACTGCTTGAGGGCGATGAGCGCCGTGAGGTGGAAGGCCATCTCGATAGTGTCGGGTACGCAGAAGAAGTCGCATGCTATGGAGTAGATGGACAGCATGTTGGCAACGTAGACGAGCGCCACCAGCAGCTCGGAATACCGCAGGTCGGGAATGGCTGGGCTTTTTCGGAAGAATATATATAGGAAGACTGACAGGACCACCAGGGTGCACAGCATGAATATGCTCATGTAGCGCTCATAGTAATCCCATAGGTTCAAGAAGAATTTGGTCGTCTTCTCATTTATCTTCTCTGTGATAATCTTGGTTTGCCGCATTTCCTCCGAGTCGGCCTCTTCGTCATTATATTCGATTGACACTATGGGCTTTTCCTTGAAGGCTTGCTCAAAGCCCTGCTGCTGGTCGCTTATGACATTTGTTCCCTTGATATTCCAGCCATGGGCGACGAGCAGCGACAGGGCTGCCAGCAGAAACATCATCTTGAATGGCGGGAAGTATGCCATCTGCATGCCGCGCAGATAGTCACGAATCATATAGCCCGGGCGCAGCAACAGGTCGCGCAGGGTGCGGAACATGCTTCTGTTGCCCAAGCCCCAGACGTCAATAAACAGCAGCAGGGCTTGCTTGAAGGAATATCTGCCTATCCTGCCGGACTGACCGCAGCGAGGACAGTAGTTGCCGCGAAACGGAGTGGCACATGTGGGGCACACGTGCTCTTCATCAGCCATTTCTGCCACTTGGTACGGGCGTTGCTGCCAATCGCGGAATCTGCGGTATTTCTCCTTCCAGGATGACATCGGTGTCTATCAATGCTTAAAGTGACTCCAGCAGTCGCTTGAGGACGACGGTGGCGGATATCTCGCGATTGGCGGCCTCGGGTATGACGAGCGAGGTGGGTGCCTCTATCACATCGTCGCTGACTATCATGTTGCGGCGCACCGGCAGGCAGTGCATGAAATAGGCATTGTTTGTGAGGGCCATATGGGCGGTGTCCACCATCCAGCTCATGTCCTTACTCAGCACCTTGCCGTAGTCGGCGGGGCGCGTAACTCCGGGGCAGCTCCAGTTCTTGGCATAAACAAAGTCGGCACCGGCCAGCGCCTTGCTTTGGTCATACTCTGGTTTCATGTCGCCCACAAACTGGGGGTCGAGCTCGTAGCCCTCAGGGCAGGTATAGACGAAATCGACATCGGCAGCCAGCATCCACTGGGCGAAGCTGTTGGGCACCGCCTGCGGCAGGGCCTTGGGGTGGGGAGCCCATGTCATCACGACCTTGGGGCGCTCTGTCCTTTTGTGTTCCTCAATGGTGATAAGGTCCGCCAATGCTTGCAGGGGGTGGACGGTGGCGCTCTCCATGGAGAATACGGGCTTGCCGCTATGCTCTATGAACTGGCGGAGGATGCTCTCGCCGTAGTCGGCCTCGCGGCTCTCAAAGCGGGCAAAGGTGCGCACTCCTATCAGGTCGCAGTAGGAGCTCATCACGGGAATGGCTTCCAGCAGGTGCTCGCTCTTGTCGCCGTCCATTACCACACCGCGCTCTGTCTCCAGCTTCCATGCGCCTTGGTTGATGTCAAGCACGATTACGTGCATGCCGAGGTTGAGGGCGGCCTTTTGGGTGGAGAGGCGTGTGCGCAGGCTGTTGTTGAAGAATATGAGCAGCGCGGTCTTGTTGTGGCCCAGAGTCTGGTACTTGTATCGGTCGTGCTTTATTTCGGCGGCCTCGGCGAGGGCCTGCCTGAGGTCGCCGAGGTCGCTGGGATAGAGGAAAGTCTTCATTAATTTACAATTTCACGAATTACAAATTACAATTTAGCCGAGTCCGGACTTAACTCTTAACTCCTAACTCCTAATTCCTAACTTATTCTGCTACCGGTTCGCCTAGCCAGCTGGAGATGGTGGTGAGTATCTCATCGCGCTGCTCGGGCGGCATATTGCTGATGCGGGTGGCATGTGAGCCGCCCGGCTTGATATAGACTTTGAGATTCTTTTTGGGATATTTCTGCAGCCATGTCACTCCTGCAGCGGTCCAGGGGTCAACCTCACCGTAGATGCATATCATCTGGGGATCATTCTTCTTGAGGTATTTGGTGATATGGCGGGAGACGGTCTTGTCAAACTTGATGTTGCGCAGCTCAGGCGGCAGCATAACATCGCGCAGGTAGTGCTTGGCGGATTTGATGGAGAGGTAGGGCTTGAAGGGCTTGATGTCGTAGCCGTAGTAGCCGAGCTCGCGGTAGGCCTGGGCAAAGAACTCCGTATTGCCTGTGGTGGAGAAATAGTCGGGGCCTACAGCCTTGATCAGGTAGTTGACCAGCACATCATCGGAGGCAGTGGTTGCGGGTATTTCAGAAACGGGCTTGCCCCACTGCCAGAACGAGAAGCTGTACTCCAGCACGCAGTAATCGAAGACATCCTCAATGGGGATATAGAATTTGTAGTTCTTCTCATCACAATATTTCTTAAACGCAGGCATGAGGGCGGCTTTTCTCTTAAGCACCTCCAGCTGGAAGTCTTCAATGGCTTTGCGGTCAGCGGCTGTGCCCACCTGTCGCAGGAACGGCTCATGGCGGCCGTCGATTACTGCGTAGCATACCGGGCCTACGTAGGGCACTGATACATCAACATCCTCGGGATAATAGGAGCGGTACTCCATGCAGGTCTCTCCGCCTTTGCTGATGCCGGTGCTCATCCACTTGCCGGGGTAGAGGGCCTTGAGGGCGCTGACTACCTCATGAAGGTCGGCCATGGCGTCTTCGTCGCGAAGGTATTGCCAGTCGCAGGGCTCGGGCTTTGATTCTTGGAAGAAGCGGTGCTCTACGAAGACTATGTTTGTGTTGAAGTAGGTGGAGAGCTCATTGTTGTAGCGCGGCCCGGCGGCATAGCCGGCGCCATAACCCTCAGTGATGACCAGTGTGGGGCGGTCAAAACCGCGGTGCATAACAATCACACGCTGGGTAAAGGAGCCCTTAGAGGGATCTTTATGGCTCAGCGGCTGTCTTACCTTTAATATATAGCGGCTGTCGAAGCCTGCCTCGTCCTTTACCTCAGTGGCCGATACCACATTGCTGAGGGCAGCCAGTTGCTGCTCAATTGCCTTGTCGGCCATGGCACATACTGAAGCAAGCAGCAGCACCGCGATAATCTTTATGCTTTTCATAGAGTCGTTTTTTAGAAATATAGAGGAACTATAGATATTATGGGTTCTATAGAAATTATCTGCTACTTCTTGCTGAGGGCATTCTCAATCTGAGCGGTTATTTCTTCGTCGCCGGGATAGCCGCCCATGGTTATGTTGTCATACACGTGCTGCCCTTTCTTGTCGGCAATGTAATAGGTGGGTATTCCCCTGATGCCGAGGCTGCGCATGAGACCGTTAAATTCCTTGTCGGTCAGGCGATAGTGGTAGCCCTTTATGCCGGGGATGGTTTGCTGCCATTTAGCCAATGGCGAGGTCTCGCCTGTGATATAGACGAAGGCCACGGGCTTGCCGCTGCTGAGATAGCTGTCCTTGATGGGGTCTATCTGCTCCATGGCATACATGCAGGGGCCGCACCATGTGGCCCAGAAGTCGATAACCACTGCCTTGCCCTTAAATTCTCCGATGATGGTCTTGAGGATATTGTCAACGGGGATGCCGGCAGGCAAGGTTTTTACTACCACGGAGTCTTCCTTCTCGGTCTTCTCTGCGGTTGTGGCATTTTCTGAAGAGGGCTGAGGCTGCTTGGCGCAGCTGCTGAGGCTAACCGTAAAGGCGGCCATCAAGATGAATAAAGTCTTTTTCATAATGCATATTATTTTTAATCTTTCAATCTTTTAATCTTTTAACTTTCAACCTGTTGTCTGTTATTTGTTTGCTAGTTTGATGAGGTATTGGCCGTATTCGTTTTTTTCCATGGGTTTGGCAGCGCGGAGCAGTTCGGGCAGGCTGATCCATTTTTTCTCGAAGGCAATTTCCTCAAGGCAGGCTATCTTTTGGCCAGTACGCTTTTCAATAACTTCGATAAAGGTGGATGCCTCGCTTAAGCTTTCGTGGGTGCCGGTATCGAGCCATGCGAATCCGCGTCCCATGGTCTGCACGGCCAGTCGGCCTTGGCGCAGATACTCCTGATTGACGGTGGTGATCTCCAGTTCGCCACGGGCACTGGGCTTGATGGTCTTGGCTATCTGCAGCACGTCGTTGGGGTAGAAGTATAGCCCCACTACAGCGTAGTTGCTCTTGGGGTGCTCGGGCTTTTCCTCAATCGATACACATTGTTTGTCGCGGTCGAACTCCACCACTCCGTAGCGTTCGGGGTCGTTGACGCGATAGCCGAAGACGCAACCGTTATTCTCATTTTCTACTATGTTGACGGCGCGGTGGAGTAGTTCCTCCAGTCCGCTGCCGTGGAAGATATTGTCGCCCAGCACCAGGCAGACGGAGTCGGTGCCCACAAATTTCTCGCCGATAATGAATGCCTGTGCAAGGCCGTCGGGCGAGGGCTGCTCAGCGTATGCAAAGCGCACTCCGTAGTCAGAGCCGTCGCCCAGCAGCCTGCGAAATGACGGTAGGTCGGTGGGCGTAGAGATGATGAGGATATCCTTGATGCCGGCATGCATTAGTACAGAGATGGGGTAATAAACCATCGGTTTGTCGTAGATGGGTATAAGCTGCTTGCTGATACCCTTGGTGATGGGGTAGAGGCGAGTGCCACTGCCGCCAGCCAGAACTATGCCTTTCATTTTTGCTAAAGTTTATTGTTTTGTTGTGCAAATGTAGGCAAAAAAAAGCATTCAAAGCATAGCTGTGTGGAAAAACATGTATGTTTGCGGAGTGTTTCCGCTAAATATCGCTATATTTGCAGTCAAATATCGTTAAGCAATAATCAATAACCGTTTTCCATCCTACCCTCCAAAGGAGATAAGATGGAACACGGATAAGAGAGACTTCAATAAACAATCAAAATAATCAAATAATAATTTAAAACCTTATAGTTACAATGAGAAAAATCTCTTTATTCATCACTGCGCTGGCAGCATGTGTTTCTCTGTCAGCTATTACTAAGGATGAGCAGGCCTTGTATGACTTGGTGGGACGCATTGCTCCGCAGCACAAGACCAGCTTCGTGTTTAAGCAAAAGAAACAGAAGGCAGAGACCTACACTGTCGAGAGCAAGGGTGGTAAGGTTGTCATCACTGGCAGTAATGCACAGTCAATGGCCGTGGGTCTCAACTATTACCTGAAATACTGCTGCCACACCACTGTATCATGGCTGGTGTCCAGCCCGGTGGAGATGCCTGCAGTGCTGCCCGTTACAAAGCGCCTCTCTCAGACGGCGCGCTGCGACAATCGCTTCTTCCTCAACTATTGCACTTACGGCTATACCATGCCCTGGTTTACCTGGGCTGACTGGGAGCGCCTCATTGACTGGATGGCCCTTAACGGCATCAATATGCCGCTGGCTAACACTGGTGCAGAGGAGATAGCCTATAGGGTATATACTAGCCTTGGTATGACCGATGAGGATACCCGTTCGTTCTTTACCGGTCCGGCTCACTTGCCATGGCATCGCATGAGCAATATCGACAAGTGGCAGGGTCCGCTGCCGCACAGCTGGTTAAAGGGACAGCTGGAGCTGCAGAAGAAGATTGTGGCACGTGAGCGTGAGCTTGGCATGAAGCCCATCCTACCCGGATTTTCTGGTCATGTGCCCGGTGCTCTCCGCACTATCTTCCCCAACGCCAAGATCAGCAAGCTGCAGAACTGGGCCGGCTTCCGCGACGAGACAAGCTGCTACTTCCTCGATCCGCAGGACAGTCTCTTCGCCGAGATACAGCACCGTTATATCAAGGAGGTCATCAAGGAGTTTGGCACCGACCATATCTACGGTATTGACCCCTTCAATGAGATGAAGCTACCCTCCGAGGATCCTGCCTACCTGGCAGCTGTGGCTAAGGGAATCTATGGTACCCTCACTGATGTTGACCCGCAGGCCACATGGCTGCAGATGACTTGGATGTTCTATTTCGATAAGGCCACATGGACTCCAGAGCGCGTTAAGGCTTTCCTCACCGCTGTGCCGCAGGGCAAGCTTATCCTGCTTGACTATTGGGGTGAGTATCAAGAGATTTGGCGCATTCATGAGAAGTATCACGGCCAGCCTTATATTTGGTGCTATCTTGGTAATTTTGGCGGCAACACCCACTATAACGCAGAGTTTAATAAGGTTCGCACGCGCTTGGAAGATACTTTCAAGGACGGCGGTTCCAATTTCAGTGGCCTTGGCGGCACCCTTGAAGGCTTTGACATCAACCCCGAGATGCATGAGTATTTCTACGAGAAAGCATGGACCGACTACCCCGACGACGATGCTTTCCTTGCAGCTTTAGCCGACCGTCACTGCGGTGCCGAGGACACCTTGTTCCGTAGTGCGTGGAAGTCGCTCTATTACGACATCATCGATTCCCACTCTTATGCAGGCAGCCCCAATACTGCCACCGAGTATCCGCGTCTGAACAAGGATAATAAACCATATCAGACCTCGTCAAAGATTGCCAACGATAATGTGCTAGCCTTCAATGTGTGGCAGAATCTCCTCTCCACCAAGCATAATAGCAATGCCCTTTTCGTCTATGACGCGGTCAATCAGGGCCGTGAGGTGCTCGGCACATATTTCTACTGTCTGCGCAACGATTTCTCGCAGGCTTGCTACAAGCGTGATGTCGCCTTGGCAGAGAAGAAGGCCAAGGAGATGCTCGAGACCCTCGACGACCTCGACCTCTTGCTCGGTCTGCACAAGGATTTCTCCTTCAACAAGTGGGTTGACGATGCCCGCTCATGGGGGCAGACTCCTGAGGAGAAAGAGTATTTTGAGGTCAACGCTCGCACCCTGCTTACCACTTGGGGCTTTAAGGGCCACACTCTGCGCGACTATGCAAGACGTACATGGCACGGACTCGTTGCCCACTTCTACAAGCACCGCTGGGAGATTTTCATCAACCACTCCCTCAATGCAGCCCGCAAGGGCGTGGACGTGGATGCTAATAATTTGCGTGACGACATTTTCCAGTTTGAGTGGAATTTCACCCAGAAGCTTGCTGACCCCGAGCTGACCGAGGCTCCCGTCAATGGCACTCCCGTAGAGGTGATGCGCCGCATGGCAGTGAAGTACTCTCCACTCATTCAGCAGCAGGCCGACCTCAATGCTGCCAATGCCGGTCAGGAGCAGCGTGTCAAGGTAACACCGCATGATTTCTATTAGAATAGAAAAATTAACATATTAAAAAGTTAAAATATTAGAATGATGAAAGCAATGAAGATCTATGTAAGATTTCTGTTAGTGTCGCTCGGCCTTTTCGGCATATTCATGCTGAGCGGATGCTCCAAGGAGCCTACTGCAGAACTGACCAAGTCGGGGCTCAACCCCGCTGACTTCCAGACTGACTCCACCGCCCTTTATGTGCTACGAAACAGCCAGGGCATGGAGGTATGCATTACCAACTATGGAGGCCGTATAGTCTCCGTTATGGTGCCTGACAAGCAGGACTCCCTGCGCGATGTAGTGCTTGGCTTCGACAATGTGGCAAGCTATTATCCTGAGAACAACAAGAGCGATTTTGGTGCCTCCATCGGCCGCTATGCCAACCGCATCGACCAGGGCCGCTTTACTCTTGGCGACTCCACCTATCAGCTCACCATCAACAATGGTCCTCATTCCCTTCACGGCGGTACCACCGGCTGGCAGTATAAAGTCTATAAGGCCAATCAGATAGACAGCACCAAGCTGGAGCTCACCCTTGTGTCTCCTGATGGCGACAATGGCTACCCCGGCACCGTTACCGCCAAGGTTGTCTATACCCTCACCGAGGATAACGCCATTGACATCCAGATGAGTGCCACCACCGATAAGCCGACTATCGTCAACATGACCAACCACGCCTATTTCAACCTCAATGGCGACCCCAATGTGCCTATAACCAACAATCTGCTTTATATTAATGCCAAGCAGTACACTCCTGTTGACAGCACATTCATGACTCTGGGCAACATTGACCTCGTGGCAGGCACTCCCTTCGATTTCAATACCGCCACCGAGATAGGGGCACGCATCAATGATGACAATGAGCAGCTGCACAACGGCAACGGCTATGACCACAACTGGGTACTTTCCACCAACCAGGCCATCGACCAGATTGCAGCCAGCGTTGTTTCGCCTGTCACCGGCATCAAGCTTGAGGTCTTCACCGACCAACCCGGCCTCCAGGTGTATGTCGGCAATTTCCTCGACGGTACCGTCACAGGCAAGCACGGCATCGCCTATCAGCAGCGCACAGCCCTCTGCCTTGAGCCACAGGTTTATCCCGACTCTCCCAACAAGAAGGACCTTGCCGGATGGTATGACCCCACCGTCACTCCCGACAAGCCCTACTCCCATCACCTCATCTACAAGTTCAGCGTAGAGAAGTAGGAGTTTGGAGTTAAAAATTAGGAATTAGGAATTAGGAATGTCGAAGACATCGCGAAGACTTTCGTTGGCTGTCGGCGGAGCCGGTGCCAACATACAAAGAAAGTCTGAGAGCGAAGCGGCAATTAGGAGTTGGGAGTGACTCTTGGCTCATGACCTAAGACTCAAGACTTAAAATAGTGTGGCAATCCCCTTGTCAGCCGACAGGGGGATTGCTGTTGCTTTGAGAAAATGGTTTTATGCTCGTTTGTGCGCCGAAATTTTTTTTGCGTTTGTCTGAGGAAATAGTTTTTTTTGCGTATATTTGCAATGAAATTTTAGAATACTGTTATGTCAGAAGGAATGAAGACACTAACCATTTATAGTGCATCGGCGGGTACTGGTAAGACCTACACATTGGCGACGCGCTATATTGCGCTGCTGATGGATAACGACGATGACAGGGCTTTTCGCCATGTGCTGGCCGTGACTTTTACCAACAAGGCCACGGCAGAGATGAAGCAGAGAATCCTGTCGTATCTGTATCAGATTTCCAAGGGGAATAGTTCTTTGTCTGACTCTGTGCGCAGCTTTATGCATTCTGAGCTTGACAATGAGGCTATGGCTGCGAAGGCCGAGAAGATATATCACAATATCCTGGCTGAATATGACGATATGCATGTGTCGACTATTGACGCATTCCTGCAGCAGCTGATTACGGGTATGGCACAGATGCTGGGCATCGGTGCAGACTTTGGCGTGGAGCTGGACAGCAACCATGTAGTTGCCGTGGCGGTGGACGATGTGATGACAGAGGGGCCGGCAGGCTCCATTGGCGTCTTGATAAACTACCTGGAGGAGCGCATGGATGACGAGAAGGGATGGGATGTGCGCAAAGACCTGATAGGCATGACCAAGGAGTTGCTTAAGGAGGCGGTGCAGAAGGATAAGGACGATATAGTGCTCGATCCCGTCGGGATTGAGAATTACAAAAAATCCATCAATTGGAGGGAGGATCCTTGTGTGAAGGAAATGCGCAATCTTTATGAGCAGGTGAAGGATTGCAGGGATAACGATGAGATAAAGGGCGGCAATAATTTCTACAAGTTTATTGAAAGGATTGGTGATTCTCTTGAAGGCAAGGCCACAACCGAAAATGCTTTCCGCGGTCTTGGCAAAACTGTTGAAACATTATATGGCGACAAATTCCCGCCAAAGGTGCCGCATCGTCCAGAGATACAGCATATTCTGCAGAAGATGCAGGAGCTGACGGTGCCTTGTCGCAAGGCTTATTTCTCAAGCAGGATAACAAGCCGTTATCTTAATGACCTCGCGATGATGAAGTTTGTGGATGATACACTGACGCGCAACCTTGAGGAGGCCAACACCATATTGTTGGCTCGCACGGCCTATGTGCTGCAGTCTGCATTGAAGCCTGGCGATGCTGACTTCATCCTGGAGAAGGCAGGCATCCGCTACCGCCACATTATGATTGACGAATTTCAGGACACCTCAACATTGCAGTGGGCTGTGTTCCGCCAGTTGATTAGTGAGATTCTGGCCAGCGGCGGCACCACGCTCATTGTGGGCGACGTTAAGCAGAGCATCTATAGGTGGCGCAATGGCGACTATAGAATTATGCAGGGGTTGAAGAGCGGGAATGCGGGAAGGGCTGACGTTGAAGCAGGGACTAATCTCATGCCTTACGTGAAGAGCATTCCCCTTACTAAGAACTATCGCAGTCAGGCGAAGGTGGTAGAGTTTAACCACAGTCTGTTTGAGTATCTCTGCCAGGAGAATGGATTTGTTCATAGATTTGCTGATATATACCGCGAGGTAAGAACAGACGAGCAAGGCAATCCTCTTCCGTTTGATATCAAGGATTTCTGTAACAAGGCCGACAGGGATGCCGGTTATGTGCAGGTGAAGACGTATGAATATAAGTACAAGGCCACCGAGGAGCCCTTGAAACGCTCCGTGGTGAAGGGGCGGATGCTGGACGACATGTTTGCCGACATGGAACACCTGATTGAGCAAGGCGCTGCGATGAGTGATATCCTTATCCTTGTGCGTTATAAGGCCGAGGCCAAGGATATCATCAATCACTATGCCAAGAGCGACTCGGTTGGTGGCAAATTGATGTTGTGCTCCAACGACAGTTTCCTGCTGGAGAGCAGTCGCTCGGTCAGGGTGGTGGTCAGTGCGCTGAAGTATATTGCCACCGGTGAGTCACTGTCCGCCACGTATCTGAAGATGTGCCAGGTGCCTACCGACGGTTTGAGCAAGGCCTTGATGCGCTTGCCGCTCAACGAGTTGGTGGAGAAGGTGATAAGGCTGACGCTCTTCGATGCAGAGGGCAAGTTGCGTTATGACGACACGCCCTATCTTAACAGCTTCGTTGATGAGGTAGGCAGCTACGTGAGCAGTTATGGCTCCAGCGTTAAAGACTTTCTCGCCCACTGGGACGACCAGCTGCACTCAAAGGCCATACCCGCCTCTGGCAGAGGGGGTGTGCGCATTATGACCATCCATACTGCCAAGGGCCTGGAGAGCAAGTACGTGTTTATTCCCTTCTGCGACTGGGACCTGACCAGGAACGACAAGATAATTTGGCATGAGGCGATGTGCGAGCCCCAGGAAGCCGGACAGGGAACCGGGCAGGTGAAGAAGCTGAAGCTGATACCCGCAGAGGTAATCAAGGGAATAGAGGAAACCGATTACAAGGAAGCCTATGATGAGGAGCACGAGGCGCAGAAGGTGGACAATCTCAATCTGCTCTATGTGGCGTTCACCCGTGCAGCAGACCATCTGTATGTGTATGCCGATGTTAGCCAGTCGGCCAGCGCATCCGACCCAAAGACCGTGGGCGACCTTGTCAGGGACTTTGTCGGCACCGACTGCTATTGCAAAGGCGAAAAGGCTATTGTGGCTGAAAATGAGCATTATGCCGACACACCGTTCGAGCATCACTTTAAGGATGATGAGATGGTAGGCTACACCTTCTGCAGCAGCGACGACGCCATACGCTTCCGTCAGTCGCAGGAGTCGCTGTTCTATATGCAGCGCGGGGCAGATGGTGCGACTGGGATGACGGGGCTTATCAATGCCGGCAATTTGCGCCACGATATCTTTGCGCACATCAACACCATGGCAGACACCGGCAGGGTGATAAACGAATTCTATACCAAGGGCATCATTGAGTCGCAGGCTGAGGCAGCGGCGATAGCCGGTGAGATAGAGCGCGCGTGGCAGAACCCGCAGATGGCTGATTGGTTCGGCGGGGGATGGCGTGTGCTGTGCGAGGTGTCGGTGCTGCGCCCCAAGGATGAGTATGATGCCGAGGTGCTTGCCTGGAAGTCGCAGCCGGAGCAGCAGCGGGGCCCGGTGCCCAAGCGGGAGCTGCGCCCCGACCGGGTGATGGTACGCAATGGCGAGGCGGTGGTGCTCGACTTTAAGTTCGGCAAGCACAATCACGCCAACTACTCCAGGCAGGTGGAGCAATACATGACTTTGCTGAGCCGGATGGGCTATGAGAAAGTGGAGGGCTATCTATGGTATGGCCTTGATGGAGAATTGGTTAGAGTTTAGCGGTTAGCGTTGAGCGATTAACAATTAAGGAGTTATGAAGTTTCTGGAATATACGATAAATGATTTGTACAGCCGCTACGGTGATAATATGCAGGACCTTACCCTGGTGCTGCCCACACGGCGTGCAGGTCTCTTTGCCAAGGAATGGCTGGGCCGGCTGGCCGGCAATCGTCCGGTGTTTACGCCGGAGTGTACCACAATCAGCGACCTTTTTGACAGCCTCTGTCCGCTGAAGGCTGCCGACGAGTTGAAGACGGTGTGCCTGCTATACAGGATATATACGAAGCATGTGGAGACGAAGCTGAGCCTCGATGCCTTCTATGGCTGGGGGGAGGTCAAAATAGACGAAGAGGTCAGGAAGCGAATAATTGGCCTGGTCAGGGAGTCAGGCATGTCAGTTCCTGACGGCGAGGAAAGCGTGAGCAAGGAGTACGAGACCCTGTGGCAAAAGATTCCAGACATCTACCGTGACCTGACAGAGGCGTTGCTTAAGGAGGGCAGCGCCCTTGAGGGAGCACGGTGGAGATGGGTGGTGGACCACGTTGACGAGGTGGCTCCGCAGTTTGAGGACCGCAAGTTAGTCTTCGTCGGCTTCAACCAGCTGCTGTCCGTCGAGCGGGCGCTGATGCTCCGCCTTAAGCAGCGTGACATGGCCCTCTTCTACTGGGACTATGATGCCAACTTCGACAGGCATGAGGGCGACAACATCAGAGTGTACAGGAATGTGCGTCGCAATATGCGCCATGACGGCACCGGGCTGGAGAACCTCGGCGGCTTTTACGATGACAGCGCCGAGCTCGGCAGGGAGCCGATAGAGGTGATAGCCGCCCCGTCAGACAATGCCCAGGCCCGCTATGTCCACGACTGGCTGCTGGCGCATCATCGGGAGGGCGACCGCACTGCCGTCGTCATTTGCAGCGAGATGCAGCTGGAGCACGTAGTGTTTGCCATACCGCCGCAGTTTGCAGAGAGAGTAAACATCACCAAGGGCTTCCCACTCCACAATACCCGCATATTCGCCGAGATAGCGCAGCGCCTGCATAGTCAGAAGAAGGAAGATGCCGACTTCGCTGAAGTGCTGCAGGGCCTGCTGCGACTGATTGACAGTCATGGGTCGAGAGTCGAGAGTCAAGAGTCATCGGCTCTGCCCTGGCACGAGCTGCTCGACATCGAGTCATTGTGGCAGGCGAGGCTCGTGGTGGTGCGATTCCTTCAGTTGGTGAAGGACGGCACTCTGGACGATATCAGGGAGATTCACACGCTGCGCAACTTGCTGCTGCGCCACCTCTCCACGGTGAGCATCCCGTTCCACGGTGAGCCCATCACCGACATTCAGATTATCGGAGTGCTCGAGACGCGCGCCCTCGACTTTGACAATATACTGTTTCTCAACGTGGAGGAGGGCGTGGTGCCCAAGGCAGGCAAGGACAAGTCATTCATACCCTATTACCTGCGCAAGACTTACGGACTGCCGACCAATGATGAGCAGACCGACATCTACGCCTACAACTTCTTCCGCCTGCTGAGGCGCTGCCGTCACGTGACGGTAGCCTACTGTGATGCGCAGACGGCAATGGGCCAGAAGGGAATGTCGCGCTTCGTGATGCAGATGCTGGTCAGCCCACGCTTCGAGACTCGGCGTCGTATGCTGACAGAGGGCAGCTCGCTGCCGGTGGAGATGGCAGAAGAGCAGGCCATCGGGCTGATGTATGGGATGGCAGACTTCAGATGCTACGCCGACCGCCTGAGGCAGATGCAGCAGCAGGGTAGGGAGGCTTCCCTCTCGCCCTCGGCCATAAAGACCTACCTTACATGCCCGATGAAGTTCTTCATCCACTACATCCTCGGAGTGGCGGAGCCGGAGCCTGCCGACAGGATGCTGCAGGTCAACGAGCTCGGCACCCTCATCCACAACTCGGCGATGGTGGCCTATGGCATAATCACCGACCAGAAGAATCGTCCCCTCACCCCGGAGGCCATAGGGCAGTTCCGCAAGGACAAAACCCAGCTGGTCCGTGCCGTGAACGAGGCGTTCCGGATGCTTAACGATGAATATCGCCGCCGGCACGATGCCAATGCGCCCGACCATTATCAGCCGGAGCAGCATAAGGTGGAGGCCGGTGTGGCGGTCAAGCACCTGGCCAACATACTTGCCGGCGACGAGAGCACCCCGGGCCTGCAGATAATAGGCTGTGAGAAAGAGGCCTACTATGAGACCAGCCTCTGTGGGCTGAACCTTAAGATTGGCGGGAGCATCGATCGCATTGACAGCATAGCAGACGGCAGTTGCCGCATAGCCGACTATAAGACAGGCAGATACAATGACGACAACATGAATGCCAACTCGCTGGATGCCCTGTTTGAGGTCGGTCAGAGCAAGACGGGCAACATCCTGCAGACACTCATCTACTGCCTTGCCGCCCGCACCGACAAGGCCGTACGCAGTCTGCTGCGGCAGGATGCCAGGGTGTACCCCATACTCTTCTATACACAGAAGAACCTGAAGACATTCAATCCCCACCTCCATCTGGGCGGAGAGCCCCTGATGGATTTCGACGCCGTCAGGGATGCGTTTGAGAAGCGCCTGCTTACCCTGGTGGAAGAGATACTCACCGCCGAGCAATTCCCCATGGCTGCAGAAGGCAAAGACTCGCCCTGCACATTCTGCAAGTACAAGCCGTTGTGCGGTCGCAAAGCGGCGCGCAGCTGAACACTCCCCCTTAATTGCGCCGAAGTCTATACTGAGTCCGTCGAAGACAAATCTAATCGCTCCGAAACTGACAACCTCTGCGCAATTAAAAGGTTTTTCTAAATAGACTATTTTTTAGTGCTACCATTTCTACATTTATTTACAATTACAAATTTGATTTATGGACATGCTGCGGGCTATGATTTGTCGTAGTGCTGGCTCTGCGTCGTTGGGAGTCAGTCGGCTTTGCTTTCCTTCGGAGTGATGAGCGAGAGGATGAAGGTGGCACTGTCCGCACGATGACCAACGAGAGGGGCGAGACCTTTTTCGTGGGCAAGGACGTGGCCAAGTCACTGTGGTACAAGAACCCAGCCAAGGCGCTACGCGACTATGTGGATGAAGAGGACAAGCTGAGTGAACGAATCGTTCTGTCAGGTCAGCGACGTAACGTCATCTTAATCAACGAGAGCGGACTCCACGTGCTGATCCTCTCGTCGAAGCTGAAGGAGGGAAGGCTTTCATTTTTTCTTCTGCAAGCACGCTACGGACAGCAACAATTTTTCTTTGTATTAAACCATGTTAAAAGTCTTGCGTATTTAACATAAAAGTGTTAACTTTGCATTGCTTTTCGCGAGAGCACGAAGATAGTTGATAGTTGATAGTTGAATGCCGCAGGCATCGCGAAGGCTCTGTCAGTGGTCGGCGAAGCCGGGCTGACAAAAGAGAGTCTGAGAGCGAAGCGGCATAGTTAAGCCAAGTCCAGAGGCGACTTCCATTTTTCAATTCTTCAATTCTTCAACTTTCCTCAACCGAGAATTGTTAACCTTTAATCTTTTAATCTTTTAACCTTTTAACCTTAAAAACCATGGGACTTATTAAGCAAGGTGGTTACCACATTCCTCCTCAACGGCCACACCATCGTCGTGCCCCGTCTTGGAACCTTCAGCCTCAGCTGCAACGGCAAGCTTATCCCTGACACTCGCCCTGCCAAGGTCGAGACCGATGAGGAGAAGAAGCAGATGCGCGAGTTTCTGCAGAAGCTTGTCGACGGTATCTACAACGTGAGGGTGCGCTACACGCCCACGCCCAAGGTGACCGTGGCAGCCAAGTTGGCTCAGTTCCAGAACATCATCGTGCTATAGCTTATCTAGCGTCTTGTCAAACTTATCCATCGCTCTGTCAGGGAACTTCATCATATAATGCTTGGAGCAATAGCCTTTACTCTTGGCTGCCCTGGGGCATCTCTTGCCCTTTTTGGTTACTGCCTTACAGCGCGGCGCAATCTTGTCTGCCGCACCCTGGGCGGGCAGACCTAATAGCAGCACTATAACAAGTGCCTTGGATAATAAACGAGTCATATAGGTTTAGCGGTTATGGGTTGGCGGTTAGCGAGGAGGAGATTCCTTCTTATCTCCCTAGGCCCTCTCAACTCCTATATGGGAGTATCAAGGATATTGCATTTCATCAGGGGGGATTTATCCCTGGCATTCCTTCACCGAGAATTGTCACCAAAAAAGACTTCTTCGTTGCGGGAAGAAGTCTTCAAGGCTATGTGGTACGCCCTCAGGGGCTCGAACCCTGGACCCGCTGATTAAGAGTCAGCTGCTCTACCAACTGAGCTAAGGACGCGTTTTGCGCTAACCTCTAATCTCTAACCGCTAACCGTCAGAGAGGCGGAGGTTTTTCTCAAATGCGGTGCAAAAGTAGCACATTCTTGCGAAACTGCCAAGGTATTTCGAGAAAAATATTTCTGTTTGGGTGTGATTTGTGCGAAAAGTTGTAACTTCGCATCTGTGAGACGGCTGATTTTTCAGATATTAGCTTTTTTCGCGTTCGCCGGTGTCGCCGGTCAGACTCTGGGCACAGGCCTCGTCGTGCAGGTGTCGCGCCAGGCGGGCATAGAGCTGCCTATTGAGCCTATTGTGCGGTCTGTGCGCTCTCAGGGTGCCCCTTTCAATGGCGCGTGTCCTTATTATATATATGATGACGGTGTCGTATCGCAGGAGCGCTGCCTGGTGGGCTGCGTGGCGACGTCGGCTGAGCAGGTGGTGTCACACTATGGCTATCCCGATGTGCTGCTTGACTCGATAGCGGGCTTTCCGTCGCGCAACAACGGTGAGATTGCCTCCATTCCGGCTGGCACGGAATTGGATTTTGACAATATCCTTGACTCCTATGATGACGGCCTCTACTCCAGTGAGGAGGCTGCTGCGGTGGCCGATCTGTCCTACTATCTGGGCGTGGCGTGCAGGATGAACTGGGCTGTAGGCTCGTCGGGTGCTCAGGTGGAGCGTCTGGTGGAGCCGTTGAGGCGTGCCTTCGGCTATGGCTATGTGCGCTATCTGTGCAGCTATGACTATTCGCTTCAGCGCTGGATATACCTGCTGCTGCGTGAGCTGGCGGCGGGCCGTCCGGTGGTCTATGCGGGCTATAACACTTCCGGCAGCGGTCATGCTTTCGTGATAGACGGAGTGGATGCGAAGGGCAGGTTTCATGCAACGTGGGGGTTCGACGGCATTAATGACGGATGGTTTGACCTCAGTGTGCTCAACAACAATGAGCACCCGCTGGAGCCTACCCCCGAGGGAGTGGCTGAGGGGTACAATCACATGCAGGAGGCTCTCTTTCTCTGCCCCGACAGCGTGGAGTATGTCACGGGTGACACCCTGGCTGCCCAGCATCGTGTGGAGGTGGAGTCGGTAGGCTTCAACCGTCCGCCCGACACCAACATGTATACTGTTGCCACGGTAAGGGTGCGAAATGTGTCGGTTGATGACATCTTCGCTCCCGTGGAGCTGTTCACATACACTGAGGTTGACTCGCTGAACCGTCCTGTTGACACGGACTATCTTGGTGTGGTTGACGCTATGGTGGAGGCGGGTGCCGACACGGTGCTCCAGGCCTATGTGCGCTTTTCCGCCGACGGTCCGCGCCTGCTGGGCGTGGCCACGGCAGACAGTATCTATTTGCCTTACTCCAGCCTGGAGGTGAGCCGTGCCTCGCAACCAAGGTTGGTCTATGCTCTCGCCGACTCCTCGCTGACGGCTACCTCGGCATCGTTCGTGCTCAGCATAGAGAACACCTCTTCCCTCTATTGGTCGGGCCGTATGGTCACCTATAGCGTCTTTGAGGGCTCCTACACCGAGGAGGAGACTGACCTGCGCCATTACACGGTGCTCAACCTGCCGCCGCAGGGCAGGACAGCCGACCGCGTAACTTTCGGTCATCTTAAGCCCGACACTGATTACACCTTTGTGGTGCGCAATCCGTGGCAGCCGGCCATGCTGGTGGATTTTCATACACCGGTCTACACCGCTGTCAGGGGCGTTGAGAGCCAAGAGCCGGGAGCCCGGAGCCGGGAGCCGTTCAGCTATCGCCTCAACCATCGCATAACGATAGAATATGATGAGTCCACTGGCCGTTATCGACAGATATTATCCCCACTTCGATGAGCTGCGCCGGCTGCTGCTGCACCATAGCTGGCAGGTGGCCGATAGGGCGCTGCGCTGCGCTGCCGCTCATCGGGAGCTGCCCATAGACAGACATCTGCTGCTGCGGGGAGCGCTGCTTCATGACCTTGGGGTGTTTCAGACGCGTGCACCCAGCATCCACTGCCATGGTACGGAGCACTACCTGATGCATGGCTTCATAGGCGCTCGGCTGCTGCGCGAGCTCGGCTGTGAGGCTGAGGCCCGCATATGTGAGCGCCATACGGGCACAGGCCTTACGGCTCAGACCATACTGGAGCGCGGACTCAGCGTAGAGCCGCGTGACTATCTGCCTGAGACCTTGGAGGAGCAGCTGGTATGCTATGCCGACAAGTTCTACTCAAAGTCGCGCCCCGATCAGGTGCTGACCTTCGAGCAGGTTTGCACCGGCCTTCAGCGTTATGGCGAGCGGGGAGTGGAAAAGTTCCGTGAGTGGCATGCTATGTTTGGGTAACAGGAAAAATGTAATCAGCAAACTCTTTTATGGTGCAATGAAAAAAAATACTGTAAAGAAAGCATTAATATCCTTTAGCGTTCTTTTATTCTTGCTGACGGTTGCGGCATGCCATCGGGCCAGTATTGAGGAGCAATGTGCCGAAATGGTCAGAAAGGAGTGGCGGCGTATGCCTCGCAATATCACCCGTGGGGTGGTGCTCGATTCTCTCCACTATGACCGCCGCACAAATACCCTGGTATATTATCATACCATGGACGACGCTCTCTATACTGCGGAGGCCATCCGCTACGGCAAGAAACAGCTGCGCGCCGATATGTCTATCTGGCTCTCAGCGATGGCAAGGAGTGCCTTTCCATGCAGTTTGAGAATGATGAACTTTGAATGTCCTTGGCAGCTTTAGCTGTGTAGGGCTTTGCTACTTTTATATTCTTAACGATGAAAACTTCAGAAGAAAAACAGACAGTCGATATTGAGCAGCGTGCAGAGGCCGCAATGCAGCTTTTTAGCCAGGGATACAACTGTGCACAGTCGGTTGTGGGGGCGTGGGCCGACCGCTACGGCCTCGATATGGATACGGCCCTGCGCATCAGCAGCAGCTTTGGCGGTGGCATAGGCCGCATGAGGCTTACGTGCGGAGCAGCCAGCGGAATATTTATGCTCGCCGGACTGGAAACGGGTACCGTCGATCCCACTGACCGCAACGGCAAGGCAGCCAATTATAAGGTCGTGCAGCAGCTGGCAGCCGACTTCCGCCAGGCTATGGGCTCGATCACATGCGGCGAATTGCTGGGACTTGATAAGCCCGAGGGCACACATCAGCCTGAGGAGCGCACACCGGAATATTACCGCAAACGCCCATGCCGGGAGATAGTGGGTGAGGCGAGCCGTATATTTGGACGATACCTGGAGAAATCCCCAAACTAAACGAAAACGAAAGGGAAGTTGCAATTTTCATATATAGTAACTATAGGAACTATAAGAACTATAGAAACTATAGTGACTTTATATCATTGCCTAAAAAAACGGCCGATTCCTCTTTTCTGAAAGCCGGTGTGTGATTAAATTTGCGCCCGTGCTTTTTTGTTTCACGGAAAGTGTGTAACTTTGCAGTGTTTTAAAATGCATGGGTATGAATAACATATTCAAGGGACTTGGCGTTGCGCTGATAACGCCTTTCTGTGCAGACGGAAGCATTGACTTTGATGCGCTGGCTGGCCTGGTTGACTATCAGATAGACGGAGGAACAGACTTCCTCTGTGTGCTGGGCAGCACGGCAGAAACTCCATGTCTCAGTCTGGATGAGCGAATTGCAGTGAAGGATGCCGTTGTCGACACTGCCAGGGGGCGTGTGCCTGTGCTCTTGGGTATGGGTGGCAACGACACGATGGCGCTGTGTAGGGAGATAGGCAAATTTGACTTCAGCGGAGTGAACGGCATACTCTCGGTGGTACCTTATTATAACAAGCCTTCACAGCAGGGTATGTATGAGCATTTCGGTCGTGTTGCTGAGGCGGCCGGCGATTTGCCTGTGGTGCTTTATAATGTGCCTGGCCGTACAGGGGTGAATATGCAGGCTGCCACTACTCTGAGGCTGGCTCGCGACTATGACAATATTGTGGCCGTGAAGGAGGCCAGTGGCAGCATAGCACAGATAGAGATGATTGCCGACAATGCCCCTGAGGGATTCGGAGTGCTGAGTGGCGACGACTCGCTTACCTGTGAGCTGTTGGCACATGGAGCCTGTGGGGTAATATCGGTGGTCGGCAATGCCATTCCGCATACTTTTGCCGGTATGGTGAGAGATTCTCTGGAGGGCGATGCCGTTAAGGCCGCCGAGACTAATGACAAGTTGCAGGAACTCTATCGCCTTGTCTTTGCCGAAGGCAACCCGGCAGGCATCAAGGCACTGCTGGCCGCCAAGGGTATGTGTGATAACGTGCTAAGACTGCCTCTTACGCCTGTTTCCCAGCCGACGGCTGATGGCTTGTGGCAATTTGCCACTATTAGTTAAGTCTAGTTAAAAATATGCCCGAAATTATACTATGTTTCATTTGTTTTATCTTTTTTAGTAATTCGGGCTATGGGAAATCCGTAATTTTGCCGTGGAATTTTAAAACCGTGAATAAATGAATGCGAATGGTAAAGTTGAACGCCAGAATGGCTCTTTCGCTTAAATCATTAAACATTTAGCTCTAAATATTAAACAAATACTAATCATCAAATATATTATGATGGAAGAAAATGTAGATATACGCAGTCTGAATGAGCTGATAGAAAGCAAGTCGGCCATCATTACCAATATAAAGATTGGTATGGGGCAGGTGATTGTAGGCCAGTCTCACTTGGTCGACTCGCTTCTGGTTTGTCTGCTGAGCAATGGCCATGCGCTGCTTGAGGGTGTGCCGGGTCTTGCCAAGACTTTGGCCATCAAGACCCTGGCTGGCATCGTGGACGGCAGTTTTAAACGCATACAATTTACTCCCGACCTGCTGCCTGCCGACGTGGTGGGTACCATGGTCTATAGCCAGAAGAGTGAGGAGTTTATGGTTAAGCAGGGCCCCGTGTTTGCCAATTTCGTGTTGGCAGATGAAATAAACCGTGCCCCGGCCAAGGTGCAGAGTGCATTGCTGGAGGCTATGCAGGAGCGCCAGGTCACTATTGGCAAGCAGACTTTCCGCCTGCCGGAGCCATTCCTGGTGCTTGCAACCCAGAACCCCATCGAGCAGGAGGGTACTTACCAGTTGCCTGAGGCTCAGGTGGACCGCTTCATGCTGAAGGCCGTGATTGACTATCCCACCCTGGAGGAGGAACGCATGGTGGTGGACAATCATATTAAGGGCAAAAGTCAGGAGGTGAAACCTATGATAGGCGTTAAGGACATTGTAGAGGCCCGCGATGTGGTTAAGAAAATCTATGTCAGCGAAGAGATTGAGAAGTATGTCACCGATATTGTCTTTGCCACTCGCTATCCTGAGCGCTACAACATGGCCGACATGAAGCAGAATATCGCCTTTGGCGGCTCGCCGCGTGCCAGCATCAACCTTGCGCTGGCTGCCAGGGCTTATGCATTCCTCAAGCATAGGGGTTATGTCATACCTGACGATGTAAGGGCAATGGCCCACGATGTGTTGCGTCATCGTATAGGCCTTACCTACGAGGCTGAAGCTAATAATATCAGTGCTGATAATATTATTGATCAGATTATGGAGAATGTGAAAATCAGTTAGGTTTTTCCATCTCCCGCTTTAGCTCTTCCGCACACCTATGGATACCAACGAATTACTCAAGAAGGTCAAGCAACTGGAGATAAAGACCAGGGTGCTGAGCAACAATGTCTTTGCAGGCGAATACCACTCTGCCTTCAAGGGGCGGGGTATGTCGTTCAGCGAAGTCCGCGAGTATCAGATGGGCGATGATGTGCGCGATATCGACTGGAATGTAACGGCCCGTTTCGGCCGGCCTTACACCAAGCTCTTTGAGGAGGAACGCGAACTTACTGCCGTGCTTATGGTGGATGTTTCGGCCAGCCTCAGCTATGGTGCCTACAATGGAGTAGGGCGTGACATGGTGGCTGAGATTGCTGCCACTCTTGCCTTTTCGGCCATACAGAATAACGACAAGATCGGCGTGCTGTTCTACTCCGATCGTATAGAGAAATACATTCCTCCTAAGAAAGGACGCAAGCATATACTCTATATCCTGCGCGAGTTGCTGGAGCTGGAGCCTGAGGGTCATGGCACTGACCTCGGCAATGCACTGCAATTCCTTATCAACACACAGAAAAAGGCTTGCTCCGTCTTCGTGATAAGCGACTTTGTCGGCGGTGGCGATTATAGCAAGCCGCTCATGGTGGCGGCGCGCAAGCATGAGATGGCCGCCCTGCAAATCTACGACCGGTTTATGGCAGAGCTGCCTAATGTGGGCATTATCAAGGTTGCCGACAGCGAGAGTGGCGAGGATCAGTATGTGGATTCCTCTTCCCTGAAGGTTCGCCAGGCTCATGCCCGCCATTGGGCTGACCACCAGCAGCGCTTGGCCCAGCTCTTTAGTGCCCAGAAGGTGGACTTTGTCAGTCTTACCACTGAGGATGACTATGTAGCTGCTCTAAAGCAACTGTTTGATCGAAGAGGATAACTAACTTCCAATGAGAAAATTACTGAAAATATTTTTGTTTGCCATCTTCGGCCTTTTGCTTGTCAGTCCGGTGTGGGCTCAAGTGAATGTCACGTTGAAGATGGATACCAACCAGATATTTATTGGCGAGCAGGTGCACCTGAAGCTCAGGGTCAGTGCCGGTAGCAATGACGTGGTCATCATGCCTGAGTTTCCAGACAGCGTGCTGGTGGAGGGCGTGGAGGTGCTGGGCCATTATCGCGAAAGCAACGCAAGCCTCGATGGTGGCCGTCGTCAGACAATAGTGGAGTCGTACCGTATCACTTCCTTCGACTCTGCCCTATACTATATCCCGCCCCTCGAGGTGCAGGTGGGCGACAGTATCTATAAAAGCAAGGGAGGTATGGCGCTCAAGGTGGTCAGTCCAGACGTTGATACAACAAAGATTGACAAGTTCTTCGGTCCTAAGGAGAATGCCGAAGTTTATTATGATTGGAGCGATCTTGAGCGTCCTTTCATGCTATGGCTGATGGGCGTGCTGCTGCTGATGGCTGCCGCTTATATGGCTGTGCAGATTAAGAATAACCGACGCATACTGCCTAAGCTCAAGCTGCATTTCGACGGACCGCCCCACAAGTGGGCCATGCGTCAGATTGCCAGGCTGCAGGCCAGTCGTCCAGAGGAGGCTGCCGATGCCCATCGCTACTATGCCGACTTGACCGATATTGTGCGTTCATATATATCTCGCCGGTATGGCTTTAAGGCTACAGCCATGACTTCGGCACAGATTGTGGAGCGCCTCAGTGGAGCCAATGACCCTAAGCTGCTGGCTGAACTGAAGGAGATGTTTGAGGCGGCTGATCTTGTTAAGTACGCCGGCCTTAATACCGTGATAGACGAAAACGACCGCAACCTGCTAATAGCCATTGAGTATGTTAATGCTACCAAGGAAACCGAGTCAGAGCAACGCAAACATATAAAGCCAAAGGAGGAGCCTAAGGTTAGGCGAAGCCGTAGGCAGCGCATGCTGCTGATAGGCACTAACATAGCTGTGGCTTTGGCTGGCATAGCTCTTTTTACCTGGGCCGCGGTGATAATGTATAATATGTATTTCTAACCCTCTGAATTTTCAACTCTCGAGATTTAAAAGATGACGTTTGTTAATCCTGCATGTCTGCTGTTGCTATTGCTACTGATACCCTATGGCATTTGGTTTTTCCTGCTCAGGGGCAAGAAGGAACCCTCGATGAAGATTCCCTCCACCGAGGCCTATCAGAATGCGCCAAAGTCGCTGAGGCAACGCCTGATGTGGCTGCCGTTTGCCCTGCGAGCCTTGTGTTTCACCATGATTGTGGTGGTGCTGGCCAGGCCGCAGTCATACAACAGCTGGAATGATTCAGAGGTGGAGGGTATCGACATTATGCTGGCCATGGATGTGTCCACCAGTATGCTGGCTATGGATTTCAAGCCTAATCGTGTGGAGGCTGCCCGTATGGTGGCTACCGACTTTGTTTCGCGGCAGAAGAATGACAATATCGGCCTCACCATCTTTGCCGGAGAGGCGTTCACTCAGTGTCCGCTGACCACTGACCATGAAGCCCTATTACAGATGTTTACCAATATCAGCTGTGATCTGCCTGCCACAGGTATGATTGACGACGGCACCGCCATAGGCATGGGAATTGCTAATGCCGTCAGCCGATTGCAGGAGAGCAAGGCTAAGAGCAAGGTGGTTATCTTGCTGACCGACGGCTCCAACAATATGGGTGAAATATCACCCCTTACTGCTTCAGAGATGGCCAGGACGCTCAACGTGCGTGTTTACACCATCGGCGTGGGCACCAATGGTACGGCCACCTTTCCCTATCCTCTGCCGGGAGGCGGCGTGAGCTACACCCGAATGCCAGTGGAGATTGACACTAATATGCTCAGGGAGATTGCCAGCATTACGGGCGGAAAGTTCTATCGCGCCACGAATAATAAGGAACTGGAGCAGATTTACGAGGATATATCAAAACTTGAGAAATCGCGCATCATGGTCACCAACTATACTAAGCGCCATGAGACATACCACATATTTGCACTCATTGCCATCGTGGCCTTGCTGCTTGAATTGCTGCTCAGCAATACGCTTCTGCGCAAGATACCATAAGGTTCTCGCGCCTCCTTCAACTTCCAAGAAGGGAGCTGTTCTCCCATAAGGGGGGCGCCAAGGAATCCACGACAACCCGTTTAACTGCTTAATCTTATCAATATATAACTCCTCACAATGTTTAGATTTGCCAATCCCGAATACCTATACCTGCTGATAACTGTTTCGTTACTGGTGCTGCTCTTTTGGCTCAATCGCAAGGCTGCGCGCAGGAGGCTACTGCGTCTTGGCAAGCCCGAATACGTTAAGCGCCTTATGGCCGATGTGTCAGAAACGAGGGTGTGGGTTAAGTTCTCTCTCCTTATGGCGGCGCTTACTCTCATCATCCTGATACTGGCGCGACCTCAGATGGGCATGCGTATGAAGACAGATGCCTTAACGGGCATAGAAGTGGTGGTGGCGATGGATGTGTCAAACTCCATGATGGCTGCTGATGTGGATCCTACCCGTCTGGCCAAGGCCAAGCAGGTGGTCGGCTCTCTATGCTCCAGGTTGCGTAATGACAAGGTGGCCCTGGTAGTCTTTGCCGGCAACGCCTTCCTGCAGATGCCTATGTCGGCTGACAATGTGTCGGTGAGGATGTTTCTTGACGCTATCAATACCGACATGATTCCTACTCAGGGCACTTCAATTGCTGAGGCACTGAGAGTTTGCTCCAAGTGCTTTTCGGCGCAGAAGGACGTGAAGCGTGCCGTGGTGCTTATCACCGACGGCGAGGACCATGAGGGTGGAGTCGACGAAGCACTTGGCGAAGTGAAGGAGAAGGGTGCCGGCGTCTATGTGCTGGGCATTGGCAGCACTAAGGGGTCGCCTATTAAGGTTGGCAATGACTATTTGCGCGATATGGAGGGCAATGTGGTGGTCAGCAGGCTCAACGAAGACATGTGCAAGCAGTTGGCCGCAAAGGCAGACGGCAGCTATATTCATATTGACAACGGCAACTCTGCGCAAGACCAGCTGGTGGATGAACTTAACCGCTTGCAGCGCTCGGAACTCTCTGTCAATGCCTATGAGGAGCACTATGACCTCTTCCCATGGCTGGCAATAGGGGTGTTGCTCCTTCTGGTGTTGGAGGTAATCTTGCAGCCTCGCAAGAGCCATTATTTCGACTCATGGAATATCTTTTCAGTGAAGCAGGGCACCAAGGCAACTGTTGCTGCAGTAGTCTTTGCCCTTATGAGTATCCCTGTTGTTGCGCAGTCGCCCACCAAAGTGCAGACCCACAAGGGCAATGTGTCGTTTGGCAGGAGGCTTGACTCGCTGGCTGTGATTCATTATCAGAAAGCCATTGCGATGGATAGCACTAATTTTAAGGCTCACTATAATCTGGGTAACACCTACCTGCGCCAGGGAAAGGCTCAGGATGCTCTTCGCGAATATGAGAAGAGCGCTCAGTGCTCACCGTCAAGACTCGTGACATCGGGTATCTATCATAATATAGGAGTAATCAATCAGGCCGTCAAGGACTACGATAAGGCTATAGAGGCTTATAAGAAATCGTTGCGTGCCTATCCGCTTGACGATCGTACCCGCTATAACCTTGCCCTATGCCAACATCAGCGAAAGAAGAATCCAAATCCGCAGCCCAAGCCTCAGCAAGACAAGGACAACAAGCAGGGGCAGGATAAGGATAAGCAGCAGCCGCCCAAGGATAATCAGCAGCAGCAAAATCAGAAAAACCAACAGCAGCCTGACCAGAAAATGTCGAAGGAAAATGCCGAGCAGATGTTGAGGGCCGTGCAGATGCGTGAACGCGATACCCAAGAAAAGCTGAAACACAAAATGCAGCAGGTAGGGCGTCGTCATTTGGAGAAAAACTGGTAAAAAGAGCAGACGATAGATTCAATGATATCTATAGCTACGATATAATAAAGAGATGAGGAAAATTCTTTCAATAATAATGCTGTTTGCGTTCACTGTGGCCGATGCTGCCGTGGTTGTAACGGCCAAAGCTCCGGCGTCAGTGGGGGTGGGTGATCAGTTTCGCCTGCAATATATCGTAAACAGTGCTGACGTCGACGGCCGGCCTCAGATTGGCAACATAGCAGGCTTTGATATAGTGTATGGTCCTGCGGTGTCAACAAGTCAGAGCGTGCAGATCATCAATGGCAATAAGACGGAAAACTCTTCTACCACCTTTACCTACACTTTGATAGCTCGCAAGGAAGGCAATTTTCAACTGCCTGCCGTTACCATCAATGTTGACGGCCGCAGCTATACCTCCAATCGCCCTTCAGTCCATGTAGACAAAGCCGGCAGCTCTTATTCGCAGCAGCCTGGTCGCTCGCAGCCTTATCAGCAGCCTGCGGCCCAGTCTCGTTCCTCGCAGGGGTCTCACCGCGTTGGTCCCGGCGACTTGTATATTGAGGTTTCTTCCAACAAGAAAGTGGTGTATGAGCAGGAGCCTGTGCTGCTTTCCTATAAGGTGTTTACCACCCAGGCCCTTGAGCAGCTGCAGGGCAAGATGCCTGACCTTAAGGGCTTCGTGGCCAAGGAGGTGCCGCTGCCACGGGAGAAGCACCTAAGCGTCGTCAATCGTAATGGACGCGCTGTGCAGACCACCACATGGAGTCAGTATGTGATGTTTCCGCAGCAGAGTGGCAAACTGACCATTCCGTCCATTCCCTTTGAGGGCGTTATAGCATATGCCAACCGCAATGTTGACCCAATCGACGCCTTCTTATTCGGCACCAGTGCCACCACCCATGTCAATCATACCGTTAATGCTCCTTCGCTCGACATTACCGTCAAGCCTTTGCCTCCCAAGCCTGCCGGATTCTCCGGGGCGGTAGGCAACAACTTCAGCATCAAGGCAGACCTTGCCACCAAGACACCGCGTGAGAATGAGACTCTCACCCTCCGCGTAAGGCTACACGGCACTGGCAACATAGACTTGATAACCCCTCCTGAGGTGCACTTTCCTTCAGACTTTGAGACCCTTGACAGCAAGCAGGAGGCCAATACTCAGCTTACTCCCCAGGGCATGGAGGGCGACCTCATGATAGAGTACTATGCCATACCAAATCATGAGGGGCAATTCACCATTCCGCCCGTTGAGCTGACCTATTTCAATCCTGCCGACGGCACATACCACACCGTGTCCACCGGCAAGCCTATTGCCGTCAGGGTGGCCAAGGGAAACCCCAATTCCTATGCGGCGCGCCAGCGTCTGAAGAATGACGATATCCGCCATATTCACCTTGACCCTCTGGTCAGCGGCAGCAATGTCTCCGAGGGTAGGGAGGTGCCTGTCTATATAGCCTATGCCTTCCTTCTTATCGCATTCGTCGTTGCCTATAAGCTGATGCAGCTGCACCAGCGTCGCCGCGGTGATGTGCAGGGGCGTATGCTCCGCAAGGCGGGCAGCAGGGCCAATGCCCGTCTCAAATAAGCTTGCCCTCTCTCCGGCAGACATTACCAAGGAGAAAATCTCCACCCTCTTTGCAGAGCGCGGTGTGCCTGCCGACATTGCCAGCCGCTATAGCGACGTGGTGGCCAACTGTGAGCTGCATATCTATGGAGTCAGCACTGTCAGCGCTGATGAGATGCGCAATACCTACAATGAGGCTGAGGATATCATCGCAAAGCTCAATCCCCTGCTAAAGAAGAAGAAAAGATGAAGCATACATTATTTATCATTATAGCACTGATGTGCAGCCTTTCTCTGTCGGCGCAGGATAAAGCAGAGGCTGACACCCTCTATTCACAGCATCATTATGCCGAGGCAGCCGCAGCCTACAGCCATCTGCTTAAGGCAAACCCGCGCAATCCGCAGCTGCTCTACAACCTGGGCAACAGCTACTACCGCCTGAAGGATATACCACATGCCATCCTTTGCTATGAGCGGGCAGCCAAGCTCAACCCCTCCGATGCAGACTGCAGGCATAATCTCACCCTTGCCCGCGCTCAGACTCAGGACAAATTCTATTCTTCCAGCGACCTTGATATAGCCTGGTCCTTCAACCGGCTGGTCAACACCTTCGGCTCGGCTGGCTGGGAGTGGCTCTCCGTGCTGGCCTTTGCCCTGCTTCTGGCGGCAATACTGACATTGCGCTTCAGCGCAGCACGGCGGCTGAAGAAGTGGTCGTTTGCCGTCATCCTGCTGTCGGCAGTATGCATCGTGGTATTCAATATCTTTGCAGCTCTTCAGCGCTCAAAGTACAACGACCATTCCTCGGCAATCATTATGACCACCACCAAACTGATGAGCACCCCCGACACCACGGGCACCAATCTCTTCACCCTCCACGGCGGTACCAAGGTAAGCCTAAGCGACACAACGCTGCCCACATGGACAGAGGTTTCGCTCAGCGATGGCCGGAAGGGATGGGTGAGCAATAAGGACTTTGAAAAAATCTAAAATGTTATAGATATGAAACACATCATCCTTCTTTCCCTTATGTTCGTGTCAGGCATCTTCGCCATGGCGCAGACCGACAATTCATTGGAAGTCTATATCCTTGACCCAACGGGCACCGACACCAATGTCCGAAATTCTCCCAAGGGCAAGGTCGTGGACAAGATCCCCGTTGACGGCGAGTGGATTCTCTTTGTCAGCCATCCGCGTAATGGCTGGTGGCGTATTGACGACGGCGAGTACTACGATGCTGTTCCCGACACCAATCCTGACTCCAAGCCCACCAGCCTCAAGGGTTCCACCACCGGCTATTGGGTTCACTACAGCTGCATCGGCTTCAGTCTCGTCGGTGGCAGCCATAAGTTACGCGCCACGCCCAGCACCAAGGGCAAGGTGACGTCCGTTGTGGACCATGAGGTAGGCTATCACCCCCTTGAACTGAAGGGCGAATGGGTGAAGATAGTCAGCCTTGACGGCAAGCACACCGGATGGATAACGCAGGACATGATTTGTTCCAATCCCCTTACCACTTGCCCCTGATATATCCAATTTCTCCTATCAAATTACTCCATACTTCTAAAAAAACATTACTTTTGCAACCAATTGTAATTTGTGAAATTGTAAATCAAAATTAAATTGTAAATAAATTGTAAATAGTGAAATTGTAAATAAAAATCATGTATAGAACTACGACATGTGGCCAGTTGCGCATCAGCGATGTAGGCCAGCAGGTAACCTTGGCGGGCTGGGTACAGAGAACCCGCAAGATGGGAGGCATGACATTCGTTGACCTCCGCGACCGCTACGGTATCACGCAGCTTGTTTTTAACGAAGAGGCCGACAAGGGCCTGTGCGATGAGGCCAACAAGCTGGGGCGCGAGTTTGTCATTCAGGTGGTGGGCACCGTCAATGAGCGCTACAACAAGAATCCCAAGATGCCCACAGGCGATATTGAGATAATCGTCAGCACCCTCAAGGTGCTTAATGCCAGCCTTACTCCGCCCTTCACCATCGAGGAGAATACTGACGGCGGCGATGAGCTGCGCATGAAGTACCGCTACCTGGACTTGCGTCGCAGCAATGTCAGGGCCAACCTGGAGCTGCGTCACAAGTTCTGCCTTGCGGTAAGGCATTTCCTTGACTCCAAGGGCTTCTTGGAGATTGAGACTCCCGTGCTGGTGGGTTCCACTCCCGAGGGAGCCCGCGACTTCATCGTGCCCTCCCGCATGAACCCCGGCCAGTTCTATGCCCTGCCTCAGAGCCCCCAGACGCTCAAGCAGCTGCTGATGGTGGCTGGCATGGACCGCTACTTCCAGATTGTCAAGTGCTTCCGCGATGAGGACCTTCGTGCCGACCGTCAGCCTGAGTTTACCCAGATTGACTGCGAGATGAGCTTCGTGGAGCAGGATGACATCATCCGCACCTTTGAGGAAATGACCAAGTATCTCTTCAGGGAGGTGCGCGGCATAGACCTCGGCGACCAGCCCTTCCAGCGTATGCCATGGCTGGAGGCCATGACCCGCTTCGGCTCCGACAAGCCCGACCTTCGCTTCGGCATGGAGTTTGTTGAACTGATGGATGTCCTCAAGGGCACCGGCGAGTTTGCCGTGTTCAACGAGGCAGAGTATATCGGCGGCATTTGCGCCAAGGGATGCGCCGCCTACACCCGCAAGCAGATTGACGAGCTTACCAACTTCGTCAAGAGTCCGCAGATCGGCGCCAAGGGCCTTGTCTATGCCCGGGTGGGCGAGGATGGCAGTGTCAAGAGCTCCGTCGATAAGTTCTATAGCTCCGAGGTGCTCAACGCTCTGGCAGCCAAGATGCAGGCAGCCCCCGGCGACCTTATCCTCATCATCAGCGGCCCCGACGCCATGAAGGCCCGCAAGCAGCTGTGTGAGCTGCGCCTCCTGATGGGCGACCGTCTCGGCTTGCGCGACAAGGATAAGTTTGCCCTCCTTTGGGTTGTTGACTTCCCGATGTTTGAATGGAGCGACGAGGAGCAGCGCCTCATGGCCATGCACCATCCGTTCACTGCCCCCAAGCCTTGCGACGTGCCCAAGCTCGACACCGATCCTGCCTCTGTACTGGCCGATGCCTACGATATGGTATGCAACGGCGTTGAGGTGGGCGGCGGCTCCATCCGTATCCACGATGCAGTGCTGCAGGCCAAGATATTCGAGGTGCTCGGCTTTACTCCGGAGAAGGCACAGGAGCAGTTTGGCTTCCTGATGAACGCCTTTAAGTACGGCGCACCGCCTCATGGAGGCCTTGCCTACGGCCTTGACCGCTTCGTAAGCCTCTTTGCCGGACTCGACTCCATCCGCGACTGCATAGCATTCCCCAAGAACAACTCCGGTCGCGATGTGATGCTTGACGCACCCTCTGCCGTTGACCAGGCACAGCTCGACGAGCTCAAGCTGATGCTGGCGCCTACGGAAAAGTAATCTTTCGCTGACCATATGGCAGTATTTTCTGCCACTGATAAACCAATGTCCGCCAAAAGCATTCTGCGCTTTTGGCGGACTTTCTTATGGACAGGCTCAGTCGTCACATAGTCGCGAGGAAGTCAAATCTAATCGCGCCGAAACGAAATCTAATCGCGCACAAGTCAAATCTAATCGCGCCGAAACCGAACACCTCTGCGCATTTAGAAAAAATGTTCTCGCGATGAGGAAAAATGTTCTCGCAATTAGAAAAAATATTCGCGCGATATTGGTCGCCAAAAAGCGCCCAATATTGTTACTACATTGCAGCCTGACCGTTCCCCGTGGTTTTATTCGTCGGCATCATCGGTGATTTCTCCCATCTGTCCGCGGTCGATGTCGGTATTGTTGTCGTTAGGGTTTACACCCTGAAACAGTGCTCCCACGAACTTCACCTCCAGGTCCTTTTTTCGTTTCTTCTGTTCGCTGGTGCCCTTGGCGTCTATCTCCTGAATGGTGGGGCCGATGTCGGTAATCTTGCGGTTAAGATTATCAGCAGCCGTCTGGTCACCGTTCTTGATGGCTTCGATGGTCTGGTCGATGAGGTCTTCGTACTGGTCGAGGGCGGCATCATACTTGCTTTGTTCGCCGCAGGCCATGAGTCCAAAGGCTGCAATGGCAATGAGGATGATTTTTTTCATTTTTTGTCAGATTAGAAGTTATGCAATGCAAAGATAGATTATTTTGTCGTTTCGCGACGCACAGAATACGCAGATAAAAGCAGAATACGCATATTTTTTCGTTTTCGTTTTCGTTAACTTGTCCGTTCAATCGGAATAATCCGTGGTTAAAAAACACAGTTTGCACGGATCTAACGGATTTTTGTTTTCGTTTTCGTTTTCGTTTTCGTTAATTCGTTTCCATTTTCATTTTTTATCGTACTTTTGCAGTATGAATATTGCTTTGCTTGCTTCGGGGGGCGTTGACAGCGCCGTGGCTACTCATCTGCTTTGTGAAAGAGGGGAGAAGCCTACCTTATTTTATATAATCATAGGCGCGCACGAGGACAGTGAGTTTTCGTGTACGATGGAGGAGGATCTTGAGATGGTTAACCTTCTGGCCCGCCAGTACGGGCTTAAGGTGGAGACTGTTGACCTCCACCGTGACTACTGGGAGCAGGTGGTGGGCTATCTTATCGACAGAGTGAAGAAGGGGCTTACCCCCAATCCCGACGTAATGTGCAACAGCCTGATTAAGTTCGGCTGTTTCTATGATAGGGTAGGCCATCTCTTTGACAGCATTGCCACGGGGCATTATGCCTCCACGGTCACTCTGGATGGCGTGAAGTATCTCGCAACCTCGCCTGACCCCGTCAAGGACCAGACGGACTTCCTTTGCCAAATCACTCCCGACCAGCTCAGCGTGCTCGACTTCCCCATCGGTCTGATGCAGAAGAGTGAGGTGCGTGCCATTGCTGAGCGCTACGGCCTGGCTCCTGCCCATCGCAAGGACAGTCAGGGCATCTGCTTTCTTGGCAATACCACTTATAATGCCTTGCTCCGTCACTACCTTGGCGAGCGACAGGGCAACATAGTGGAGTGGGAGAGTGGTCGGGTGCTTGGTCAGCATCAGGGCTATTGGTTTTTTACCTTGGGCCAGCGTAAGGGATTGCGCTTGGGTGGCGGACCGTGGTTTGTGGTGAAGAAGGATATCGACGACAATACCGTTTTCGTTACCCGCAACATTGAGAGCCCGGATCTTCTGTGTAACGCCAGCGAGTTTGCTCTCAGCGATTGGCATGAAATAAAGGCTGGCCAAGGCACTGCCCCTTCTGCTTTTGATATCTCGCAATGTTCCTCTCCCTGCTTCTTTAAGATACGCCATTCACCAGACTTTGAGGAGGGCACCTTCGGCTATTCCGAGGTGTCGGGCCATTATGTGGTGAAGTGCAATCGCACTCTGCGAGGCGTTGCTCCGGGTCAGTTTGCCGTGATTTATGTTCCCTATGCCGATGATGGCCGCAAGATTTGTTTGGGAAGCGGGGAAATCAAGGGAAAAGAATAGAAATTCTATCTTTCGGTGCGTTTTTTGCATAAAATAGCATTGTTATTCCAAAATTTATGAATAACTTTGCACCGATATCAATTTAAAATGAAAAACTATGGCAACAAAGAAATCAAGACTGGAAGTGCTGCGTTCGCTCTTGCAGGAACACACCTTTGAGAGCCAGGAGGCAATCCTCCGCGCTTTGATAGACAGCGGTTATACCGTGGCTCAGCCCACGTTGTCCAGGGATCTCAGGGCGCTGAAGGTGGCGAAGATATTTACCGACAGTGGCACCTACGCCTATGTGCTGCCACAGTCAAGGGCTGAGCATGAGAGCAAGAGGCGTGTCATTTCTCATACCTACGGATTCCAGTCTGTGGAGTTCTCCGGCAATCTGGCCGTTATCAAGACGGCGAGCGGTTACGCCAGCTCTCTCTCCGGAGAACTTGACAATCTGAATGCCCGTGAGGTGATAGGTACAGTGGCAGGCGATGATACCATTATCGTCGTGCTGCGCGAGGGTACCTCGAGGAATGTGATTAATCATATGCTTAAAGCTGTCATCCCTCATTACGGGGAATAGAGAGGAGGCGAGAAAATGCATAACGGCGAAGAAGAAACCATTGAAGAAATAAAGGTGCTCGTGGCAGATGAGACACACGAGAAGTATGTTGATACCATTCTGCAGACCATAGCAGACGCTGCAAAGGATCGCGGCACCGGTATTGCCAAGCGTACCCATGAGTATGTGGCCAACAAGATGAGGGAGGCCAAGGCCGTGATAGCCTTGGTGGGAGACCGTTTTGCCGGCTTTAGCTATATTGAGACATGGGGAAACAAGAAATATGTAACCACTTCAGGACTCATTGTCCATCCTGATTTCCGTCATCTCGGCATAGCCAAGCGGATAAAGGACATGACTTTCACCCTAGCCCGTATGCGCTGGCCCCATGCTAAGATTTTCTCGCTCACCAGTGGCAAGGCGGTGATGAAGATGAACACGGCTTTGGGCTATCAGCCAGTCACCTTCGACGACCTTACCGACGATGAGGCCTTCTGGCGCGGCTGTGAGGGCTGCGTCAACTATCCAGTCCTAAAGGAGCGCAATCGTAAGTTCTGCATCTGCACTGCCATGCTCTTCGACCCCGAGGAGCATCTGCCCGCCAAAATTCCTCAGGAAGTGCTAGATCGAATTGCTGCACTGGAAGGTCATGCCATTGAACGTTAAACAATAACCAATAACAGGTATTATTTGAGGTTTGAGATTTGAGGTTTGAGATTTAGCCAAGTCCGGAGGAAACGCTAACTCCTAACTCTTAACTTCTAACTCCTAATTTTAAATAAAAGACTTCCATCGCGAAGCGGTTAACTCCAAAATATAACAAACCAATATGAAAAAGAAGAAAGTCGTCGTCGCCTTTTCTGGCGGTCTTGACACCAGCTATACAGTGATGTATCTGGCTAAGGAGAAAGGATATGAGGTTTATGCTGCGTGTGCCAACACCGGCGGTTTCAGCCCCGAGCAGCTTAAGACCAACGAGGAGAACGCCTATAAGCTTGGTGCCGTCAGGTATGTGACCCTTGATGTTACCCAGGAGTATTATCAGAAGTCGCTCAAGTATATGGTCTTTGGCAATGTGCTGCGCAACAACTGCTATCCCATCTCCGTAAGCTCTGAGCGTATTTTCCAGGCTCTGGCCATTGCGCGCTATGCCAACGAGATAGGTGCCGATGCCATAGCTCATGGCTCTACTGGCGCCGGCAACGACCAGATTCGCTTTGACATGACCTTCTTGGTCAAGTCGCCTGGAGTGGAGATTATCACTCTCACCCGCGACAACAACCTCAGCCGTCAGGAGGAAGTTGACTACCTCAACAAGCACGGTTTCAATGCCGATTTTGCCAAGCTCAAATATTCCTACAACGTCGGCATATGGGGCACCAGCATTTGTGGAGGCGAGATACTTGACAGCACTCAGGGCTTGCCCGAGAGTGCATACCTCAAGCATCCTACCAAGACTGGCAGTGAGATACTCTCCCTTGGCTTTGAGAAAGGCGAGCTGGTGAGCGTCAACGGCACCACCTATTCCGACAAGATCAAGGCCATCCAAGCCGTGGAGGAGATAGGCGCCGCCTATGCCATAGGTCGCGATTGCCATGTGGGCGACACTATTATTGGCATCAAGGGCCGTGTGGGCTTCGAGGCTGCAGCTCCCATGCTCATTATCGGTTCCCACCGCTTCCTCGAGAAATACACCCTCAGCAATTGGCAGCAGTACTGGAAGGACCAGGTCAGCAACTGGTATGGCATGTTCCTCCA